>JAYTYD010000298.1:0-1085 GCA_043742625.1 Methylovirgula sp. | reverse complement strand
AAAGGAAAATAACATGAAAACCTCAATCATTTCTACACTTATTCTTGCTTCTGCTGTTGTTCTCGGCGCGAGTGCTGCTAATGCCCGCGTTTATGAAGGTCACGGTTCCGCTCCATCCATTTATGATACAGACAGCGCCTTGGGCAAGTTTAATCCAGTTGGTCAGGCGATTGCAGATTGCGGCCACGCCAGCCAAGCAGCTTGCGATATCGGAAATGTTCCACAGAGCGTATTTTCGCGCGGCGGCATGAGTTCAGACAAATCGGTCGGCGCAATGTAAAGACGAACCCTTCTTGCAACTCAAACTTGTTACGCTGCTTACGGCGTAAAAATAGCCCGGATAACGACCCCTTGGCAAAGCATTGCCAAAAATTATCGTGTCCGGGTTTTTTCATAAATACGTGGCACAGATCAGTGCTTGTTTCCTGCCGCATCAAACTGCTTCAGAAATAGAATAATGCTTTCAATCTCAGATTGTTTTGACAATCCGGCAAAAGACATTTTTGTGCCCGGCACTTTTGCTTGCGGGCTCGCCAGATAGGCGCGAAGTGTGTCTTCGTCCCACGTCAACCCGGAGTTTTTATTCGCAGCGGAATAAGCATAGCCCTCATAAAGGCCGGCAGCGCGCCCCACCACGCCATTCAACACTGGACCCACCTTGTTGACCGCGCCTTCGCCGATCGCGTGGCACGCCGCGCATTTGCGAAACACCGCTTCGCCCTGCTCGACGCTTTGCGCGAAAGCGCTCCCGCAACCGAACGCCACAGCCAGCCCCGTCAAAAGTGCGCGATTTATCATTACATGCCATCTTCCATACCGCCCAGCACAGCTTGGATTACCGAAAACGATATTCCATTTTATGGCTGTAACGCTCCCCTTTGCGCAGGATGGAGTTGGGGAAATGCCGCTTGTTTGGCGCATCCGGAAAGTTTTGCGGCTCAAAGCACAATCCGGCATGAGCGCCATACTTTTCACCATTGAGACCCGCCACCGGAACATTTACCTTTGCACCGTCATAGAATTGTACACCCGGCTGGTTGGAGTGCACCTCCATATTCAGACCGTTTTTCGGCGAATGCAGTGTC
>JAYTYD010000297.1:0-1780 GCA_043742625.1 Methylovirgula sp. | reverse complement strand
TACGCCCGCGAACGGGCGCGACGGCCTTCACGGCGACCGCGGCCTTCAGCCTCTGCACTCCCCTCCGGGGCGGGTTCGCGGAATTTCTTGATCCACGCGGTGCAGTTTGGATCATTGCCCATTACCACGTTTGCACCAAGTATTGCGGCAATATCCTGTTCGTGGAGCGGATTCATTATGGCCGAGGTCATACCTGCACCGATCATCATCGGCAAAAACGCCGCATTCAAACCGCGCCGGTTTGGCAGACCAAACGAGAAGTTAGAGGCACCGCACGTTGTGTTTACATCGAGCTCCTCATGCAGCCGGCGCAGCAGGCGAATGAGCTGACGCCCGGCATCGTTCAACGCACCCACCGGCATAACGAGCGGATCCACGACGATATCCGAACGGGGAATCCCATAATCCGCCGCGCGCTGGATAATTTTTTTGGCCACTTCAAAACGCACATCCGGGTCTTCCGATATTCCGGTTTCATCATTGGAAATGGCCACCACAGCGCAATTGTATTTTTTCACCAATGGCAGAACGCGCTCAAGCCGCTCTTCCTCGCCGGTAACTGAATTCAACAGCGGTTTACCCTTGTAGGCGGCAATGCCAGCCTCGAGCGCTTCAACAATCGAGCTGTCGATTGAAAGCGGAACATCAACATGCTCTTGGACCAGCTTGATGCATTCGGCCAGAATGCGCGGCTCATCGGCAAGCGGAATGCCAGCGTTAATGTCCAGCATTTGCGCGCCGGCAGCGACCTGCGCCAGAGCGTCGGACAACACGCGAGAATAATCACCGGCGGCCATTTCAGCAGCCATTATTTTACGCCCTGTCGGGTTGATGCGTTCGCCGATCATGACAAATTTGCGGTCCCAGCCGATGGTGACCTTTTGTTTGTCTGAGGTTATTATTGTGTCAGCCATTTAGTGCTCCTGAATTATCCATTGTTTCGCGTTGCAAGCTGGCTGCGACCAAATCACGCCGCCATGGGGTTCGCCCTTTGAGCACGCCAGAGGCGTGCACAATGTCGGCAACGAGTTCTTCCTGCCGATATGCCATAACATGCACGCCGGACACGCCTTTAACTTCGCGGACGGCCTGAATCATCTCAATACAGATGTTCTTGCCTTCCTGCTTCTGATTTTGAGCACCTTCCAAACGGCTTATAACACTGTCCGGGATGTGCACACCGGCGACATTGGCGCGCATCCATCTGGCGGTTTTAGCCGAAGCCAGCGGCCCGACCCCGATCATTATAAAACATTTTTGATCGAGTCCCATATTCCGAACCTTGGACATGAAGCTTTCAAGCATCGGCAGATCAAAGCAATATTGGGTCTGGATGAATTGTGCCCCTGCAGCAATTTTCTTGGCCAGACGGGTGGCACGGAACTCTTGCGGCGGCACGAAAGGGTTTTCAGCCGCACCTATGAACACAGCGGGAGGCGTGGTGATTTTGCGCCCTGACAAAAACCGCTTTTCGTCGCGCATAGTGCGGATGGTTTCCAGCAATGAAGTCGAATCAAGATCAAACACCGGCTTGGCCTGCGGATGATCGCCGCACTGCACACCATCCCCGGTGAGGCACAAAATGTTTCCCACGCCAAGCGCCGAAGCGCCCAAAACATTGCCTTGGATTGCAATGCGATTGTAATCGCGGCAAGAGATCTGGAACACCGGCGAAAACCCGGCCCGCGTCAGCAAGGCGCAAATTGCCACGCTGGACATGTGGCAATGCGCGCCTGAGCCGTCTGTGGCATTAATGGCATCAACCCAGCCTTCAAACGGG
>JAYTYD010000296.1:0-5498 GCA_043742625.1 Methylovirgula sp. | reverse complement strand
GCGTACTTCTTCAACAACGGAACCGGCAGCACGCCCCACAGCCGTCATGGCGATGCCGCCAAACAGGTACGGAATGAGTCCGCCGAATATCAAACCTGCAACGACATAGGGATTGCTCAGGTCAAATGAAACCGGCCCCATGCCTTTGAAGTATGTGTATTGATCTCCATGCTCCGCAAAGAACGTCAAATCGTTCGAATAGGCCGCAAACAGCACTAAAGCACCCAAACCCGCGGAGCCTATCGCATAGCCCTTTGTGACGGCCTTCGTAGTGTTTCCGACAGCATCGAGCGCATCAGTGTTGTGCCGCACAGACTTGTCCAAGCCTGCCATCTCGGCAATGCCACCGGCATTATCGGTCACCGGTCCGAAGGCATCTAAAGCCACGATCATTCCAGCCAGACCGAGCATGGTGGTAACCGCTATCGCCGTGCCATATAGGCCCGCCAATTGGTAAGTCGAAATGATGCCACCGACAATCACCAAAGCTGGCAACGCGGTTGATTCGAGCGATACCGCCAAACCTTGGATGACGTTGGTACCATGTCCGGTAACCGACGCCTGCGCGATCGAAACCACGGGGCGTTTCCCGGTGCCGGTGTAATACTCGGTGATGACGACAATCAGTCCGGTTACGACAAGACCGACCAGACCGCAGATGAACAAATTAGTTCCGGTTACTGCCACGCCGCCCATTTGGCCAAGCGAGCCCCAACCCAAATAGCTCGTCGCCGCCCAAAGGCCGCCAATCGACAACACTCCGGTGACGATCAAGCCTTTGTAAAGTGCACCCATGATCGACGGATTTTCACCCGAGGAAAGCTTGACGAAATAAGTGCCGATAATCGACGTCACAATGCACGCCGCACAAATCACCAGCGGGTAAATCATCGTCAGCCCCACCTGAGCCGGACTTGTGGAGAAAATCGCGCCCAAAATCATGGTGCCAACGACAGTCACTGCATAGGTTTCGAACAAATCAGCCGCCATACCTGCACAATCACCAACGTTGTCGCCAACGTTATCTGCGATTGTTGCGGGGTTGCGCGGATCATCTTCCGGAATACCAGCTTCAACTTTACCGACCAAATCGGCACCGACATCAGCGCCTTTGGTGAAAATGCCGCCGCCCAAACGGGCAAAAATAGAAATCAAAGAAGCGCCAAAGCCCAAACCAACCAGCGCGTCGATAACTTCGCGGCTGCCGGGTTCTAAACCCATAGGCCCGGTCAAGATATAAAATTCGACAGCAACACCTAGCAAGGCCAACCCGGCAACAAGCATGCCTGTAACTGCCCCGGCCTTGAATGCAATGTCCAAACCGCCCGCAAGCGATTTCGCCGACGCTTGCGCGGTGCGCACATTGGCACGAACCGACACATTCATGCCGATAAAGCCTGCCGCGCCCGACAGAATCGCTCCAACGAGAAAAGCAATGGCAACCTTGCCGCCCAGCAGCGCCCAGAGCGCTACAAAAATAACGGCTCCAACGATACCGATCGATAAATATTGCCGCTTCAAATAGGCCTGCGCGCCCTCGGCAATTGCGGCAGCTATCTCCTGCATGCGTTGGTTACCGGCGTCCGCCGCTAGAACTTGATTGACCGTGACCACGCCATAAACGCAGGCTAAAAGTCCGCTTAAAATTATTAGCCAAATCATTGACATTGATGCGTTTCTCCCAGATTGCTCGCGCGCGCTTTATTTCATTAAAGTTTATTTAGCGCGCCGGTGCCCATACTCTTCCACCACCCTCTTGCCAGAAAGTTAACCCCGCCGCAATGCAACTTGCGGAAAAACATCAGGAAATCGCCGCCATTCAGGCGCCAGTGATCTGAATATTCCGCTTCCAGCGCATTGAGAGCCATAGAGCCAAGACGCCGGTGATGATTGGCGGAAACACCACCCAGTTCACCACGCTCCAGCCATAGACTTCCAAAATATGGCCGGAAGCAAAAGACCCGAAGGCCATCGTTCCAAATATGAGAAAATCATTGAAGGCCTGCACCTTATTGCGCTCTTCGGGCCGATGCGTCGCGACAACCATCGCAGTTGCGCCGATATAACCAAAATTCCAGCCCAATCCGAGAAGGATAAGTCCAATCCAAAAATTCCAAACCCCGATGCCAAACAAATCCACCACGGCACACAGCGCAATTAAGAGCATACCCACAAAAACGATGCGATGAACACCAAACCGGGCAATCAGTGTGCCAGTAAAAAAGCTAGGTCCGTACATTGCAACGATATGCCACTGAATTCCATAGTTTGAATCCGAGAGTGATAAACCGCAGATTTTCATCGCTAACGGTGCCGAAGTCATCACCAAATTCATCAAAACATAACTCACTGTGCCACATAGAGCTGCCATGATAAATTTTGCCTGGCGCACGATTTCCAGCAACGGACGTCCTGCCGGCATTGAAACGTCCGAAGGCACCGGAATATCGATACCCGCCAACACAATCATTGCGATTACTGCGACAAGAGCTTGAGCCAAATAGCTGGCCGCAAACAAGTAAGGCGGCCAAACTTCCATAGTGAACTGAACCAACTGCGGCCCCAGAACACCGGCCAGCACTCCGCCCGCCATCACATAAGAAATGGCTTTTGGCTTGTAGCCTTCGCTTGCAGTGTCTGTTGCCGCAAATCGATACGACTGCGAAATGGCTGAATACAAACCACAAAAAAGCGTACCAAGACAATACAGCGCAAACGAGGACATCGAAATTCCAGCAGCACAAATCAGCCCGCCGACACCACCTAAAACGGCACCAATCATAAACGTTACGCGTCGTCCGTAACGGCGCGCAAGCCAGCCGGCAGGCAGTGTTGCCAACGCCATGCCAACAACAAATATAGAAATCGGCAGCGTGGCCAAACTTTTGTCGGGAGCCATTGTTGAACCAACGATTGCCGCTGTGGCAAAAATAACAGAGGCATTGCCGCCTGCCAGAGCTTGAGCAGCGGCCAACCGCCAAACGTTGCTGACAGCACGGCGGTCATTCAAAATTTCAGCCATAAAATCTTTCAAAAATGCGAAAAGGAGCCGCGTTTAAATGTTCTAGGACTGCCATCAAAGTCAAAGAAAATCGGCGGGTGCGTACCCTCAACAGCCACACCTATTTTGATTGCACTCATCGCCTGCCGCTTCATAGAACGCCAAAACATTTCTGCCCTCCCGGCTGGCACGGCGCATAAGACGACGTAGTCATCTCCGCCAGTAAGCGCCACATCGCTCAAAGTCGGCTCAAACCGAATCGCCTCCAAAACTTCTTCAAAAAAAAGCGAAAGATTTGTGTGAACCTCTGCCGAAACGCCAGAAACCTTTAGCATCTTGGTGAGATCACCAACCAATCCGTCCGAAATATCCATCGCCGCATGCGCATACTCTCGCAAGATTTTGACATGGCGAACATCAACATTTGGCAGTCGATACGTTTGAACCAGGTAGTCCCGATGTTCGGGTTTCAATCTCGAAATCCAGTGCCGATCCGTCTCGGCATTGAGCAAAATGCGCAAGCCCAAAGCTGACTCGCCAACCGGTCCACAAACAAAGAGCTCATCGCCTGCCTTAACACCTGTGCGCGGTATCATTTTTCCTTTTGGTACTGAGCCTAAAGCCGTAATAGAAATGGTCAGCGGCCCTTTAACAGTATCACCGCCCAAAAGCGGCATATTATAAAGCTTTGCGTCCTCGCCTAAGCCCTTGGCAAATGCCGCAATCCACGCCTCAGAGATGCCCTCGGGCAAGGCCAGCCCGAGAAAAAACCCCAGCGGCTGCGCTCCCTTGGCCATAAGATCTGAGACGTTTACCCGTAATGCTTTTTTAGCGATGGTTTCCGGCGGGTCATTTGCAAAAAAATGCCCTCCCGCCACCAACATGTCCTTGCTGACAACTAGGTCTTGGCCCTTGGGCGGCGAAATCAGCGCCGCATCATCTTTCAAACCAAGGCCGCCAGCCCCCGCCAGCGGCGCAAAATAATGGGCAATAATGTCATCTTCAGACAAAGTTGCCACCCTACGCTCCACTATCAGAATTGATCAGGCCGTTCCTGCCGTGCCAAAACATCCAAGACCGCATTGATCATGCCGCTTTCTTCGCGGCCGAAAAATGCAGACGCAACGTCGACATACTCGGAAATACAAACTTTAGGCGGCACGTCTTTGCGCTTTTTAAGCTCATAAGTACCCGCCCGCAAAATAGCCCGCATCAGCGCTTCAATTCTAGCGAGAGGCCAACCTTGCACAAGAGAAGAATTAATTGCACGGTCGATCGAAATCTGGTCTTTTAAAACACCGCCGACAATATCGCGAAAAAACGCAATTTCGGCCGGCAAGTATTGTTCACCCTCAACCTCTTGGCCAATCCAATGGGTCTCAAACTCGGCAACAACCTCGTTTATACCCTTTCCAGTCACGTCCATCTGATACAGAGCTTGTGCTGCGGCAAGGCGGGCGTTTGCGCGCTGGGTGGGTGCTTTCGCCATTTAATGCGCGCCAATCTGACTTTTAATCCGCCAAACAGCGAGCGCCGCGCGAACCGCATCGCCGCCCTTATCCCCTTTACCGGGGTCAGCTCTCCCAACTGCCTGCTCTTCAGTGTCCATTGTCAAAATAGCGTTGCCGAGCGGCAGCCTAAGCGAAACACTCAAATTCATTAAAGCGCGCGCGCTTTCATTGCACACAACCTCAAAATGATATGTCTCGCCGCGAATAATGCAACCCAATGCCACTGCGCCTTGGTAGGGCTGTCCCTGCTCACGAGCTGCTTCCAGCGCGATAGCAAGAGTGCTCGGAATTTCCAGAGCGCCTGGCACTGTCAACACATCGTAAGAAGCATTGGCAGCCTCAAGCGCGGCCTTGGCACCATCAAGCAACAGGGTGCCAATGTCGTCATAAAACCGGGCTTCAACAATAAGTATGCGCGCGCCTTGAGCGTCTAAACTGGAACTTTGTGCTGCGCGTTTCGGCTCTGCCATCTATTGACCTCGTTAAATCAGTGATCTGATTAGACTGCAGAAACCGCAAGAGCAACGCTAATCTTTAACTTCCATCAGCCGCGCTGCGTAGCGAGCCATCAAATCCACTTCAATATTGATAGCGTCGCCAACCTTCGCGGTGCCCCAAGTGGTCACGGCAAGAGTGTGCGGAATCAATAAGACCGAAAAAACATCATCCATTACTGTATTAACAGTCAAAGATGTCCCATCCAAAGCAACCGAGCCTTTTTGGGCGATAAATTTTCGCAATCGGTGCGGCACCTTGAATTCGAATCGCGACTGACCATCAAAGTTTTCGCGCGTAATCAGCTTTGCAATACCATCGATATGCCCGGAAACAATGTGTCCACCCAGCTCGTCACCCGCTTTAAGCGAACGCTCCAAATTGATCTTTTTGCCAGGCTTCCAGTTCTGCAACGAAGTAACCGCAAGTGTTTCAGCTGCGGCGTCAATCTCAAACCAAGTCTTATTGTCGCTCTCACCCATAGCAACAAC
>JAYTYD010000295.1:0-1273 GCA_043742625.1 Methylovirgula sp. | reverse complement strand
CTAGGCGCGCCCACCCGGTTAATGTCCGCGCTTTCCAGCACCCGCTTGTCATATCCTTCACGCGCCACCTTCAACATAGCGCGCGCCATGATGTCGGTCGTGGTGACATAAGCGGGTAGATAGTTCACCAGCAACGGCGTGATCGGTGCCAGCAGGGTGTAGAGCAGATTATACCAACCGACTTTGCTCTTGATGCCATTTAGCGGCTGAATCGCGCCCGGTCGGAACATATAGGCGGCCTTAAACGGCATTTTGAGCAACGCGTTTTCAAGCCTGCCTTTTACGCGCGCCCACATAAACGGCCCTTTTTCCGAGCTGTCCGCGCCTGCGCCGGAGACGTATATAAAGGTCATGTTCGGATTGTGAGGAAGCAGGTTCTCCGCAACGCTCATCGTCAGATCATAAGTCATTTTCGTGTAAATTGGCTCATCAAGTCCCGCAGAGCTAACCCCGACGCAAAACAGGCAAGCATCGCAATTGCTTAAAACGTCACGCGTTTTCATGTCCTGCATTTTATCGAGTGCAAACAGATCGGGCATAACAATTTCGTGCAGTTTTAGATGACTTTGCCCGGTGGGCGCGCGGCCGACACAAACCAGTTTGGAGACATTCAGGTCAAGCAGAGCGGCCTGCAAGGCTCCTTGGCCGATCATGCCAGAGGCACCGAAAAGCATTATTTTCATACCTGACACTAGCACGGCATGTACACAAAAGCCAAGCCGTGCCCGCCAAGCTTGGTTTACACCACGCAAGGGATTAACCTCCAATTAACGGTATTTTTTGACAAATAATTCACGTTAAAAATTAGCTTATCCTTTTGATAAGCATAAGAAAAGGTTGCCAAATTCGTTTGGGGTTTATCGTGTATTATAACGCTTTAAAATCAGGTGCGCCTAAGTGTTTTTAAGGCGCGGGTGGCAGCGCCACAGCAGACTATGGAGCACATTATGAAGCCACATTGGTTGGACTCGTTGGCGGCGGGAGCCGCATTTTGCACATTGCTTGGTGCCTTATCCTTTGGCTTGGCTAAAGCGGAAGCGGCTCCGCTGGTTATCCCCGGCATTGGCCCCGAAGATCAGGATGTGCTTTTGCCCATGCGTGGAAAACGTTCGGTCGAGCCTGTGCCAGTTTCTGTGCGTGACCCGGTTGAAGCCGTTGCGGATCCGCAAGCGCCTACACAACCGTTGCAGGTTGCTGCCAACGTGCCACGCGGCAATTTGGGGGGCGGGTTGATTGAACTTTTGCTCACCGGCCGTGACCCGACGCAGAGGGT
>JAYTYD010000294.1:0-2620 GCA_043742625.1 Methylovirgula sp. | reverse complement strand
CAAATCAAGCAAAAAATCGGTGCCGCGCAAGCCCTGCAAATGCAAGTTGTTGGTATGGCGGTCGCTAAATTCAAGGATAACGCTATCAACAGCGTCCTGCCAATCACCCTTGGGCAAAACCGAAGTCGCCCGAAGCAGGTCTTTCACTTTTGGCAAAGTGCTCATTTTCTACCCTATTCCATGACCTGGGTGCCGCTGATGCGTGGGCGTCACGTAGCGCCAAGCCTGAATTGAAGTCAACCGTTGTTATGACAGCCTACCGCGCACCCTCTGCAAATTATTTTTCGACGACACCGCGAGATGCGCTGCCATTCGATAAGTTTCGCGCTATTGTGGCGCGCGGGCGTTGAAAAAATTAATAGAGCTAAGCGGGCGCTGCGGGTTGAAGGCGGGATTTGGAATTATGAAAAACTATAGTCCGGCAAAGCATTACGATCCGGCTGAGGATGCGGCTGAGCTTTTATCGCGCCTTGGCTATATCATAATGTTGGTTGGCGTTCCTCTTGGAGCGGTATTGTCCCGACGAGCGCTGTTTCTCATTTTTCCGATCGGGATCGTTTTATTGCTTGGCGCGGCGCTGCTGATTTTATCGCGCGAAAGCCGTAAAAAAATCTTCGGCTTTGAAATCACGGCCTTGGCGGCCTCGGCAAGCTTTTTATTGATCTGGAGCGCGGCATCCTTGCTGTGGACGCCATATTTGAACGAAAGCCTCAGCCAGTTAGTGAAGGCGGTGCTCACGATTGGATTCGGGTATATCACCTGCCGCGCCTTGGCTCCGCAAACACGCACGGCGAATATATATGTGCTAAGTGTAGGGTTGCTGTTGGCACTGCTGTTGGCGCTGATTTTGATTGGACGAAAAGCGCCGGATGGCACGGTGCTGTCTGACATCCGCACTGGTGTCACATTCGCGGTTCTGGCTTGGCCGGCCACCGCAGCATTGGCGATACGCAAACGCGTGGGATGGGCGGGCGCCTTGGCCATTTTGGTGGCGATGACACTGATGCTGACCGGCCAGACCATGAGTTTTGTGATTCTCGCTACGAGCGCACTGGCTTTTTCAGCAAGCTTGTCGTCGCGCGCGGCGGTGGCAAAGTGGCTCGCAATCGGGTTTTCCACGCTTATCGTGCTGGCTCCGCTGGCACCTATATTGTTGAGTTTTTTTGTGGGCGACGGAGCTGACAATATTTTTGCAGCGAGTCTCGCGGCGGTCAAACAGGTGGGGGTCAGCGACGGCGCCCGGCTGATTACCGGCCGGGGATTTGGCGCCAGCGTGCGCAGCCCGTTGGCGGAGCCGTTTCCCTTTACTGCACACAGTCTGCTGTTTGAAATCTGGTTCGATCTGGGTGCATTGGGTGCGCTAACCATGGCAGCGCTGGTTTATCGCGCCTTTATTACTGCCGCCAAGGCCACAAGCGCCGTTGGCCCGTTTGTGATAGGCGGGCTGACCTGCATTGTGTTGTTTGGCATATTCGGCCAAGGCTACGGACAAATTTGGTGGGTGACTTTGCTCAGCGCAACAGCAATAGCATTTAAGAGCGTGGCAAACGGCCTGCATCAACGCCACCGCCGGGCCGGGATGCGGACGGCGACTTCACCGGA
Organism: Methylovirgula sp.; assembly: GCA_043742625.1. Classification (GTDB taxonomy): domain Bacteria; phylum Pseudomonadota; class Alphaproteobacteria; order Rhizobiales; family Beijerinckiaceae; genus JANXSV01. Next base: position 1,018 of record JAYTYD010000294.1, on the reverse strand, counting down.
GTAACCCCTGCGCCAAACTGCGCCGAGAAAAAAACGAAATAAGCACCGCCAAGTTTTAGCAAGTCGTCGTGGGTGCCGCTTTCAACCACCCGGCCACCCTCAATGACACAAATTCTGTCGGCGTTAAAAATGGTCTGCAAACGGTGTGCGACGACGATTGTGGTGCGTTCTTTGCGCAAATCATCCAGCGCCTTTTGCACCTCGCGTTCGGACTCTGAATCCAGCGCGGCAGTGGGTTCATCCAATAGAATGATCGGCGCGTTTTTTAGAATGGCGCGGGCGATGGCGATGCGCTGACGTTGGCCACCCGAAAGTTGAGTGCCCTGCTCGCCAACGTTGGTGCCATAACCTTCCGCAAAACCCATAATGAAATCATGTGCATTGGCTTTACGCGCCGCTTCGGCAATCTCGGACAGGGGGGGTTGCGCGCGCCCGTAGGCGATGTTTTCGGCGATTGTGCCACGAAACAAAAATACATCTTGCGATACATAGGCAATGTTTTCGCGCAAGGATTTCAAAGTGCAGTCGCGTATATCAAGGCCGTCAATGGTGATGGAACCGGACTCCGGCTCATAAAAGCGCTGTAAAAGGTTAATAATTGTGGACTTTCCACCGCCCGAGGGGCCCACCAGCGCGGTGGTTTTATGTGGCTGCGCCGTGAGGCTCGCGCCGCGCAGCACCGGCTCCTCCGCGCGATAGCGGAACGACACATCGTTGAATGTGATTTCACCTGTGGTGACCTCGAGTGTCGGCTTGTGCGAATCGCTGCCTTCAACCAGCGGTAAATCCAGCACTTCGTACAGCAACCTGGCACTGGTGAGGCTGTTTTGCAGCTCCAGATTGGCCCGCCCCAAGCGCTTGGCAGGATCATAACATAACAGAAGTGAGCCAATAAACGAGACGAACGATCCCGGATCGGCGTGGGCAATGGTCACCCGCCAGCCGCCGTAAAGCACAACGGCAGCTACGGCCAAACCGCTGAGCGTTTCTCCGATGGGGCTGGACAGCGCCATGCTGG
>JAYTYD010000293.1:0-1109 GCA_043742625.1 Methylovirgula sp. | reverse complement strand
CCGATACGAAAGGTTAAATCCACGCCTTTTTCGAGCACGCTTGCCACCAATACTGTGTCCATTGGCAATTCAGGCGCAGCGGCGCTGACCGCGTCTTTTGTCACGAGTTTGGCCACGGCTTTCGCCGCATCGGCGCTCACAACACGGCCATAGCCTTTGAAAGCTTGCGGATCATCCGCCGTGGCAAAACCGATCAGAGCCCCGACTTCGATCCCGTCCAGCGCTCCGCCGTCCAATGTAACCATCTCACCGGTGCGTTTGGCCGCAAAGCGGGCTTGACCGCCAGCGTCTCCTCCGGGAAAGGCCGTTGTCAAATCGCCCTCAAACATCGGCGTTGGCGCTGCGGTTCCAAATTGGCCATAGCCGGTCAAAATTTGGTGTGCCAAATCCTTGAACGTCGAAGCATGGCCGGAGCGCATAGCTTGAGCCAAATAAAACGTCAGAACCCCATGCGGCCGCTTGTCGGGATTTGGTCCGAAACTTTTGGGCAGATTTTCCTGCTGCGCTGCTTGGTCCGGATAGGCGGCAAAAAAAGCCACATAGCCGCCTGCAAGGCCGCCTGCCGCGCGGGTTCCAGGCTGGTTGGTTTGCCCGAACGCCCAAGATCGTGTGGCGACATCGCTTGCCTTTTTACCGGTGCCGTTAGCCCGTGCCGTATCAAAAGCCGCTTGCGGAATCCCCAATTTTGCCGGTGGCACCTGTTTTACCACACTACCGGCTGCGGCGCTGCGCGTCATCGTGCCGGAATGGCAGGCGTCAATCACCACCCAGACCAGTGCGCCTTTGGCGCGCAATGTGTTCACCGCCTGCCCGAGTTCATAATCAGGCAGCGCATTTTGCACCGCCTGCACAGCATCTTGCCAAGGGCCGATGTCGAGCGGCAAAAAGATCTCGTCGAGTCCGTCAGGCTTAGGCACCGGCCTTTTGCCGGGGTCGATATCCGGCTGCTGCGAACCGTGGCCCGAAAGATAAACCAAAACCGTATCACCCGCCTGCGCTTTTTCTGCCATGGTTTTCAGCGCTGCCATAATCGCCGCTTTGGTCGGCATGCCGTCCGCCTTGCGCTTGGCGTCAGTTTCGTCCAGCCCGTCCGCCAGCACAATCATATC
>JAYTYD010000292.1:0-1288 GCA_043742625.1 Methylovirgula sp. | reverse complement strand
AGTTACAACTCGCTGCGACACAGCCCGCTCACATTTATGTGAGGCGGGCTTGGTCGTAAATCAGCCCTGCTTGGCCGGAGTTGTCACCTTCAAGCCATCCAGTTCCGGCTTGAGCTTGATTTGGCAGGACAGCCGCGAGTTTGGCTTCACGTCGCTGGCAAAATCCAGCATGTCAGATTCCATCGATTGCGGTTTGCCCGCCGCAGCCATCCACGCCGCGTCAACATAAACGTGGCAGGTGGCGCACGCGCACGCGCCGCCACACTCGGCATCAATTCCCGGGACAGAGTTTTTAATGGCTGTTTCCATTAAGGTGGCGCCGGCGGCGGCCTCAACTTCGCGCGATTTTCCATTGGCCTCAACAAAGGTCACTTTAATCATCAATACACTCGCTGAATTGAAGACACGCGAAAGGCGCATCTCGTGAGAAAGATGCGCCTTCATACCCAAACTTCATGAATAAAAATAGAGGCGCGATGATCAATAGATCATCACCGCTCGATCACATAGACGCGAGCATTCCCGACACCGCCTTACCGGCCTCGCCAACTGCGGCATCAATTTCAGACATGCGTGCATTGAGAGGTTCGGCCCCCAGCGGCAGCTTCAGCGCCATCTCCAGAGCTTCAGCGGCTTTTGCCACCCGCCGCGCACCAACTGCGAGAGCGGAACCCTTCAAACTATGCGCCAAATCTGTCGCCTCGCCGGTTTCCGGCACCTTTGCTGCCATGCTGGCATGCAGACGCTGCACAACTTGCGCCGCTTGGCGGTCAAACAGCACCAGCAATTCGCGTTCCAGTGCCCGGTCGCCTAACGTTTGCAATGACAAGTGCACAACATCAATTGCACTGTTGATTTGGCTGAACCGCGCCGTTGCCCAACTTGGCGTCAATTCATCGCCTTCGCCGTAAGACTCAAAAACCCGCACCGACGAACTTTCCATATCTAATACCCCTCATGACCTTCGTGAGCCTTGCTAAGCTCTTAGACGCTCATTGTCGCATGCAGAGTCCTGACAGAACGTTTACACATCAACCCGGTGTTGTTTCATGGTAATCGCCGCGTTAACGACGTTTGTAAATGTTTGGATGTCTCAGGTTCCTTTTCACACCATTAAGTATTATATTAAACATTGATTAACGGCCTGAATTGGCAGCAGCAGTTCCCCAAACTTCAAGTCGCGTAAAACTTCGCGTAATGCAAAAGAGGCATACACATGGCAAAAAACCCAATCGGAAACCAGTCTTCAAAGGCAGCGTTTTCGGCAGTTGAGGAAGCTTTGAGCCTC
>JAYTYD010000291.1:0-6370 GCA_043742625.1 Methylovirgula sp. | reverse complement strand
GCCATGGGCTGGGTCGACGAAAAAGCGGGCATCGGGCGGGCGCAAGAGGCCGGTAAACATCAGGGCAGCCGCGCCGGGGCACTGGCCGATATGGTCAGGCGCTGGCCTCTCGCAGCTTTTGTTCAAGATCAGGAGGTGACAGCACCTTATGTTGGCCGCAGTTTCGATCCGGAAACGTGGCGAGAGGGTCATCCACTTCAGATTATACTCATCGGGTCAGATTTTGAAATTAAGGTATGGGAAGCGCTGCTGAAAATTCCAGTGGGAGGGGCAACAACCTATTCGGATATTGCCGCCACTCTTGGCGCACCTAAAGCGGCGCGCGCGGTTGGTGCCGCCGTCGGGCGCAATCCGTTGTCTTTTGTGGTGCCCTGCCACAGAGTTCTGGGTAAATCCGGCGCTTTAACCGGCTATCATTGGGGTATCATCCGCAAACAAGCTATTTTGGGCTGGGAAGCCGGGCAGGTGGCGGCCGTTTAGAGCAATTCAACGCTTGACAGACGCAAATTTCTCTTCCATCTCTTTGAGAACGCATATCATTTTCGCAAAACCGCTACACACTTTTGCGTGATATGCTCTAGCCAAATAATTTAGAAACTTGGTGCGTCCATGGTGGCGGCAGGCGGAGCTGCGGCGCGCGCTTTGCGTTTTTTTGGTTTGTTGGGCAGCGACGCCGTTTCGGTTTCTGATTTGTCACCCAAGCGCATCCGGACACTGGCGACTTTTGCCTCCGTAAAGCGCGTGTCGCAGAAGCCGTGCTTGTCTTCCAATGCATAATCCCGGCAAAGGTCTTCGCGCGCCGACGAAAAGGCTGCCTGCTCGGCGGCAACAGTTTTGGTTGCGGCACGGTCTGAATGACGCTCCATTAGTGAGCGATATGAGGCGCGCAAAGCGGTTTCGGCCTGCGGGCGGGCGCTGTTGTCGGCTTTGATCTGATCTTCTAAAATAGACGTGCCACGCGGGCCCCACATGCCATTTGGCCTGGTCTGACAATCCAAGGCCTGAAACTTGCAGATCTCAACTTCCGATTTTATAATAACAGCGCCCTGCAAAATATCTAAGGTGAATGTGCAGGCGGGGATGGTGTTTTGATAACGCAAAACTCCATCAGGTTTGCCCATGGGTGTGAGGGGCGAGGCGGATAAAGTTACAACTTGCACCTGACACGCATCTCCCGGGCGCGAAATCATGTTTCCAGCCAAAGTCAGCTTGGAGATGGATAAACCTTCGGCAGTTCGGCCAATTTCCAACGAACCTTGTGCACCGTTTTGCAGCAGAACACGCCCTGCCACGGCATCCTCCCCCGGAATACGCGAATAAATCGCTTTATTTTTTGCCACGCCGGAGTTCTGGCCGGGCAACCTCACTGTTTTTTGCGGAGGCGCATTCACCGCACCGGGGAGAATTAGCTGTGCGCCTGCAGGCGCGGAGAAAGGCAAAAGAACCGATAAAACGAAAAGAATACGCATATTTGTCACTGCAATGAACTGATAAAAACCATCTATAACGCGAAGCGACAAAAATAACCCTATGTTTTTTTGCTTAGAAATCGCATTCGCGCGCAATGATGCCTTGCATCAAAAAAACCTCATTCCTATATGGGACAGAAGGCCGCCACCGCGGATGAATTTTAGATTGGTTGAGGATGGGCCGAACCGCTTCAGATGAAGGGTTCGGTGATCTTGCAACAAAGAAGGGAACTAATATGAGTAAAGTAATTGGTATTGACCTTGGAACCACCAATTCCTGCGTCGCGGTTATGGAAGGCTCCACGGCTAAGGTTATTGAGAACGCCGAGGGCGCGCGGACAACACCCTCTATCGTCGCGTTTACTGATGACGGCGAGCGTCTCGTAGGCCAGCCTGCAAAACGCCAAGGCGTTACAAACCCCGAGCGCACATTTTTCGCGATCAAGCGTTTGATCGGCCGCACCTTTGATGACCCGATGACCAAGAAGGACATGGGTTTGGTGCCGTATAAAATTGTCAAGGGCGGCAGCAATGACGCTTGGGTGACAGCGGACGGCAAAAATTACAGCCCGAGCCAGATTTCAGCTTTCACGCTGATCAAGATGAAGGAAACAGCGGAAGCCTACCTTGGCCACAAGGTTGATCAGGCTGTTATCACAGTTCCGGCTTATTTTAACGACGCTCAGCGTCAAGCCACCAAAGATGCCGGCAAGATTGCCGGCCTGGAAGTGTTGCGTATCATCAACGAGCCAACCGCTGCGGCACTTGCCTATGGGCTTGACAAAAAGAAGGCTGGCACGATCGCCGTCTACGATTTGGGTGGTGGCACATTCGACGTTTCAATTTTGGAAATCGGCGATGGGGTGTTTGAGGTGAAATCCACCAACGGCGATACTTTTCTCGGCGGTGAGGATTTCGACAATCGTTTGATGGAATATCTGGCTGACGAGTTCAAGAAAGAACAAGGCATTGACCTGAAAAAGGACAAGCTCGCGCTGCAACGTTTGAAGGAAGCGGCTGAAAAAGCAAAAATCGAGCTTTCTTCTGCCATTCAGACTGATATCAACCTGCCCTATATTACCGCTGACGCGTCCGGCCCGAAACATTTGGCCATGAAGCTGACCCGTTCAAAGTTTGAGAGCCTTGTGGATGACCTCATCCAAAAGACTGTTGAGCCTTGCCGCAAGGCTTTGAAGGACGCTGGTCTAACTGCTGCAAATATCGATGAAGTAGTTTTGGTGGGTGGCATGACCCGCATGCCCAAGGTGCAGGAAGTGGTGAAGAGCTTCTTCGGCAAAGAGCCACATAAGGGTGTGAACCCGGATGAGGTTGTTGCCATCGGCGCGGCTGTTCAGGCCGGCGTATTGCAGGGTGACGTTAAGGACGTTCTGCTACTCGACGTGACCCCCTTGTCACTGGGTATCGAGACTTTGGGCGGCGTGTTCACCCGTCTTATCGACCGCAATACCACCATCCCGACCAAGAAGAGCCAAGTGTTTTCGACAGCGGAGGACAATCAGACTGCGGTTACCATCAATGTATTCCAAGGCGAGCGCGAACTTGCACGCGACAATAAAAGTCTTGGCCGCTTTGACCTGACCGGCATTCCGGGTGCGCCGCGCGGCGTTCCGCAGATTGAAGTCACCTTCGACATTGACGCAAACGGTATAGTGAATGTTACGGCCAAAGATAAGGCGACCAATAAGGAACAGCAGATCCGCATTCAGGCTTCGGGCGGTCTGTCTGATGCTGAAATAGAGAAGATGATCAAGGATGCGGAAGCAAACGCTGCCGATGACAAGATCCGCCGCGAACTGATCGATGCGAAAAACCACGCTGAGGCGCTGATCCACACCACGGAAAAGACTGTGCGTGAAGGCGGCGACAAGGTCTCCGCCGCCGACAAGAGCACGATTGAAACGGCGATCACCTCGCTTAAGAGCGCTCTTGAAGCTGAAAATGTGGAAGACATCAAGTCCAAGACCACGGAGCTGATGCAGGCTTCGATGAAACTGGGCGAAGCCATGTATAAGGCAGGCGGCGACCCGCCAGCTGAAGGTCATGAAGCTCATCATGATGGTGCGCATCACGGTGCGGAAGACGACGTTATCGACGCGGATTTCAAAGAAGTTCATGACGACAAAAAGAAGTAAGTCAGCCTTTGTGGCTTGAACTTTGAAGCGATGAACCCGGCGGCCGATGTGCGCCGGGTTCATCCGTTTCCAGCGTGAAACCCCGGCAGTCTAAGCTAGTTGAGATTTGAGCATGTCTAAAAAAGATTATTATGAAATCTTGAGCGTCACCCGCACGGTGACGGAGGTTGAACTCAAATCGGCTTTCCGCAAGGCGGCAATGGTGCATCACCCCGATAAGAACCCCGGGAATAAGGCGGCAGAGGCAAAATTTAAAGAGCTTAACGAAGCCTATCAGGTGCTTTCCGATACACAAAAGCGCGCGGCTTATGACCGATTTGGTCATACTGCATTTGAAAACGGCGGCGGGCAAGGCGGATTCTCCGGTGCCGAAGGTTTCGGCTCATCGATGGCAGATATATTCGACGACTTGTTCGGCGGAATGATGGGTGGGGCACGCGGACGCCGGGACGGGCGTGAACGAGGCTCTGATTTGCGTTACAACTTGGAAATCGGTTTGGAAGAAGCTTTCAAGGGCAAGACTTCAACCATTAAATTGCCAACGTCTGTTTCCTGCGAGCAATGCTCCGGAACCGGGGCGAAAGCAGGATCCAAACCCAAAACCTGCTCGACCTGTGCAGGCCACGGCCGGGTGCGGGCGCAGCAGGGCTTTTTTGCGGTGGAGCGCACGTGCCCGACGTGTCAAGGACGCGGCGAAATAATTGAAAATCCATGCAGCGGATGCGGCGGCGCCGGACGGGTGACGCGCGAACGTACTTTATCGGTAAATATCCCTGCCGGGGTTGAAGACGGAACCCGGATCAGGCTGGCCGGCGAGGGAGAGGCGGGGTTGCGTGGCGGGCCTGCAGGCGACCTCTATCTTTTTCTATCTATCAAGCCACACGGGTTTTACCAACGCGAAGGCGCTGACCTCTATGGGCGTGTTCCGGTATCGATGGTGCAGGCGGCGATGGGTGCCGAGGTGCGCGTGCCAACTATTGATGGCGGTGAAGTCAAAATTAAGATTCCCGAGGGTACGCAGTCCGGCAAACAGATTCGCTTAAAAGCCAAAGGCATGCCGGTGATGCGCAGCCGCGATTTTGGTGACCTTTACGTGCAGGTGAATGTGGAAACCCCGCAAAACCTCACCCGTCGACAAAAAGAGTTGCTAGCCGAGTTTGATGAAGAATCTTCCCACACGACACACCCTGAATCCGCCGGATTTTTCTCGCGTATGAAGGATTTGTGGGGAGCATGAGTTTGGCGCGGAGTGTTCGCCTTGACCGTGCCATCTTGGCGGCCTATTTCTTAAATCGACATAGGGGTGCCAAGTATTGAAACCAGTCGAAATACATTCGCAGCGCCCGCATTTGAAAGACCGCTTGCGTCAAGACGTGCGGTTCTTAAAAAACTGGGTTGATAATCCGCTCTTGACCGGTGCGATCTATCCTTCGGGAAAGATGCTTTCGGCAAAGCTGGCCGATACTGTGGACATTTCCGGCGTAGATCCGATTGTCGAACTGGGGCCAGGAACCGGGCCGGTGACTGAAGCGCTGCTGGCGCGCGGAATTCCTCCCGAAAGGCTAGTTCTGATTGAGTTTAGTCAGGATTTCTGCAAGGCCTTGGCTCTAAAGTATCCGAAGGTGCGGGTTATTGAGGGCGATGCCTATGCAATCAAACAAACATTGGCTGCGCAGGGTATAAAAAAGATTTCCGCTGTGGTGTCCAGCCTGCCACTGTTGACCAAACCGGAAACCGAACGCCTCGATTTACTGAGTGAGGCCTTTTCGATGATGGGTAAGTCGGGAACTTTTGCTCAGTTTACCTATGGTTTGACTTCGCCGATACCGCTTGATCAAGACATTGAGGATACGCTTGGGCTGCACGCCAATGTGTCGGAAATTATCTGGAATAATCTGCCGCCTGCGCGCGTCTGGACGTACCGGCCTTCAGATTCTTCGCTTATGACTTTTGACAAAGAGGTTGCCTTTGCCCGGTTTTGCCGCAAACAGGCGGCGAATTGGCGCGAAGACACAACTTTTAAACCTGCTCTGGCGTTTTTGAAGCGCTTAGGCGACCATTTTGACGGGCGAAAACCCCATTGACCGATCCAAAGCTGCTTACCTGCGAAGCGCGCTCGCGCCTTATTGTTGCGCTCGACCTCCCAACTGTGTCTGCCGCAAGGCAGATGGTGGCTAGGCTTGGTGAATCTGTTTCATTTTACAAAATCGGGATGGAATTGATTTACGCAGGCGGGCTTGATCTGGTGCGTGACATGGTCAGCGAAGGCAAAGACGTGTTTGTCGATTTGAAACTGCATGACATTCCGAATACTGTCGAAAAAGCTGCGGCTCAAATCGCCGGTTTTGGTGCGCGCTTTTTGACAATCCACGGCTTTCCGCAAAGCATGACGGCCGCAAAGCGCGGTGTGGCAGGTTCTAAGCTGCAGCTTCTAGCAGTGACTGTGTTGACGTCCTATAATGACGCGGACCTTCTCGAAGCCGGTTACGCTTTAAATGTAAAAGAGCTTGTGAGCAGGCGGGGCGCGCAAGCAAAAGCCATCGGCATTGACGGGCTTATCCTTTCTCCGGAAGAGTTGGCTATAACGCGGGATCAGCTCGGCCCGAACATTCTTCTGATAACGCCAGGAATACGGCCCGCTGGTGCAGATGCGGGAGACCAAAAGCGCATTATGACACCAGCCGAGGCGACTCTTGCCGGTGCCGACCACATTGTGGTGGGCCGGCCGGTGACACAGAACGCAAATCC
>JAYTYD010000290.1:0-1167 GCA_043742625.1 Methylovirgula sp. | reverse complement strand
CACCATGATCCATGCGCAGGAAGGCTTTGCAGTTGCGGAAGTGGCGCTGAACAAATGGTGGCTTTCACGGCTGGCCTTTGCATTTCGCTTTCCGGAGCTAGATATTTAATGGCAACCGTGGTGCTTTCATATGCGGGTGCGGCCCTTGGCAGTTTTTTGGGTGGGCCAATAGGCGGTGTCATTGGCCGCGCACTGGGCGGCATTGCCGGCGGTGAAATTGACCGCGAATTATTTGGCACATCAACACATCGCGAAGGGCCGCGCATCAACAGTCTGCAAATCATGGCATCGCAAGAGGGCTCTGCGGTACCGGTCGTTTTTGGCCGCATGCGCATCGCTGGACAAGTGATATGGGCCACGAATTTGCTTGAGGCCAGCAGCACGGCTGGCGGTGGTGGTGGTAAAGGCATTGGCGGCGGCGGGAACACGAATACGACAACGACTTATAGCTACTTTGCCAATTTCGCAGTTGGGCTTTGTGAAGGACAAATCCAGGGTCTTGGTCGCGCTTGGGCTGATGGGAAAGAATTTGATCTTTCGGCCTATGCGCCGCGGATTTATCTGGGTGATGAAAACCAGCAACCTGACAGTTTAATTTCAGCGGTTGAAGGTGCAGGGCTTGCGCCAGCTTATCGCGGGCTGGCCTATGTGGTGTTTGAACGCTTGCCGCTTGCTCTATTTGGCAACCGCCTTCCGCAACTCTCATTTGAGGTTTTAACCAGAGGCAATGATGCGGCCAATTTGATCCGCGCTGTAAATATAATTCCCGGTGCTACGGAGTTTGGATACGACACGGCGTTGGTCAAGCGCTCTGGTGGGGCCGGTGTGACTTATAGCGAAAATACCCACGCCTCTGCAACACGCAGCGATTGGAATGTGTCACTCGATCAGCTACAGCATTCATGCAACAATGCGGCGATGGCTTCGCTGGTGGTGGCGTGGTTTGGCAATAGCCTGAGCTGTGATCAATGTCAGATCATGCCCGGCACTGATGACGCCGCAAAGGTGGTTAGTGGGGCCACATGGGTGGTGAGCGGTATCGACCGTACCGCTGCGCACGCCATCAGCCTAGCCAACGGAACAGTTGCCTTTGCTGGTACACCGTCTGATGCTTCGGTGCTTCATGCCATTGCCGATTTGAAAGCCCGCGGCCTCAAAGTGATGTTC
>JAYTYD010000289.1:0-5178 GCA_043742625.1 Methylovirgula sp. | reverse complement strand
GGGATCGAATTCGGGTTGCAAACGCGTCTTGATATTGTCATGCTCAATCCAATCAGATTTATCTGCCAATCAGATTTATCTGGAAGCAGATTAGGCAGAGACGTGTTTGCTGATCTTCAAGCTATTCGTTCAAATGCTCCTTAATATCCATTCAGAACTTCGCTAAAGCTTGGCTTACCGGTTGCGCACAGGTTCAATCTCGCTTAATCCGCTGAGCTTGGTAAAGGATCTCTCAATATGCCGACAGCCGCCGTTTCTGCCACATCCACCCCGAATTTTATCGGCGACAAGGTGTTGATTATCGATTTTGGCAGTCAGGTAACGCAACTTATCGCGCGCCGTATTCGCGAAGCGGGTGTTTATAGCGAGATTGTGCCTTTTCAATCTGCCCAAGCTGCATTCGAAAAATTACAACCGAAGGCGGTCATTTTTTCGGGTGGTCCCGCATCTGTAACAGACACAAACTCGCCGCGCGCGCCGCAGGCTATTTTTAACTCCGGAATACCGATTTTAGCAATTTGCTATGGCCAGCAAACCATGTGCCTCCAGCTTGGTGGGGAGGTTGAGGGCGGACATGCGGCTGAATTTGGACGGGCAGAAGTTAAGATAAAAGCGCCGAGCGCTCTATTTGACGGCCTCTGGCAGCAGGGCGAACAATATCCGGTTTGGATGAGCCACGGCGACCGCGTCACCAAGCTCCCTGAAGGATTTACAGTTAAGGCCAGCTCAGAAAACGCGCCTTTCGCAATAGCTTCGGACGAAAAGCGCCGCTTTTTTACTACGATGTTCCATCCCGAGGTGGTTCACACCCCTGACGGGGCAAAATTATTGGCGAACTTTGTGCACAAGGTGGCCGGAATAAAATCCGATTGGTCGATGCACGCTTTTCGCGCCGCCGCAGTGGAACGAATTCGGAAGCAGGTTGGCAAGGGCAGGGTGATTTGCGGATTGTCGGGAGGAGTAGACTCCTCCGTGGCGGCGCTTTTGTTGCACGAGGCAATCGGTGATCAGCTCACCTGCGTTTTTGTCGACCACGGCTTGTTGCGAATGGGCGAGGCCGAGGAGGTCGTGCGCCTGTTTAAAGATCACTATAACATTCCTCTCGTTCATGTTGAGGCGCAGAAGATGTTCCTTGATGAGCTGGACGGCGTTGCCGACCCTGAAACCAAACGTAAAATCATTGGCCGCCTGTTTATTGATGTGTTCGATATGGAAGCTAAAAAGCTCGGCGGCGCAGATTTTCTCGCTCAGGGCACTTTGTACCCTGATGTGATTGAAAGCGTATCCTTCACTGGCGGGCCATCAGTGACAATCAAGTCCCATCATAATGTTGGCGGACTTCCAGAGCGCATGAAAATGCAGCTTGTGGAACCACTGCGCGAATTGTTCAAAGACGAAGTGCGCGTTTTGGGCCGCGAACTTGGCTTGCCGGACGCTTTCGTTGGACGTCACCCGTTTCCGGGGCCCGGACTCGCCATTCGTCTGCCGGGCGGAGTCACACCGGAAAAACTCGACATCTTGCGCAAAGCAGATGCAATTTACCTCGATGAAATCCGCAAGGCGGGACTTTATGACACTATTTGGCAAGCTTTTGCAGTATTGTTGCCGGTACGCACTGTGGGCGTTATGGGGGACGGGCGCACCTATGATTTCGTATGCGCATTGCGCGCGGTGACATCGGTGGATGGCATGACGGCCGATTTTTATCCCTATGACATGAATTTCCTTGGCCGCGCCGCAACCCGCATCATTAATGAGGTTAAGGGCATTAATCGCGTTGTTTACGACATAACGTCAAAGCCACCCGGGACGATTGAGTGGGAATGATTTGGCAGTGAGCAGAGCCGCGCCTTGAATGTGTCTGAAGCAAGTCCTAAGTCTTGACCTCACATGGAGTTTCAAATCATGTCCGGCCTCTCAGCATTTCCAATTACCAAACGCTGGCCTGCAAAACATCCGAATCGTCTACAGCTTTATTCGTTTCCCACGCCAAATGGTGTTAAGGTTTCGATAGCTCTTGAAGAAATCGGTTTGCCCTATGAGGCGCACTGCGTTGATATCACCAAGAACGAAACGTGGTGTCCTGAATTCCTATCGCTCAATTCCAACGGAAAAATTCCGGCCATTCTTGACCCGAACGGACCCGATGGCAAACCACTGGCTTTGTTTGAATCGGGCGCGATTTTGCTCTACCTGGCCGAAAAGACCGGACTGTTGCTCCCGTCTGATGCGGCAAAACGATATGAAACCATCGAGTGGGTGTTTTTTCAAATGGCTGCGATCGGCCCGATGTTTGGACAGCTCGGCTTTTTCCACAAATTTGCCGGCAAGGATTTTGAGGATAAACGTCCCAGAGACAGGTATGCGGCAGAATCAAAACGACTTCTCGGTGTGCTTGAAGCCCGATTAGCGGGACGGCGGTGGATCATGGACAATGATTTTACCATTGCGGACATCTCGATGCTGGGATGGGTGCGCAATTTAGTTGGATTCTACGAAGCCGGGGACTTGGTTGACTACGCCGCGTTGGAGCATGTCCCCGCGTGGCTGGAGCGCTGTTTGGACCGCCCGGCGGTGCAGCGCGGTCTTGAAATTCCAAACCGCGCTTAGCTGTATAAGCGCAGCTGACCAATCTGCGGGCAGGCGTAAATGGAGCGCGGCAATTCTCTCGTGACTTTTACAGCGTTTGGTGCGAAAACTTCGCGCCTCAACAAGGCTTTATTAAATGAACATGATTGATTCAATTCGTAGGCAGATTACGCCCATACATCCCGAAGGCTATATTTTTATCATCGGCTTTGGCGTCGTCGCCTTGCTGCTGGATTGGTTATGGAGTCCGTTAGGCTGGCTCGGGCTGATAGCCACGTTATGGTGCGCCTATTTCTTTCGCGACCCTAAGCGCGTTACCCCGCTACGTGAGGGGCTTGTTGTTTCACCTGCTGACGGCATTGTCTCGAGCGTTGGCTTTTTTGCGCCGCCACCGGAGCTGGGCCTCGGGTCTGTGCCTATGCAGCGCGTGAGTGTGTTCATGAGTGTTTTTGATTGTCACGTGAACCGGGCGCCTGTTTCAGGCAAAATTCGCACGATTGCCTACAAGCCGGGCCTGTTTCTGAACGCTGATCTGGACAAGGCGAGCGACGACAATGAGCGTAACGGCTTGGTTATTGAAGCAGCGCAGGGCGCTTTTGGCGTTGTGCAAATCGCGGGCCTTATCGCGCGACGGATTTTGTGCTTTGCCCGCGAAAATGAAGCAATAGGCACCGGTGATCGCTTCGGCCTTATCCGCTTTGGCTCGCGGGTGGATGTTTATATGCCTGAAGGAGCCCGCATTTTGGTAGGATTGGGGAGCAAAGCTGTTTCCGGAGAAACCATACTCGCCGAATACGGCGCAGGCGCGGTGGCGCAACTTACTTTTAAGGCGGGCTGATGCCGGAAGCGCCAATCCAATTGCCGGAGAACACGACCAAACATTTCGGTGGTGTGCCTTTGCGTGTGATTTTGCCAAATCTAGTTACGCTTTTGGCGCTCAGTCTCGGTCTCACATCGATCAGGTTCGCAATTGAACTGAAATATGAAACTGCAGTGCAACTCATAATTGCCGCTGCAGTGTTGGATGCTTTGGATGGCCGAATAGCACGCGCGTTGAAGGGGACTTCAAAGTTTGGAGCGGAATTCGATTCGCTGGCGGATTTCGTAGATTTTGGCGTCGCACCGGCTCTGCTGCTCTATCAGTTCGCCTTGCACGAAATTAAGGGCCTTGGATGGTTGGCGGTCATGACATTTGCTGTTGCGGCGGCGCTGAGGTTGGCGCGCTTTAACGTTGCGGTTGATGACCCGAACAAGCCGGCTTGGCAGAGTAACTTTTTTGTCGGAATGCCAGCTCCGGCCGGTGCTATTGTTGGCATGTTGCCACTTTACCTTAGCATGCTGGGCTTGAACCATGAGCACGCCTATGTTCCGCTGGAAATCGGATACACGTTTTTAGTGGCGCTACTAATGGTAAGCCGAATTCCACATTTTTCGGGTAAATCAATTGGCCGTGTCCCGCGCGATTATGTGGTGCTTGCGCTGTTTGGTGTTGTCGTAACGCTACTTCTTCTCGCAACATTCCCTTTCGAAATGCTGGTCATTGTCAGCATTGTTTATGTGCTCATGATTCCGCTGTCGATGCGGAGTTTTTCTGCCCATTTGCGGGCCGATAAGGCCTCTGACGGCGAGCGGCAGAGCTAATACAAGCTGCCGAGCTAATATTCGGCTGACTGCCGGGAAACGTTGCAACTCTCGTTTGCGCAGTATTAGTGATCGTGTTCGTGATCAACGTCCGGCACGACAGTTGCAGGACGGCGTTCTGCATATCGTGACGGCGCCCGCTCTCCGCCGCCTTCGCGGGCGTCACGCCCGACGCGGGCAGCTATTTGAGAGAGATCAACAAACTCATCCGCCTGACGGCGCAGCTCATCCGCAATCATCGGCGGTTGCGTCATCACTGTAGAAACCACCGATACCCGCACGCCCTTGCGCTGTACAGCCTCAACCAGAGACCTGAAATCTCCGTCGCCGGAAAAGAGAACGATGTGATCGAGGTGGTCGGCCATTTCCATGGCATCTACGGCCAATTCGATATCCATATTGCCCTTAACTTTGCGGCGGCCAAGTGAGTCAACAAACTCTTTGGTCGGTTTTGTGACAACTGAGTAGCCGTTGTAATCCAACCAATCTATTAGAGGGCGAATTGAAGAATACTCTTGGTCTTCGATCAACGCTGTATAATAAAACGCGCGAATTAGGCGACCCTTACCTTGGAACTCTTTGAGTAACCTGCGATAGTCTATGTCAAAACCTAGCGATTTGGCTGTTGCATAGAGATTTGCACCATCAATAAAAAGTGCAATGCGTTCTGTAGTTGTCATGGTACCCTGCGAAATCGAATGAGAAAAACGTAATAAACTGGTTTCTGCAAGATCGGTACATTGTTTTTTTCTAAAAGTGTAGCAACTTTTCAGAAAGTAATGCCGATTTTGGTTTTATGATTATTCGCCCTTTACAGAGAATAAAACAGAAACTCAGTAATCGGTTAAATTAATGCAATAAATTTGAAATATTATAGCAATTCTATACCGTACGAATTTCAGTAAAAAAAACGACAAAAAATAAAAAATTTCCAAAAATTCATTATGA
>JAYTYD010000288.1:0-1936 GCA_043742625.1 Methylovirgula sp. | reverse complement strand
TGGTAGAGCATTCGACTGTTAATCGAATTGTCGCAGGTTCGAGCCCTGCTCGAGGAGCCAGTTTTAAAGACCTGATATCGTAAAGATATCGGGTCTTTTTTTTCGAGATCTCCGGAAGAATAAATCTGAACCAATCAGCGGGGCGTAGATTCTACATGAGCAAAACTGAGCACGAACCCATCGCCCAAACAACCAAATTCAGCATCATGTGGTTTCGATACGACTTGCGTCTGTCAGACAACGCCGCCCTCGACGCGGCCGTCCATTCTGGAAAACCAATTTACTGCATTTTTATCGATGAAACCAACGAGACTTTGCGACCTTTGGGCGGCGCGGCGCGCTGGTGGTTGCATCATTCTTTAAAAGCACTTGAGGCGAGCTTGTCGGCAATTGGCGGATCCTTGGCTTGCTTTACGGGCGACAGCGAACAAATTTTAACCGAACTGGTACGAGTTGTTGACGCCGATGAGGTTCATTGGTCGCGGCGCTATGGTGGTGCGGAGCGCGAAGTTGATGCTCGCATCAAGACAAATTTGAAATCACAAGGCGTATTCGTCACCAGCCACAATGCCAGTTTATTGTTTGAGCCTTGGCAGATTCAAAACAAAACACAGGAACCCTACAAAGTGTTTACGCCGTTTTGGCGGGCATGTATGGCAGGCGCACATCCGGCGCAGCCGCTCCCGGCGCCGAAACACATCATCGGTGCCGGCGCGCTTGCGCACGCTGTGTCCGTCGATGAGCTAAAACTTTTACCAACCCATCCGGATTGGGCTTCCGGATTTCATGAATATTGGGTTGTTGGCGAGGCAGGGGCACGACAGCGTTTGTTCGATTTTATTGACGAGGCGCTACCGTGCTACGCTGAGGAGCGCGATAGGCCGGACATGCCTTCCACATCTCGGCTATCGCCGCACTTGCGCTTTGGCGAGATCTCACCGCGCAGCATTTTTTACGCAGTGCAAATGGCGCAGGAGTCCGGCAAAATTCCGGCGCGCGATGCAGCTAAATTTATCGCTGAGATTGGTTGGCGCGAGTTTTCCTATCATCTACTTTACTACAACCCTGAGCTGGCCACTCAAAATTTCCAGAGCCGGTTTGACGCTTTTAGCTGGAAGGGGGGAAATGCGGCTCACCTCACTGCGTGGCAAAAAGGCAATACCGGCTATCCCATTGTTGACGCTGGATTGCGCGAGCTTTGGCAGACCGGCTTTATGCATAATCGGGTGAGGATGATCGTTGCTTCGTTTTTGATAAAACATTTGATGATGGATTGGCGTGTCGGCGAAGAATGGTTTTGGGACACATTATGTGATGCTGATCCGAGCAGCAACGCCGCGAGTTGGCAGTGGGTGGCGGGGTCCGGTGCCGATGCGGCACCTTATTACCGAATTTTCAACCCGATTATTCAAGGCGAAAAATTCGATCCTGATGGCACCTACGTAAAGAGGTATGTGCCCGAGCTTGCGGGATTGGGCGAAAAATACATTCACAAGCCCTGGGAACTGTCTTCCGCCGAACTGCGATCGGGTGGTGTAGTGCTTGGCAAAACCTATCCTCATCCCATCGTGGATCATGGCTTTGCCCGGGACCGCGCTCTGGCGGCTTTCAAAGCCTTGCCTAAATCTTAGAATATGGATTGGGAGCAGATATTACTAAGAGTTCATGTGCGTGAAGCTGACTGATGCGCTATGCAGGAGGCTCAAGTATGAAAAGCGGCATCGGCGTGCCCGGAGATAATTTTTATGGGCATAGGTAAGAAAATTTTAGGCTTGGTAGTTGCGGGAGGCATAGTGGCGCTGGGGGCGGCTCTCTATCCGGACAATGCAGAACAGATATTTCCCGGCTCCGGTGTTCAGGCCAAAAAACTGAGGGCGATGTTGCCGTTTTTGCCAGCGCCGACCGCACCGCCTGCGGCGGCAGCGGCCCCGCCTGT
>JAYTYD010000287.1:0-1977 GCA_043742625.1 Methylovirgula sp. | reverse complement strand
TTCAGGAGCGCGGAGCATTGCGCCGGGAACTGACCACATGCTTACGTTCAGGCTGAGCGCTGAGAGTTCCCCGTGAGCGGTCTCGAGGGCGCAACAAGTCCTTCATTGGGGACGCCATTATGATAAGCGATCGCCCGGCCGAAATTGCCAACCGAGCTGTTCCCGGTCACTGGGAAGGCGACCTTATCCTTGGCCTCGGAAGCTCGGCCATTGGTACTCTTGTGGAACGAAGTTTCCCTTTTACAATGCTGCTTCACCTGCCACGAATGGATGGTTATCAGCGGGGTTTGGGCATCAAGAATGGGCCGCCGCTGGCAGGCCATGGCGCTGAAGCTGTCCGTAGAGCAATCGCGCGATCGATGGGTAAACTTCCCGAACGATTGCGTCTGTCATTGACGTGGGATAAGGAGCCGAAATGGCGCAGCACGCCGACCTGCGAATCGATGCCGGACTTGAGGTCTACTTCTGCGATCCGCAAAGCCCGTGGCAACGAGGTTCGAACGAAAACACCAATGGTTTGCTGCGCCAGTACTTTGTAAAGGGCACCGATCTCAGCCAACATCCAGCCGGAGAATTGGACGCGGTCGCCCATGCTATGAACACAAGACGTCGCAAAACGCTGGGCTGGAAAACACCTGTTGAAGTTCTCGACCAATTCCTTAGCAAGCGGTATGATGCTGGTGTTGCGACGACCGATTGAATCCGCCCTATGCACGCCGATCTATGCGCCACCGGGCAATCCGGTGATCTGAAGGAAACGCTTTGAATATTATTTGGGATTTTTTAGCCGGGCTTTCCACAGCCGGACTGTTGCTCCCGGAAGCTGTCGCCTATGCGTTAATTGCAGGGGTGACGCCCACCCACGCCATTATAGCGGCCGTTTGCGGATTGTCTGTTTATGCAATGTCGGGGCGTAGCAACTTTGCCGTCGTAGCACCCACATCTTCGTCCGCCGCGCTCTTAGCCGCGACCATCGGCTCCCTTGGCCTGCAAGGCACGGAGCCACGCCTCGTGGCGATGTCAGCGCTCGTATTGCTAACCGGATTGATGTTCTTGGGCGTTGCGGCAGCCCGGCTTGGAAATCTTTCCGGCTTTGTCTCCCGCGCCGTCTTGCGCGGCTTTTCATTCGGCTTGGCAATAACCATCGTCATCAAGCAAATGCCGCTAATTGTCGGCGTCGAGGGCTTGGGTGGCTCCATCGGCAACGTGGTTTCCGGACTTACCCAGCACTTTGCCCAGTGGAACTTGATCAGTCTGGCTGTTGGTGTCGGCGGAATGATCATACTTTTGTTGCTGAAACAGATTCGCGGCGTTCCGGCGGCGTTCATCGTTCTAATCTTGGGAATAGCTACGTCGATTATTTTTGATCTTTCACAGCATAACGTTCATTTATTGGGCAATCTTCAGTTCGGTATAGTGCGCCCTTCCCTTCCTGATTTGCAAAAAGCTGAATGGCTGAGGTTGCTTGAGCTGGCCCCGCCGCTGTTTTTGATTGTCTTTGCCGAATCTTGGGGATCAATACGCAATTTAGCGCTGATTCATAACCAACCCGTAGACCCCAACCGTGAACTTGCGGCTCTGGGTGCTGCAAATATCGTTTCGAGCCTCTTTCAAGGCCTCG
Source organism: Methylovirgula sp. (assembly GCA_043742625.1). GTDB lineage: Bacteria > Pseudomonadota > Alphaproteobacteria > Rhizobiales > Beijerinckiaceae > JANXSV01. The sequence continues at coordinate 356 of JAYTYD010000287.1, read as the reverse complement.
CCGTTGGCGCAGGTTTTTCGGCAAGCTCAGCAAATGAAGCTGCAGGAGCGCGAAGCCGCCTTGCGGGGTTAATTGCGGCGTTAACGCTGATAGCTCTCGTAGTTTTTGCGGTGCCCTTGATCGCCTATTTACCTGAACCGATCCTGGCGGCAGTCGTAGTTTCGGCGCTTACCCATGCTCTAAATCCCGCGCCATTGTTGCGCCTCTGGAAGATTGACCGTGATCAGTACATCGCGCTTTCCGCTGCACTGGCTGTGCTTGTGTTTGGGGTGCTGATTGGAATGTTGAGCGCCATCGCTTTGTCCCTCTTAGCCTTGGTAAACCGCCTTGCCGCCCCGACGGTGATCCAGCTTGGC
>JAYTYD010000286.1:0-1228 GCA_043742625.1 Methylovirgula sp. | reverse complement strand
CACCGTATGCGGTGCGGCCGGATCGAGCTTTTTCAAAACGCGCACGATTTTTTCGAGCTCGTCCATCAGCTCCTTGCGGTTTTGCAAGCGACCGGCAGTGTCCATCATTAACACGTCGGCACCACTGTCCTTGGCGGCTTTCAGGGCGTCATAGGCAAGTCCGGCAGCGTCTGAGCCTTGTTCGCGCGCAATCACGTGAGCACCGATGCGGCTTCCCCAAATTTTGAGTTGCTCGATAGCTGCGGCACGGAAGGTATCGCCCGCCGCCAGTACGATTTTTTTGCCTTGTGCGGTGAAGGTCGCACCCAGTTTGCCAATGGTGGTGGTTTTACCCGACCCGTTAACGCCGACAACCAAAATCACGTGTGGCTTATGGGCGCTTAACACCAAAGGGTGCGCAACGGGGGCGAGCACCTTTTCAATTTCATCCGATAGAATGGTCTTTACTGTGTCTGGATCGATGGTCTTGTCATAACGTCCTTTACCGACCACGCCGGCAATACGCGACGCCATTGGCAGGCCAAGGTCAGCCTGTATCAACAGGTCTTCCAAATCTTCCAGCGTTGCGCCATCAAGCTTCCGCTTGGTGAAAATATCGGAAATGCCTCGGCCAAGCTGTGACGAAGTGCGGGTGAGGCCGGACTTGAGCCGCTGCCACCAACTCAACTTGGCTGAAGGCGCGGCAACACCAGGCACGTCAGTCGCATCCGGCGCAGCTGCGACTGACGAATGAAACTCCGCCGTAACGACAGCGGAAACCGCAGGTATAAGAGCGGGCATCTCTGCTACAACAGGCTGCACTGGTGCCGGCTCAATCACGAGTTCAGAGACAACGGGCGGAATAATTTCATCAGCAAACAGCACTTGCGTGCCTTCTGCATTGGCTTCGCTTTGGCGCGTAAGGTCGGCCCACCAATCAGCCTGCGCCGAGGTTTCAGCATCGGCGGTTGCTGCGGGTGCCGCCGCTTCAGGCGTGGCTTGCCCCAATATGCGGCGAAACAGGCCCGGCTTCTTGGTGGTCTTCGGTTCACTCATATTGCGCGCCTTGTATCCGGTTTTGTTCAACCTGAATTGACGCAACGCGCCTCAGGGTGCAAGTGAAAACTAAGGTACCAGTAAAAAGCAATGCGTAGCACAAACACGTGAGCGGGATTATGACCGAAGATGAGATTTTAGCGCGTTTGCTCTACCGCGATGGCCTGATATTGGTGCTGAATAAGCCGGCGGG
>JAYTYD010000285.1:0-7269 GCA_043742625.1 Methylovirgula sp. | reverse complement strand
CAAACTGCTGTGCAAGATCGGCCAAGGTTTTTTCGCCTTGATTGCGGCGAGAGCCACTTTAGCTTTGAAAGCCGGGGTATGGTTCCGGCCAAGTATAATTATTTTGGTCGTCTTGTCATAATTGCTCCTGTTCCCGGCAGCTTACGCCGCTTTCGAGCAGAAATTCACTTACCTCAGCTATTCAGAATTTCCAGACCACCTCTCTCTTCGTTCTCATCGTTTGTCCTTCTTGGAACAGATGAGACCAGAAATGCTCTTTTATGAAAACCGCCTAATTTGTTCCGTGGGCGCTGACGCCGGACACGTACTATTTTTGCGATAATGTGACTCGCTGGAATTTAGGAAAAATTCACGATTTCAAAGGAATCACGAGATCGGTATATTCCAAGATTGCCGAAATCACGACAGGCGGGCTAGAATCGATGCCGCATTCGCAATTTCATGATTGCAGCTTGTAACTTCAAATAGGGGCAGAAGTGGTGCAGACAGTTTCGCAGGATGATAAAAGCTTGGCAATGACACGGCCAGCTGTGGTTTATTTGAATCGTCACAGCGTCGCGCCGCAGTTTGCGACGGCTTTTTTGCATTCCATATTGTCAGATCAGTCGCCGGACGCTTTTGATCTGGTTGTTTTAATGAAAGGAGATTGCGCTAACAGCATAACTATTCAAGGCGTCTGCGCGCAATATGGTTTCATCCCCCGCCTCATTGCGGTTTCGGATGATCTATTTGATTTGAGTGCCTATATGACTGCCGCCGAATTGCTGTCGCACGGAACTTTGTTGCTGTTCAATTCCTACTCGCGGGTGGTGTCGAGAAGTTGGTTTGAGTCTTTTTCCAGCGGGTTCGCGCAGTTGGGCCGTGACGCTTTACTGGGCGCAACCGGCAGCTTTGAAACGCATGGCAATACTCCGCCATTTCCAAATCCGCATATTCGTACCAACGCCTTTATGATACCGCGCGCGCTTTTGCTCACTTTTAACGGGCCGCTTTTAACCAAGCGTGATTGCAACCGGTTTGAAGCCGGACCGGATGGTTTAACCAAACGCATTTTGCAGGCGGGCGGCCAAATTGGCATTATCGGGCGTGACGGTGTGGTTTATAGGCCGGAAGCTTGGCCTTTGGCGCGGATTTTCCGCTGTGGCGGGCAGGAAAATTTGCTGGTTGCGGACAACAGGACCCAAGATTATCAGACCGCCTCAATTTTCAGGCGAAAAAAACTTGCGTTGCTGGCTTGGGGCAACGCTGGGCATGTGACTGCCAATAACATTGTGACGCGTTTGATGGCGCGGCGGGCATGGGCGCGCGGCGATCATGTAACTTAAATCGCGGCCTGGCTTCCTCTGTTTTTCCACCAATCGTAGGTTTCGGCCAGCCGTATTTGGGTGGATTTTTGCCGGGTGAAGCCGAGTTCCAACTTCAGGCGTTCGATGTCTGCAACGATGCGCGGCGGCTCATTTGCCCGGTCTGGAAGTGCGCCGACGCGCAACTTAGCATTACAGGCGGCGGCGCTGGCCAGAAGTCTGGCAATGTCGGCAATGGTGTGGCTCTCGCCGCTGCCTATATTGATGGGGCCGGTCAAGGATGATGTTGCGAGGGCAGCCAGCGCCGCGCCCGCGTCCCGCACATCCAGGAAATCACGTGTGACCAAGCCGGATGACATTTCAGCAACCTCCCCGCCGGCAAATTTGCGGGAGATGGACGCCACAAGTCGTTCCGGACGTTCAAACGGGCCAAACAGGTAAAACAATCGCGCCCATGCGAATTCAATTTTTGTGAGCTGCGTAAACTCAGCTAAAATCCGCCGCGCCGCGTCTTTACTCACGGCATAAAGACTGGTCGGCTTGAGCGCCGTGAACAGCTCATTGCAATTTGATAGCCTCGGCCAATCATATTCGAAGCAGGTGCCGACGCCGATAAACCGCCGGACATTATGGCGGGCAGTGGCTTGAGCCAAACGCAGCGTTGCTACAACCCAATCAAGGTTTTCTTCGCTGTGCCAAAAGGTGCCGTGCTCGACGCACCAGCCGATGTGCAGAACGATTTCGGGCTTGACTGCGGCAACAACGGCTTCCGCGCAGCCCGCTTCCAGCAAATTTCCCTGAACAGTTTGGGGTTGGCTCTCACCCTTGCGGGAGAGAACAAAAACCTCGTGACCGGCTTGGCGCAATGACACAACCGCCCAGCGTCCGACAAAGCCAGTTCCTCCGGTTACAAGGATGCGCATGAGAGAGGCCTTAAAATTCGTTTTTTGTATCGCGAGGAGCTTTGTCGCCCAACAACTTCTGCTTGATGATCTTTTTTAAGGTATAGACGCGCTTATCGACAAACCAAAGAAGGTCGGTTTTCAAAGCGGTGCGCTCAAACATTGAAAATTTTCGCTCGTCAATACAACGCAGGCATTGTGCTTTGAATTGCCGCCGCATGGCGAGCATGTCCGCGATGAGTGGTTTGGTTCCGGCAATAGGCGTGTAGGATTTGACCTTGTAACGCTGGATGAAAGTGGTATGCGGCACGGCAACCACAGCTTGATCGAGTATTGCCGGATAGATTGCCAAAAAATCCAATGCCCATGCATGAGGAAAAGTGGCCCAAGCCGTTTCGAAATCCCGCTGGAGAGTTTCACGATCCCATAACCCGTAAAACCAGCCCGCAGAGGCTTGATGGGTGGCTTGTATGATGGATAGCAAACCGGTGCGTTTGAGCATCTTCGGTTTGCGCAAAACTTGTTTGCCATTGGGCCGCACAAACAGATTTGTAGCAACTGCCAGCTTTGCATCGGGATTTTCGACCAGTACCTGATACAGCTTTTCGACATAGTCGGGCGCGCTGAGGTCATCGTGAGCCCGCCACATCACATATTTTGTGGTGGCATCGCATATGACGCGATGGAAATTCGGCATGGCTCGGATATTTTCGGGGTGGCGGATATAACTGATGCGCCGGTCTTGGCTAGCGTAAGCCAAAGCGATGGTTCCGGTCTCATCGGTTGAGGCATTGTCATAAATGCGAATGTCGAGGTTTGTGTATGTTTGCGCCAGCAAACATTCGATACATTCAGCCAGATCATCCGCGCCGTTATACACCGGAACTCCGATGGTAATTTTTTCCATGAGTTACCTCCAAAGCAAAGGCCAAGCCAGATCGGCGGGGGTGATGACGTGAGGCTGTTGCGGCCAGTTTATTTTCAGTGCAGGATCGTCAAACCTCACGCCCATGGCATGGCCGGGAACGTAGCTTTTGCTCATCTGATAGATGACATCGCAATCGGGTTCCAGCGTGAGAAAGCCGTGGGCGCACCCTTCCGGAACGTAGAGAGCCGCCGCGCTCTCGCTATCAAGACGACGCGTGATGTGATCCAAATAAGTTGGTTGGCCGGGGCGCAAATCCACCACCACGTCAAAAATTGCGCCGCGGCTCACACGCACCAGCTTGGCCTCGGCGTTGGGTCGATTTTGAAAATGAATACCACGCAATGTGTAGGCATGGTCATTGCGCGATAGGTTGATCTGGGGCGAAGTAAAATCCAGCCCGGCGCGCTCAAACTCTTGCGCGCAGAACATGCGGGCGAAAAAACCGCGTTCGTCCTGATGCGGCTGCAGAGCCACATCGAAGACGCCGGCAATTTCGGTTTCAGTAAATTTCATGGCTGCAAAATGCGCGTTTCTGGTACCGCAACCACGAACCGCCCGCCCCAAGCGGCGATATGCTGGAAGGCTCCGCTGATTTCATGCGTGAGGTTCCAGGGCAGGATGATCAGATAATCCGGCTTGAGAGTCTCAATCTCTTTTGGGACAAGGATGGGGATATGGCTGCCGGGGAGCAATTTGCCTTGCTTTGCTGCGCTTCGGTCAAGCACAAAGGGAATGTCGGCGGCGCTGACGTGGCAGACGTTCAGGAATGTGTTGCCTTTTGCAGCGGCTCCATATGCGCCGACAGTTTTTTTGTCGGCTTTTGCTTGGGCTAAAAAGGCACTGAACGACGCTTTGACCTTTTCAACCTTTGCGGCAAATCCGGTGTAACCGGCAAGCTGGTTCAATTTGGCGTCGGCTTCTTTGGTACGCAAAGCAACAAGGCGTTCGGATTGCACATGCGCGGCACCCTCGTGGCAGACATAGACCCTGAGCGAGCCACCGTGGGTGGGCAGTTCTTCCACGTCAAAAGCGCGCAAACCGACCGAAGCGGCGATTTTTTCGACAATGTAAAGCGATAGGTAAGAGAAATGCTCGTGATAAATGGTGTCAAACTGCACCTCCTGGATCAAGTTGAGCACGTGGGGAAACTCGAAACTGGCAACCCCTTGGGGCTCTAGCATGAGCGCGAAACCGCGGACGAAATCGGCAATTTCCGGCACATGCGCAAGAACATTATTGGCTGCCATCATGTCAGCTTTTATTCCGCGAGCGACCAGTGCCTGGGCGGTTTTTGAGCCGAAAAACCCGACTTCAGTGTCAATGCCTTTTGCGGTGGCCACAGCCGCCACGTTGGCGGCAGGTTCAACGCCCAACACCGGCACGCCCCGCGCCTTGAAATGTTGCAGCAGATAGCCGTCGTTGCTGGCAATTTCGACCATTCGCGAATGAGCGCCCAGCCCGAACCGCGCGATCATCGCGTCTGCGTAATGGCGGGCATGTTCTACCCACGAATCTGAATAGGATGAGAAATAGGCATAATCGGAAAAGATCGCGTCGGGGGGGACCGAGTCTTCCGCCTGCACCAGCAAACAGGTATCGCATACACGGGCATGGAGCGGATATTTCTGATCACGTCCTGCGGCAATGTCCGCTTGCGTCACAAAGGAATTTGCCAGCGGCGTCTGACCTAGATCGACGAAGCTGGTGATGAGTTGTGCTTGGCAAAACCGGCACAGATGGGTTTTTGACATATAAACTCCGGAAATTCTAAGCCGCGCTGTTTCGCGCGCAGTAAGCATCAATCTGCGCCAATGTCACATCGCGAGGGGCGTGGTTCAGATTGACGCGTTGATACCACCGCGCAGTCCATTCAATGATTTTATGTGCCTTTAGCTGATCATGCCAGTTCAGGCACCGCCTTGCGAGGGATGCGTCAATTGCCAAAGTTGCCATCTCGACGCTGCCCTCGATACTTTGAAACACAAAATCTGTCGGTCTGCCCAACGCGGCAAGCACGGCGCGGCACATTTCTGCCACCGTGACCGGGGCACTGAAGTCGGGGCCGAAATTGAGTGTTGCGGGTAAAACTATCCCCGTGTCGAGCACCTCAGCATAAAGTAAATAGCCGCACAGGCAATCCAGTACATGCTGCCACGGACGGGTGGCTTGCGGCATGCGCAACACCGGCTTTTCATTGTTCTGCGCTGCGCGGACAATGTCCGGCACGATCCTGTCAGCGGAATAATCTCCGCCACCGATAACATTGCCGCCGCGCGCGGTGACCAAGTGAACATTTCTGGCAGCAAAATAAGTCTGCGCATAGGAGAGTGTGATAATTTCGCAGGCGGCCTTCGAGGCGGAATAAGGGTCTTTGCCGCCCAGATGTCCGGATTCAGTGTGGGCGACGCCATCACCGACATTGGCATAAACTTTGTCCGAGGTAACGACCAAAATTGTCCGCACATTCACGCATGCGCGCAAGGCTTCCAGTAAATTCGCTGTGCCGATAATATTGGACGTCAGGGTTTCCAGCGGGTCTGATATTGCGCGTTTAACAATAGGCTGAGCGGCCAAATGAAGCACTATTTCCGGCTGCGCGGCAGTGATTGCGGACTGAATTGCGTCAAGTTCGCGCAAATCACCGAAGATGGATGTACATGCGTCGCCGATGTTGGCAAGGTTGTAGAGCGCAGGTTGTGTTTCCGGAGGCAAGGCGAAACCGGTCACTCGCGCGCCCATACGCTGTAGCCATAAAGCCATCCAGCCACCCTTAAAGCCGGTGTGACCAGTGAGAAACACCCGCTTGCCGCTCCAAAACTGGGGTGACGGGAGCGCGTTTATCGCGCCGCTCACGGCCAGCACTTCCATGGCGCTTTGCCGGATTGCCAGAGAGCTTCGAGCTGAGCCCGGTCGCGCAAAGTGTCCATCGGCTGCCAGAAGCCACTATGATAATAGGCCATCAAATCTCCCGCCGCTGCGAGTTTTTCGAGCGGTTCGCCCTCCCAAGTCGTGGCGTCGCTGTCGATGAGGTCGATGACGGAGGGGTCAAGCACGAAAAAGCCGCCGTTGATTAAGGCTAGATCTCCTAGAGGCTTTTCGACGAACCGCTGCACCTGATCATCGTGGATTTGCAATGCGCCATAGCGCCCCGGCGGTGCGACGGCGGTTACAGTGGCGCGGCGGCCATGGCTTTTGTGAAATGCCACTAGCTTGCCAATGTCGATATCCGCCAGACCATCGCCATAAGTGAAGCAAAATGGCTCATTGGCGGGCAAATAGCTGGAAACGCGGCGCAAACGCCCGCCAGTCATCGAGGCCTCGCCGGTATCAATAAGTGTGACCTTCCAAGCTTCCGCCGAGGTGTTGAGATAGGTGGTTTTATTGTCACGAATGTCGAAAGTTACGTCTGAATTGTGCAAAAAGAAGTTGGAAAAATATTCTTTAATCATGTATCCGCGATACCCGAGGCAAATAATGAACTCGGTGACGCCATGTTCGGCGTAGATCTTCATAATATGCCACAAAATCGGGCGGTCGCCGATTTCAATCATAGGCTTCGGCCGGAGGTGAGACTCCTCTGAAATCCGCGTTCCAAATCCACCTGCGAGAATTACGGCTTTCATTTCACTCCAACCTCTTTTGTACCGGATCTAACTGGGTCTTTAATGGACCACAATATTTTTTGTGTCATCTGATATCAGCCACATTCAACGGTGGCAACCAAAGGCGAAGAAAATTTGAAATCAAGGCTACGCAATAGCCCGTTCTGGGCTCACAATCGTGATTGTGACCTGCTCCCCATAGATTAATCCATTTAGAACTGGAATTTTCCTGTTTATGATTCCGGTTGCAGGACAAGGAGAGTTCAGTGAAGAAGATCAAGTTTACTGAAGCGTAAATCGTTTTCATTTTGAAGCAAGCCGCAGATGGCGTGGCCGTTGCCATGGTCTGTAGAAAGGCCAGAATTTCTGACGCCACGTTTTATAATTGGCGTAAGAAAATATTCAGGGCTCATGCCATCAGAGATGCACCGTTTGCGACACCTCGAAGCGCAGAATTCCAAACTCAAACGCATCGTTGCGGATCTGTCACTCGACAAAGCAATGTTACAGGACGTGCTTGCAAAAAGCTTTGA
>JAYTYD010000284.1:0-12000 GCA_043742625.1 Methylovirgula sp. | reverse complement strand
TCGCATATATGTTGCATTGCACAATAAATCAAGGTGGACGATTTGAATTTCGCTTTTTGCCCCCGTTTTACCTGTCAATTTGAGGGTCGCAGGTTTGATAAAAACTTTAAGCTCATACACTGGCTTTGGCCGGGTTTGGTGATATGCAAGTCGAAGGACTGCTTTTTGCACTTAGTGGCAGAGTGCGGGGTGGCATGCGGGCTAATCGGGTATGGAGCAGATTAGGTGAGTCTGAGTGGAATGAGCTTGCTTGAGGCCTATAGCCATTTGGTGTCACGCGCGCATTTGGAGCGCGACCCGGCGCAATTGATGATTGTCGCGCAGCTTGAAGACTTGCGCCTGAAGCTGGAGCGGCGGCAAATGGCTTCAAAATCCAGCGCTCGGGGTTGGATGTTTGCGCAAAAGCGCGAAGATCCGCCCCGGGGCCTATATATCTGGGGGTCTGTGGGTCGCGGCAAGACCATGCTCATGGACCTGTTTTTCGAGGGTTGCACCCTTCGCTCTAAAAAGCGGGTACACTTTCACGCGTTTATGGCAGATGTGCATGTTCGCATCCATACGTGGCGGCAGGCCAAAAAAACCGGCCAATCCGGTAATGGATTTAAGGGTGATGATCCAATAGCGCCGGTGGCGCAGGCTATGGCGCAGGAAGCGCGGCTGCTGTGTTTTGATGAGTTCGCAGTGACAGATATTGCCGATGCGATGATTTTAGGCCGGTTATTTCAGGCGCTGTGGGCAGATGGCGTTGTTGTTGTGGCGACATCGAACGTGGTTCCAGCGGAGCTTTACGCGGGCGGCCTCAACCGGGCGCTGTTTTTGCCGTTTATCAAGCAGATTGAACAGCATATGGATGTCACGCGGTTAGATGCCCGAACAGATTTTCGGTTGGAGAAATTGAAAGGTTCGCCCACCTATCACGTTCCGGCGAATTCTATGGCGCGGAAAGCGCTTGACGCGGCATTTTTGGCGCTCTGCGGGGTTGTCCGGGGCAAACCGATTGAAATAGATTTGTTGGGCCGCCGCCTGCACGTGCCGCAAGCCGCATCTGGCGTGGCAAGATTTGAATTTTCCGACCTGTGCGAGCAACCCTTGGGTGCTCCAGATTTTTTAGCGGTTGCCCGCAGGTTTCACACTATAGTTATTGACGATATCCGCGCGATGCGTGCTGAAGAACGCAATGTCGTCAAGCGGTTTATCACCTTGATCGACGCTCTATATGATCAACATGTAAAACTCATTGTTTCTGCCGGAGCTGAGCCGATGGCGCTGTATGTTGCAGAGTCGGGCCGCGAGGCTTTCGAGTTTGATCGGACTGCTTCGCGGCTGATCGAAATGCGATCGGTGGATTATTTGGCGTTGGCGCATGGCCAGGCCGACTCCACCAGCTCAGCAAACTCCACCGGGCTGGTTGAGACGTGAAGACCGCTTTGCTTGACTCGACAGATCAACGCATTCTGGACGGGGCGGCGGCGCAAATGCGGCGGTTTGGCACCAAGCGCATGACCATCGTCAGTGTGGCGGCAGAGCTTGGAATGTCCCATGCCAATGTTTACCGTTATTTTCCCTCCAAGCTCGCGTTACAGGATGCGGTCACTGCGCAATGGCTGAAGCCTCTGGAAGCGGACCTGCGCGTGTCCGCAGATTCTCCCGATCCTGCCTACGACAAGCTGGAGCGGGTTTTGTTGGTTTTGCACCGCTCTTACCGCAACAAATTCGTTGATGACCCGCATATTTTTGATTTATTCGCGGAAGCAGTCATCGCGGGGCGGGGTGTTGCCCGCAAACATCGCAACGCTGTGCAAAGCACTTTGCAGCGTATTGTTGAAGAAGGCATTGCGGCGGGCTCTTTTGAAACCAGCGATCATCGTCGCGCGCTGGCGCTTATTTTTGATGCAATGCACCGGTTTATTCACCCGGTGCCGGTGCGTATGGATGCGGAAGTCCCACGCGCTTTTTTAGAACAGCGCTTTGAGCGACTCAATACGCTGGTTGTTCGCGCTATTGTTACCGGTCGGCCATAGCGCCGCCCGTCAGCGGAGCAGCGCCTCCAAAAGTGACAACGATCGACTTGGGTTTGGCTACCAACTTGCTAAAACGCCAATTTTCGCTGGAAATATTCTGTTACAAATGACATAAAGTGTCATTTGTAACAGACATGTCTGGCTAAAAATTGGGCATATTTCGTTCATGTGAATAATTATACCTGATTTAATTCAATATCTTAGTGAAATAATCGCCTGAGATATTTCTCCCCGCTACAACTAATCTCTGCTTGCGTGTGATGGCTAACAGAGGCACAAGGCAGCGAGTGGTTTGATTTCATTGCTTTTTAAAAAGGACGTATTCGATGTCTCGTAAAAAGATCGCACTTATTGGCTCAGGCCAGATTGGCGGCACGTTGGCGCTGTTGGCAGGCATTAAAGAGCTTGGCGATATTGTCTTGTTCGATATTGCTGACGGCATCCCTCAAGGCAAAGCGCTGGATATTGCCGAAGCGTCTCCGGTTGAAGGCTTTGATGCTAAAGTGTCCGGCGCGTCTTCTTATGAAGGCATTACCGGAGCCGACGTGATTATTGTCACCGCCGGTGTGCCGCGTAAGGCCGGTATGAGCCGGGATGACTTGCTCGGTATTAATCTGAAAGTTATGGAATCTGTCGGCGTCGGCATCAAGCAATATGCCCCCAAAGCCTTTGTGATCTGCATCACCAATCCTCTGGATGCGATGGTTTGGGCGCTGCGCAAAGCGTCCGGCCTGCCGGCTAAGAAAGTTGTCGGCATGGCGGGCGTTCTTGACTCGGCCCGCTTCCGGTATTTCCTAGCCGAAGAATTTAAGGTTTCGGTTGAAGACGTTACGGCGTTTGTCCTCGGCGGCCATGGCGACGATATGGTGCCAAGCCTGCGCTATTCGACTGTTGCGGGCATTCCACTCGTTGATCTGGTCAAAATGCGCTGGACGACCCAAGCCAAGCTGGACGCGATTGTTGAGCGCACCCGCAAGGGCGGCGGCGAGATTGTCTCACTTCTCAAAACCGGTTCGGCCTTTTACGCGCCTGCCGCTGCTGCGATTTCGATGGCGGAAAGCTACCTAAAAGACAAACGCCGCGTGTTGCCATGCGCTGCTGAACTCAATGGCGAATATGGCGTTAAAGGGCTTTACGTCGGCGTGCCGGTTGTCATCGGTGCCAAAGGCGTCGAGCGTATCGTGGAAGTGAAGCTGGACAAGGCGGAAAAGGCCATGTTCGAAAAATCTGTCGCGTCAGTTCAGGGCCTCGTTGAAGCGTGCAAAGTCATCAATCCGGCGTTTGCCTGATTTACATAAGAGGAATGCGTGCATGAATATCCATGAATATCAGGCCAAGATGGTTCTGAGAGAGTTTGGCGTGCCGGTTTCGGCCGGCGTGCCGGTGTTCAAGGCCGACCAAGCCGAGGCTGCGGCAAAGCAGCTTCCCGGCCCGCTATATGTGGTGAAAAGTCAGATCCACGCCGGCGGGCGCGGTAAGGGCAAATTCAAAGAAGCAGCAGCCGGCGAAAAGGGCGGCGTGCGCCTCGCCAAAAGCATAGCAGAGGCGACGCAATTCGCTCATGAGATGCTGGGCAATACATTGGTAACCCTCCAGACCGGCCCCGCCGGAAAACAGGTCAACCGGCTGTACATCGAAGACGGTTCCGACATCGAAAAAGAATTCTATTTCTCGATTTTGGTTGACCGCGTTACGTCGCGGGTGTCGTTTGTGGCGTCCACGGAGGGCGGGGTCAACATTGAAGACGTCGCTCATCATACACCGGAGCTGATCCACACCTTTTCGGTTGATCCTGCCACGGGCGTCATGCCGCATCATGGCCGCTCGGTCGCGAAAGCGCTGGAGCTTTCCGGGGATCGGGCCAAGCAGGTCGAAAAGGTGGTGACCCAGCTTTACACCGCGTTCGTTGCAAAAGACATGGACATGCTGGAAATCAACCCGCTGATTGTCACCAAGCAGGGTCAGATCAAGTGTCTTGATGCTAAAATGTCTTTTGACGGAAATGCGCTTTATCGCCATCCGGATATTTTCGCGCTGCGCGATGAAACTGAAGAAGACGCCAAAGAAATCGAAGCGTCCAAACATGACCTGAATTACATCACTCTTGATGGCACGATTGGTTGTATGGTCAATGGCGCCGGTTTGGCCATGGCAACCATGGACATCATCAAGCTTTATGGCGCAGCACCGGCGAACTTCCTGGATGTTGGCGGAGGTGCGACCAAAGAAAAGGTCACCGCCGCGTTTAAGATCATCACCGCTGACGAAAATGTGAAGGGCATTCTTGTCAACATTTTCGGCGGTATTATGCGCTGCGATGTTATCGCGGAAGGCGTTATAGCAGCTGTGAAAGATGTGGGTTTGACTGTTCCGCTCGTGGTGCGTTTGGAGGGCACCAACGTCGAGCTGGGCAAGAAGATCATCGCAGAATCCGGCTTGAACGTGCTTTCGGCCAATGATCTCGATGATGCGGCGCAGAAAATTGTCGCGGCTGTGAAAGCCGTAAAGGGGTCGCATTAATGTCTATTCTCATTGATAAAAACACCCGCGTCATCACGCAGGGCTTCACCGGCAAAAACGGCACGTTCCATTCGGAACAGGCGATTGCCTATGGTACCAAAATGGTCGGCGGCACTTCGCCGGGCAAAGGCGGATCAATCCATCTGGGCCTGCCGGTTTATGATACTGTTCTGGAAGCCAAAATAGGCACCGGCGCTGATGCGTCTGTGATTTATGTGCCGCCGCCCGGCGCGGCGGATGCAATCTGCGAGGCGATTGCTGCTGAAATCGGCCTTATTGTCTGCATCACCGAGGGCATTCCGGTGGCGGATATGATCCGCGTCAAGCGGGCTTTGAGCGGCTCCAAGAGCCGGTTGATCGGACCAAATTGCCCCGGCGTAATGACTGCGGGGGAATGCAAAATCGGCATTATGCCCGGCAATATTTTCAAACCCGGTAATGTTGGCATCGTTTCGCGTTCGGGCACGTTGACGTATGAGGCTGTATTCCAGACCACGCAGGTCGGCCTTGGCCAAACAACGGCGGTTGGCATTGGCGGCGATCCGGTCAAGGGCACCGAATTCATTGAAATGCTGGAAATGTTTTTGAGTGATCCCAAGACGCACTCGATCATCATGATCGGGGAAATCGGCGGTTCGGCGGAAGAAGATGCGGCGCAGTTTATTGCTGATGAAGCCAAACGGGGCCGCCGTAAGCCGATGGTCGGGTTCATTGCCGGACGCACGGCACCCCCCGGCCGCCGGATGGGCCATGCCGGTGCAATTATTGCAGGCGGCAAGGGTGGCGCGGAAGACAAGATTGCAGCGATGGAGGCGGCCGGCATACGGGTTTCGCCCTCTCCAGCGCGCCTTGGAACCACCTTAATCGACGTGTTGAAAGGCTGAGGCGAAGTCACGGAGCGGGACATGGGATTGATTTATGACGATTTGCCAAGGACCAGCGCGGGGTACTCAGCCCTTGCGTGGTTTGGTTCTGCTGCCGCCGGGGCGAGGTTCTGTTGCCTGACGCTGTGCGGCGCTGATCTGAATTTTTGTAAACTCCTGATTCCCGCGTCAGTCGCCAAAGGACTACGCACCAAACCTCAAGAAGGCCGCTAAAAATGGCAGAACTTATGTCCACATCGTTTCTTACCGGTGCCAACGCCGCTTACATCGAAGATCTTTACGCTCGCTATGAGAGCGATCCGGCCTCTGTGGACGCGGATTGGCAAAGATTTTTTGGTGGTCTTAACGATGATCCGGACAGCGTAGCCAAAAGTGCCAAGGGCGCGAGCTGGAAGAATCCAAATTGGCCTCAGACAGCCAATGGAGAGCTGGTTTCAGCGCTGGATGGCAATTGGGGCGTCGTTGAAAAGATTGTATCCGACAAGCTCAAGGCAAAAGCGGCGGATCCTGCTGCGAAAATTGAAGTTGTAACCGCTGACATCGAGCGCTCCGCCAGAGATTCTGTGCGTGCTATCATGATGATCCGCGCCTATCGTATGCGCGGTCACCTGCATGCCAATCTTGACCCGCTCGGTCTTGAGCCGCGCAAAGATCACGAGGAACTCCACCCGTCATCCTACGGATTTACCGACGCTGACTATGACCGCAAGATTTTCATCGACAAGGTTTTGGGACTGGAGTTCGCCACAATACGCCAAATGTTGAGCATTTTGCGCCGCACCTATTGCGGCACCATTGGATTTGAATTTATGCATATTTCCGACCCCGCTGAGAAAGGCTGGTTGCAGTCGCGCTTTGAAGGCGAGGACAAGGAAATCATCTTCACGCGGGAGGGAAAGCGCGCCATTCTCTCCAAGCTGGTTGAAGCCGAAGGTTTCGAAAAATTCATCGATATCAAGTCCACAGGCACCAAGCGCTTCGGCCTTGATGGCGCCGAGGCGATGATTCCAGCGCTGGAGCAGATTATTAAGCGCGGCGGCGCGCTCGGTGTTAAGGATATTGTGTTCGGCATGGCGCATCGCGGTCGGTTGAATGTTTTGTCTCAGGTTATGGGCAAGCCGCACCGGGCTATTTTTCATGAATTCAAAGGCGGTTCGTTCACGCCGCAAGAGGTTGAAGGCTCCGGTGATGTGAAATATCATCTGGGTGCCTCTTCGGATCGCGAGTTCGACGGCAACAAAGTGCATTTGTCGTTGACCGCAAACCCGTCACATCTCGAAATTGTTGATCCGGTTGTGCTGGGCAAAGTGCGTGCCAAACAGGATTTGATAGGCGATATTGTTGAGCGCACCAAGGTGCTGCCGTTGCTGATTCACGGCGACGCGGCTTTTGCCGGGCAGGGCGTTATTGCGGAGTGTTTCGGTCTTTCCGGCCTGAAGGGTCACCGCACCGGCGGCTCAGTGCATTTTATTGTCAACAACCAGATTGGCTTCACCACATATCCGCGCTATTCGCGCTCCTCGCCCTACCCCTCCGATGTCGCGAAAATGATCGAGGCACCAATTTTCCATTGTAACGGTGACGATCCAGAAGCAGTGGTTCATGCCGCCAAAATTGCCATCGAATTCCGGCAGAAGTTCCACAAGCCGGTCGTTATTGACATGTTCTGCTATCGCCGCTTTGGCCATAATGAGGGTGATGAGCCGGGCTTCACGCAGCCTCTGATGTATAAGAATATTCGGGCGCATCGTACCACGCTGGAGATCTATGCCGACAAGCTGGTTTCTGAGGGTGTGGTAACCCAAGGAGAAGTGGATAAGCTTAAGGCCGATTGGCGCACGCGTTTAGAGGCGGAATATGAAGCGGGCCAAGCCTACAAACCCAACAAGGCGGATTGGCTTGATGGGCGCTGGTCCGGACTGAAAGCGGCACAGGAAGGCGATGATGACCGGCGTGGCCAGACCGGCGTTGAGTTATCCAAGCTCAAACAGCTGGGCAAAGCCATCAATACAATTCCTGCCAGCGTTAACGTGCATAAAACAATCCAGCGCATCGTCGATGCCCGCTCCAAGATGATTGAAACCGGCGAGGGTCTTGATTGGGCGCAGGGTGAGGCTCTGGCTTTTGCCTCACTGGTCGATGAAGGCCATCCGGTTCGGCTTTCGGGGCAGGATGTTGAGCGCGGCACGTTTTCACAGCGTCACTCGGTGTTGATCGATCAGGATACGGAGGCGCGTTACATCCCGCTCAACAACATTCGTGACGGGCAGTCCCGTTATGAAGTGATCAATTCGATGTTGTCCGAGGAAGCCGTGCTGGGCTTTGAATATGGATATTCGCTGTCAGAGCCCAATGCCCTCACTGCGTGGGAAGCGCAATTTGGCGACTTTGCCAATGGCGCACAGGTGGTTTTCGACCAATTTATATCTTCGGGTGAGCGTAAATGGCTGCGTATGTCGGGCTTGGTGTGTCTGCTCCCGCACGGGTATGAAGGCCAGGGGCCGGAACATTCTTCAGCCCGTTTGGAGCGGTTTCTGCAAATGTGCGCGGAAGACAATATGCAGGTGGCCAACTGTACCACTCCCGCCAATTATTTCCATATTTTGCGCCGTCAGTTGAAGCGCGAAATTCGCAAACCGCTCATCCTGATGACGCCTAAAAGCCTGTTGCGCCATAAGCGCGCAACGTCGCGGCTTGAGGAAATGGCCGTTGGCACATCGTTCCACCGGGTTTTGTGGGACACCGCCGAAGTAGTGAAGGGCGAAAAAACCAAATTGGTGAAGGACGACAAAATCCGCCGCGTGGTTCTGTGTTCCGGCAAGGTCTATTATGATTTGTATGAAGAGCGCGAGAAGCGCGGCATTGATGACGTGTACCTTATGCGCGTTGAGCAGCTTTATCCGTTTCCGCTAAAAACACTGGTGGGGGAGCTGTCACGCTTCAAAAAAGCCGACGTCATCTGGTGTCAAGAAGAGCCAAAAAACATGGGCAGTTGGGGTTTTGTCGAGCCGTATATCGAATGGGTTCTCGCTCAGGCCGGCGGCAAGGCCAAGCGGGCGCGCTATGCCGGACGTCCGGCTTCAGCGGCTACCGCAACCGGTTTGATGTCTAAACATCTGGCTCAGCTCAAAGCGTTTATGGATGAGACATTTGCGTAGCAGCGGTGCACAATTGGCGTGAATACATGACGTGCAAACGCCACGCCGGAGTGCTTGCGCCGGACGAAATTGAATAAGGGATAAACACATGACGACTGAAATTCGGGTGCCAACACTGGGCGAATCTGTTTCTGAAGCGACTATCGGAAAATGGTTCAAAAAGGTAGGTGATTTGGTCAAAGCCGATGAGCCTCTGGTGGAGCTGGAAACGGATAAGGTCACTTTAGAAGTTAATGCACCCGCTTCGGGCGTTTTGGCCGAGATTGTCGCTGTCGACGGCACCACTGTGGGCGTTGGCGCGTTGTTGGGTCAAATTGCGGCGGGCGGTGCCGCGACCGCACCCAAGGTTTATTCCGAAGCCAAACCAGATGTGGCCCATGGCTTGCCAAATGTTGCGACCTCAGCGAGGTCTTCAACCCCACTGACAGCTACCTCCATGCCCCCAGCAGCTGCCTCCATGCCCCCAGCAGCTACCTCCATGCCGCCAGCAGCTACCTCCATGCCGCCAGCGCCTGCGGCAGCAAAAATTGCCGCCGATAATAATATCGCGGTTTCAGACGTTGAGGGTTCCGGCAAGCGCGGTCAGGTGTTGAAGGGGGATGTGCTCGCCGCCATTGCAGCGCCAATTTTCGCTCCGGCTCCTGTTGTACCTGTAGCCGCTCCTGCTCCCGTGGTTTCCGCGCCGCGCGCCGCGCCCGCAGCAGATGACGCAACGCGCGAAGAGCGCGTCAAGATGACCAAGCTGCGCCAGACGATCGCGCGCCGCTTGAAAGAAGCTCAAAATACCGCTGCGATGCTGACCACTTTTAACGAAGTGGACATGAGCGAAATCATGGCCTTGCGAGCCCGCTACAAAGACGTGTTTGAAAAAAAGCACGGTTCAAAACTCGGGTTTATGGGATTATTCGTCAAAGCCTGTGTTCAAGCTTTGAAAGAACTTCCGGCGGTTAATGCTGAAATTGACGGCGCGGAACTGGTTTATAAAAATTATTACCATATCGGCATTGCTGTCGGCACCGAGAAGGGGCTCGTTGTTCCGGTGGTGCGTGATGCGGATATGTTGTCGGTTTCAGGCATCGAGAAGAAAATTGCCGAATTTGGCAAGCGGGCCCGTGAGGGTCAGCTTAAAATGGAAGACCTGACCGGTGGCACGTTCACCATCACCAACGGTGGCATCTATGGGTCGCTGATGTCCACACCAATTTTGAATGCGCCGCAGTCCGGTATTTTGGGCATGCACAAAATTCAGGAACGGCCTATGGTTGTTGGCGGCAAGATTGAAATTCGGCCGATGATGTATCTTGCCCTGTCCTACGATCACCGCATTGTCGATGGCAAAGAGGCGGTGACGTTCCTTGTCCGGGTGAAGGAAGCGCTGGAAGATCCGGCGCGTTTGGTTCTCGATCTGTAAATCACTCATAGGAGTTCAAAATGACGAACGGTCCGTTTCCTCTCGAAATCACCATGCTGGCTTGGTCCTGCGTGCTGGTATTGGTTCAGCTTGTTTTGCAGGCCTCCACCGGCATTTCATGGGGCGCGCCATATCTGATGGGACCGCGCGATGAGCAAAAACCGGTCGATGGCGTGATTGCGCGGCGCATAAACCGCGCTTTTCACAATATTATGGAAACTTTTGCGGTTTTTGCTGCTGTTGTTCTCGCTGTTGTAGCCACCGGGCATCTGTCGCCCACCACGGCGCTTGGCGCGCAGCTTTATTTCTGGGGCCGTGTCGCCTACCTGCCGCTTTATGTTTTTGGCGTTCCGGTGGCGCGCACCGTCGCCTGGGCTGTCTCGGTCATCGGCATTATTTTGGTTCTGAGCGGCCTTTTCCATTGAGTGCAGCGGGCCTTGTGGCCCCATCGCGGAGTTTTGAATGACATACGACCTCGTTATTATCGGCTCGGGCCCCGGCGGCTATGTTTGCGCCATCCGCGCTGCACAGCTCGGGCTTAAAGTTGCGGTTGTGGAAAAGCGCAAAACCTTTGGCGGCACCTGCCTTAACATTGGCTGTATCCCTTCCAAAGCGCTGCTTTATGCGTCTGAAATGTTCAACGAAGCGGGTCACGGCTTTGCACCGCTGGGCATCAAAATTGCGCCGCCACAGCTTGATATGCCGGCAATGATGAAACACAAGCAAGATACTGTTGACGCAAACGTCAACGGCGTGGCGTTTCTGCTTAAGAAAAATAAGGTTGAAAGTTTCTTTGGCCGCGGCGCTGTTGCTGGCGTTGGCAAGGTCAATGTTACCGCCGACGATGGTCAAGTTACGGCGCTTGAGGCCAAAAACATTGTCATCGCCACCGGCTCCGATGTCGCAAAACTGCGCAATTCCAAAGGTGAGTTTATTGCCGTTGATGAAAAAATCGTAGTTTCGTCCACTGGCGCGCTCACCTTGGATAAGGTGCCCGGGCATATGGTTGTGGTTGGCGCGGGCGTCATCGGGCTGGAGCTTGGCTCAGTCTGGCTGCGGCTGGGTGCAAAGGTCACGGTGCTTGAATATCTGGATCGCATTTTGCCCGGCATGGACACGGAGGTGGCTAAGGCCTTTCAGCGGCTGCTTGAAAAGCAGGGCTTTGTTTTTAAACTGGCATCAAAGGTCACAGATGTCGCGCTCGCGGGCGGCGGGGCCAGCGTGAGTTTTGAACCGGTTACGGCGGCAGACTCTAAGGCTTTGGCCGGAGAGGCTTTGGCGGCAGATGTTGTGCTGATTGCCACGGGGCGCGTGCCCTACACTGAAGGACTTGGTTTGGAGACTGCAGGCGTGGTGCTTGATCGCGGCCGCGTGGTCATCGACGATCATTTTTCCAGCAATATTGCTGGAATTTACGCAATCGGCGATGTTGTACGCGGGCCGATGTTGGCTCACAAAGCGGAAGATGAAGGCATGGCTTTAGCTGAAATCATTGCGGGTCAGCATGGCCATGTCAACTATGATGCTATTCCGGGCGTGGTTTACACGATGCCGGAAGTGGCGTCGGTAGGCAAAACTGAAGAAGACCTGAAGGCGGCAGGGGTCGCTTATAAAGTTGGCAAATTCAGTTTTACCGCCAATGGCCGGGCGCGGGCCATGCGCCATACCGACGGTTTTGTTAAAATCCTTGCAGACGCCACTACAGATAAGGTTTTAGGCGCCCACATCATCGGGTTTGGCGCGGGCGATATGATCCATGAAATTGTGGTTTTGATGGAATTTGGCGGCAGTTCGGAAGATTTGGCGCGCACCTGTCACGCGCACCCGACACTATCCGAGGCGGTTAAGGAAGCGGCGATGGCGGTGGAGAAGCGGCAAATTCACGCATAGAGCATATAACGCAAAAGTGTGTAGCGGTTTTGCGAAAATGATATGGGTTCTCAAAGAGATGGAAGAGCAATTTGCGTCTGTCAAGCGTTGAATTGCTCTAGTAGCGAAGCATGAAT
>JAYTYD010000283.1:0-4163 GCA_043742625.1 Methylovirgula sp. | reverse complement strand
TATGTTTGATCTTAATGGTAAAAATGCGCTTGTAACCGGTGCCACCGGTGGTCTTGGCGGGGCAATTGTCCGTGCGCTGCATATGCAAGGCGCAACAGTAACGCTGTCAGGCACCCGCAAAGATGCGCTGGAAGTTCTTGCGGCAGAGCTCGGCTCCCGCGTGCATATTGTTCCATGCAATCTTGGCGTTAAAGAAAATGTTGAAGCTCTGGTTCCAGCCGCAGAGTCCGCTATGGGCGGGCTCGATATCCTCATCAACAATGCCGGCATTACCCGCGACGGTCTGTTCATGCGGATGAAAGATGAGGACTGGGAAACCGTGCTCAACGTCAATCTCACCTCCTGCTTCCGGCTGTCACGCGCGGTGCTCAAAGGTATGATGAAGCGGCGGCATGGCCGTATCATCAATATCACGTCGATTGTCGGCGTTACCGGAAATCCCGGTCAGGGAAATTATGCCGCGTCCAAGGCAGGCATGATCGGTATGTCAAAATCCTTGGCAGCGGAAGTTGCCAGCCGCAATATAACGGTCAATTGCATCGCTCCGGGCTTTATTGCCAGCCCGATGACCGACGCTTTAAACGACAAACAGCGCGAAGGTATTTTGACAACCATCCCCATGGGGCGTTTAGGACAGGGCGCGGAAATCGCTGCTGCTGCAGTGTATCTTGCAAGCCAGGAGGCGGCATATGTCACGGGCCAGACTTTGCATGTCAACGGCGGCATGGCGATGATTTAACCTCGCCGCTCTCTAAGTTAGGTAATTCTAGCATCCACACAGTTTGCCTGTTAGACTGCGACAAGAAGTTTTTTTGACCTGTCTCGTCCTTATGAGGCAGCGGAGTTTCGGGTGACAAACATTCAAGCAAACGTGCCTGCTGTGTCGGCTTCGGTCGCGCGGCAGGACGCAACGGGAAGACTTACCGCAAAAATAGAGGCGGTGGGCATTTCTGCGACTTACGCTGCGCTTGATCTGGGCACAAACAACTGCCGTTTGCTGGTAGCGCGCCCCGCGGCGGATGGCTTTCGCATTGTCGATGCGTTTTCGCGTATTGTTCGCCTTGGCGAGGGCCTTACCCGCACCGGCAAGCTTAGCGAGGCCGCCATAGGGCGCACCATCGGAGCCTTAACTGTATGCAGGGACAAGATGGAAACCCGCAATGTCACCCGCGCGCGTTTGGTGGCTACAGAAGCCTGCCGCTCGGCCCTGAATGGCAAGGAATTTTTGCAGCGTGTGTATGACAGCACCGGCTTGAAACTTGAGATTATAGATCGTGAAACCGAGGCGCGGCTGGCGGTGGCGGGGTGCTCGGTTCTGGCTGATCCTGATGCCGAATCGGTTCTCATTTTTGATATAGGCGGCGGCTCGTCCGAAATTGTGTGGCTTGAGCGCGATTCGGCATCGCCTAAGGATGGGGTCATGCGGGCTTGGGCGTCTTTGCCGCTGGGGGTTGTGTCATTAGCCGAGAAGTTCGGCGGCATGGATGTCAGCCCGGAAACATACGAAACCATCGTCGATTTCGTCACATGCAGCATGAAGCGCTTCTTGCAGGATACGCAACACCTGTCGCGCAGTCCGTCGTTTCATTTACTGGGCACCTCAGGCACGGTGACCACTCTAGCCGGAGTCCATCTCAATTTGGCCAAATATGATCGCCGGGTGGTTGACGGGCTCTGGATGAGTGATGGCGAGGTCAACGTTGCAATTTCGCGATTGCGCAATATGAGTTATGCCGAGCGCGCGGGGAACGGCTGTATCGGGCCGGAACGCGCCGATCTTGTCTTGGCCGGTTGTGCGATTTTTGAAGCGATCCGTAGGGAATTTCCGGCGCAACGCACTCGCATTGCCGATCGCGGTCTGCGCGAAGGAATGCTGACTCAAATGATGCGCAAAGACCGTGTTTGGCCTGAGTCCAGCTATGCGGAGGCACGACCATGAGCTTAAAATCAGGGTCCGGTGGCCGGGCAGGGGGGCGGTCGCTCAAAGTGAGGGTGAAAACATCTCACAAGCGGTCGTTGTCGTCGACAAATTGGTTACAGCGGCAGTTGAATGATCCGTTTGTAGCCTTGGCCAAGCGCGAAGGTTATCGCTCACGGGCGGCGTTTAAGCTGCTTGAGATGGAAGACCGTTATAAGCTGCTCAAGCCCGGAATGCGCATTGTGGATCTTGGCGCAGCGCCCGGCGGGTGGTCGCAAATTGCCGCAAAGCGGGTCAACAGCTTGGGCGATGATCCTGGCCCTCAAGGTATGGTTGTGGGCATCGATCTGCTCGATATTGAGCCGATTGCCGGTGTGAACTTCGCCATTATGGACTTTTTGGACGACGATGCTCCGGCCAGATTGCGCTCGATGCTTGGCGCAGAGGGAATCGGTGAGCTGGCCGACGGCGTGATGTCGGACATGGCGGCAAATACCACCGGGCATAAAAAGACAGACCATTTGAAGATTGTGGCCTTGGCGGAACTGGCAATTGAGTTTGCGCGGGAGATTCTTGCGCCGGGTGGATTTTTCGTGGCTAAAGTTTTTCAAGGCGGCACTGAGGGTGAGTTGCTAAACAATTTGAAAAAAGATTTTACAACTGTGCGGCACGTAAAGCCCGAAGCAAGCCGGGCCGGCTCCGCCGAGCTTTACGTATTGGCGACAGGGTTCCGCGGTAAAGCCTGATTTTACATTTATTATGACGTGTAAGTGTTTTTATGCCTTACTGGTGGCTTTTATGTCTTGCCACATCAAGCGCATGCACTTATACGAACGTCACTCGGAGCCGCAGGGCTTCCGCAGTTGGCTTGAGCGGTGTTCGTCTATCGGTTAGGACACCAGCCTTTCACGTTGGGAAGAGGGGTTCGATTCCCCTACGCCGCACCAAGTCCAAGCTTATTCAGCAGCATATCGCAGGGTTTAACCGAACCGGCGGGCCTAGTTTGATTGAAATGTCTCCATAAGCGAGCTTAGCTCTAGGCACGGACAGGTCGTCGGGCGCTATGTAGGTTAACGCGGTTGTGCCAACCAACGTCAAAACGCCGCTGACCGCCTGGTCAAATATCGTCATAAAATCGTCTTAGTCCCTAGCGCGGACGGCTTGACACATTACTGTAATCAAGATCGTATTACGTGCGGTCATTCACAGCGGGTCAGCCTTTTGGCGCGCAAGTATGGGAGAATTTTATGACAAAGCACCACACCTCGAAAGCTCTAACCAAAGCCCTGCTGAGTATGACTTCGCTTGCGGTTTTGGCCAGCTTGGCTGGCGTGTCTGTCGCGCGGGCGGATGCTATGGATGATCTTGCCTCCGCCGCCAAAAAAGAAGGTGAACTCACAGTTATCGCGTTGGCGCATGATTGGTGCGGCTATGGCGACGTCATTGAGGGGTTCAAGGCAAAGTACGGCCTGAAAATCAATGAGGTCAATCCAGATGCCGGTTCGGGCGACGAAGTTGAAGCCATTAAGGCTAACAAAGATAACAAGGGCCCGCAGGCTCCGGACGTTATCGATGTCGGCTTGGCGTTCGGCCCTTCGGCTAAAAAAGACAGCTTGATTCAGCCCTACAAAGTTTCCACTTGGGCAACTATACCGGATAGCGCTAAAGATGCGGATGGTTATTGGTACGGTGATTATTACGGCGTGTTAGCTTTCGAAGTGAATGCCGACCTCGTCAAGAAATTGCCGGCCGACTGGGCTGATCTGCAGAGCGCAGACTATAAAAACAGCGTTGCCCTTGCCGGTGACCCGCGCTCCGCCAACCAAGCCATTCAGGGCGTATTTGCAGCAGGCCTTTCGTCCGGCGGCGGTGATATTGCAAAAGCGGGTGAAGCCGGTTTGAAGTTTTTCTCGGATTTGAACAAGGCAGGCAACTTCGTCCCGGTTATCGGCAAAGCGGCATCGCTGGCTCAAGGTGCCACTCCGATTATCGTGCGTTGGGATTATAATGCGTTGGCCGACCGTGACACCCTGAAGGGAAACCCGAAGGTTGAAGTCATCGTGCCGAAGACCGGTGTTGTTGCCGGTGTTTATGTTCAGGCCATCAGCGCCTATGCCCCGCATCCGAACGCTGCAAAATTGTGGATGGAATATCTCTATTCCGATGCCGGGCAGGTTGGCTTTCTAAAAGGCTATTGCCACCCGATCCGCTTCAATGATCTGGCAACAAACAAGAAGCTGCCTGC
>JAYTYD010000282.1:0-8618 GCA_043742625.1 Methylovirgula sp. | reverse complement strand
CGGGTCTTTGCCCACAGCAGACACCAGTTTCGCCAGAACAGCGTCGCGTAAGGAAGAAACTTCCACGCGTGTATCTGTGATGGTTTCTGCAACGTCTTTGTTCAGAGCAATTTGATCCGTTTGCTTTTTCATTGTCATTCTGTTCCCAGTCACATCAGTTAGTAAGCCCAAGCTTCTATGCTTTCGGTCTGAAAGCAACACAAAAGGCAGGGTTGGTTTCCAATTTTGGACCACCGATTAAGTCTATACAATATGGCACCGATGCAAAAACAGCATCCAAACAGGTTCGAATGGCGCTGGGTTTGCCCGGCAAATTTATAATCAACGAGCTGCCGCGCGTGCCAGCCAATTGCCTCGAAAGAATGGCGGTTGCAACTTCGCGCAGGCTTGCTGCCCGCATCTGCTCGCCAAATCCATACAATTCACGTTCAATCACAGCACGCGTCGCTTCGGGGGTTACGTCTCTTAATGCAGGCCCGGTTCCGCCGGTTGTCAAAATCAGGGCGCATTTTTTGTTGTCCGCAAGATCTACCAGAGCTGCCGAAATCAGCGGGACTTCGTCGGGAACAATGCGCCTTTCAGCATGCCACGTCGAAGCCAACAGCTCGCGAAGAGCCGCCTCTATGCCCGGACCACCCTTGTCTTGGTAGAAACCGGAACTTGCCCGGTCAGATACTGTGAGCACACCTACCGCAACGCTGGCCATTAAACCCACCCAACACCAACCGAGAGTTAATTTCGCCAGAGCCAAACAACGCACCATCAAAGCGCGTCGCGAGGCATCTGTAAACCTCTGAAAGCGCTTTAATTCATTTTTTCTGGTTCAATGCTTTTGGCACGCGCGCCTCAGACATTTTGCCGCCTATACAAAGACCGGCAGTTTGGTTATTTATGTTGCATATACTTTGAAGGATATTTGCATGGATTCTGCCCGCTTGAATGATACGCCCCGGTTGGTTACAGTTTTCGGCGGGTCAGGCTTCCTCGGGCGTCATGCCGTACGGGCCTTTGCCAAAGCCGGTTGGAGGGTGCGCGTGGCTGTGCGCCGTCCCGATCTGGCTTTTCACCTGCAGCCACTGGGCGGGGTAGGCCAAATTCAAGCAGTACAAGCAAATATCCGTTTTCCGGCCTCTGTCGCCAGTGCGGTACAAAATGCTGATCTGGTCATCAACCTCGTTGGCATTCTGACGCAGTCCGGGCGACAAACGTTTGAAGCCATTGATGTTTTTGGTTCGCGCGCCATTGCGAGGGCCACCAAGGACGCCGGCATTGCTTCGCTCATTCACATGTCCGCCATCGGCGCGGACGAAGGGTCAAAATCTGTCGCGGATCAGTCGCGCGCACGCGGGGAAGCCGCTGTACGGGAAGCTTTTCCCGAAGCAATCGTCACGCGCGCCTCGGTAATTTTCGGACCGGAAGACACGTTTTTCAACCGCTTCGCTTCGCTAGCGCGGGTGCTGCCGGTTCTGCCTTTAATCGGGGGAGGCACGACAAAATTTCAGCCTGTATTCGCCGGTGATATTGCGGAAGCATTTGTCGCATTGGCAAATGGCAAGGGCTCGATTGCCACCACCTATGAATTTGGCGGGCCGGAAGTAGCCAGCTTTAAAAAGCTCATGCAATATGTCTGCGCTCAAACAAATCGTAAGTGCCTGTTGGTACCCGTGCCCTTTTCTGGCGCGCGCATCATGGCTCTTGGCACAGAAATAGGTAAAATGGTCACGTTGGGTCTTTTGCCGGACGCATTTCTCACAACGCGTGATCAAGTGGAGCGTCTTCGCAAAGACAATGTGGTGTCAGATGCGGCTATCAGAGAAGGGCGAACCTTAAGTGGCTTGGGCATCAATGCTACTGCATATGAGGCTGTCGCAGCGGGCTATTTGCAGCGGTATCGCAAAACGGGCGAATTCGACCACACTCGCGCCAAACCGGTTTAGAAATTGGTGGTTTGTTCAGCTCAAACCCGGCGCAAACGCTTCACGCGCCGCACCATGAAGGCCGCACCAAACAGCGGCGTCAATAAGTTCAAAATTGGAACTGCAACAAATAGCGCTATCAAAAATCCCGCAGTATAAATCTGCAAGGCATGGGTTTGCCGCAGAGCTTTGGCCTGCGCAAGCGACATAAAACGCAGTGCAGCAAGCTCAAAATATTCCCGCCCGAACAAATAGGCATTGGCAAAGAGAAATACGCTGATGTTAACGCCCGGAACGAGCAGCAAAATTAAGGCAGCGATATTGATCAGCACAGATATCAAAGTAAAACGCACTGCCAAGCGCACCGCCTGTCCGGTAGGCAAGGCCGCACCGGTTTGATTTTGGGGATAGATGTCCCGTTCGCTTAACTCTGCCAAATCGTCGAGAAAAAGTCCGGCCACCATCAATGACACGGGCGGTATCAGAAAAACTGATGCGATCAGCATCCCGAATCCGCTTAAAATCGAAACCAGCCAAGCCGCTAACGCATTTGATGGCAGGGCGTATCCTTCCAAAATTCTAAATGCCACGACGCCGATTATGGCCAACATAACCAGCGTGAGTCCCAGCACTTTCCAAAGAACAGTCCGAAAAGCCGGTGTCAAAACCTGATTGAAAGCTGAAATTGCATCGGAAATCATTTGAGCGCCTCTGGACCGTAAATGGCCAGCGCCAACCCAATTCGCAAGGGTTTAGCCAATATCTACGGTGTTGAGGCGTTTTGAACATCGAACAGATGCTGCCAAGTCTCTTCGGCGCTGTCGGCAAAGCGAAACAAGTTGAGATCACTGGCAGCGATCACGCCAGCCTCAACCATCGCTTCAAAGCCAACTGCTTTTTTCCAATAGACACTGTCGAACAGCACAACCGGAACCTGGGGGGCTTTACGCGTTTGCACGAGCGTGAGAATTTCGAACAGCTCATCGAATGTGCCAAATCCACCGGGGAAAGCCACCAAGGCCTTGGCCCGCATGGCAAAATGCATCTTGCGCATGGCGAAATAGTGAAAGCGAAACGTCAGTTCCGGCGTCGAATACGGGTTTGGCATTTGCTCATGCGGCAAGGTGATGTTGAGGCCAATCGATGGCGCTCCGGCGTCTTGCGCGCCCCGGTTCGCTGCTTCCATGATTCCGGGTCCGCCGCCGGTGCAAATAACATTTTCGCGCGCACTGCCATGGCCGTCTAAAGCACCGCCGCGTTCTGAGGCCAGTTTGGCAAATTTACGCGCTTGCGCATACCAAAAGGCCTGTCGCTCTGCGCCATCTTCACGCACACGCGCCGAGCCGAAAACGACGATGGTTGAGCTCACCCCCCACGCCCGCAAAGCTTCCTCGGTTTTTTCATATTCCAGCTGAAACCGTACCCCCCGCTGTGAGTCGCCCAATAGAAAGTCGCTATCGAGGGCCGCGAGGCGGTAAGATGGCGATGCAATTTGCGCGGCCGCGCCGGGGCGATTGATGTCACTCATCCGCGCAAAACTCCGCCCAGCTTTTTCGTAACTTCGGCGGAAACCTTCGCCATAACTGCTTCTAATTCAACGTCCGTCAATGTTTTGTCTTTCGGTTGCAAGGTGAGCGCAATCGCCACTGATTTTTTGCCATCCGGAATACCGGCACCTTCATAAATGTCAAAAATAATGCCGTTGACAATCAGATTTCGATCTGCGCCAAGCGCGGCTTTGAGCACATCCGCGCCCCTGATGCTCTTATCAACCACAAAGGCAAAGTCACGCTCTAACGGCATCAGTTCAGCCAGCACCAGTTTGGACTTCGCCTTTGTCGGTTTCGCCTTGGGTGCAGGAATGGCGTCCAGTATGATCTCGAAGCCGCAAAGCGAACCGGAAACATCCAGCGCCTCCAAAGCATCGGGATGGAACTCGCCAAAATAGCCTATTATATTCGGACCGAAATGCAATTTACCAGCCCGGCCAGGGTGAAACCAATCCGGCAGCTTGTCGTTGGAAATCTGCACACTTGCCAACGCCAAGCCAAGCGAGGCGAGAAGGGCGAGCGCATCTGCTTTTGCGTCAAACACATCAACATTGCCCGCGGCACAGCTCCAATGACGGCTCGTGCCGGATGGTTTGGCCGTACCGCGCCGGATACTTGCGGCCGCAATGCGCTGATCGTTCTCGCCATCGCCCCTGAAAATCTGGCCAACTTCGAACAGCGCCACATCCTTTGTTGCACGATCAGCATTGCGCTGAGCCGCAGCCAGCAGCCCCGGCAGGAGCGATGGCCGCATGTCCGAGAGGTCGGCTGCAATCGGATTGGCTAAACTTAGACTTTGGCTACCACCACCAAACACCAGCGCGCTCGCCTTCGAGATGAAAGACCACGTCACAGCTTCCACCAGTCCGCGCGCCGCCAACGTGCGCTTTGCAAGGCGTGTGCGCTTTTGCAGCAGCGTCAAAACAGGCTTGGGCACAGACGTTTCCAGCCGTGGCAGAGGGGTTGAGACCACGCGATCAAGCCCGACAATGCGGACAATTTCTTCAACAATATCTGCCTTGCCTTCAACATCCGGCCGCCAACTGGGCACGGTCACTTGTGCGCTTTCGCCGCCGGAAACAACGATGAAACCTAAGCTCTTCAGAGTTTCATAGGCCTCAGACGCACCAATATCCAGCCCTGTGAGGCGCTTGGTTTCAGCAAACGGGAAGGTGATGGTTTTGGTTTCCGTTGGTACCTGTCCGGCAACAATCAGTTCTGAAGGCGTGCCGCCGCAAAGCTGCATCACCAGATGCGTCGCCATGTTGGCACCCGGAATACAAAAACTTGGGTCGACACCGCGTTCAAACCGGTAGCGTGCATCGGAAATAATCCCGAGTTTGCGGCCTGTTTGTGCAATGTTGGCCGGATCCCACAGCGCAGACTCAATCAGCACATCTGTGGTATGCTCGTCGCAGCCGGATGCCTCCCCACCCATGATCCCGGCAAGGCTTTCCACGCCCTTGTCATCCGCGATCACAACCATGGTTTCATCAAGCTTGTAGGTTTTGCCATCGAGCGCAATGAGTTCTTCACCCGCCGTGGCATGGCGCACCTGCAAATTGCCATGCACTTTTTTGGCATCAAAAACATGTAGGGGCCGACCTTGATCGAATGTCATATAGTTGGTGATATCGACAAGAGCTGAAATCGGTCGCAGGCCAATAGCGCGAAGCTGCTTCTGCATCCAGTCTGGCGAGGGGCCGTTCTTGACGCCGCTCACCAGTCTCAGGGCAAAGGCGGGGGCAAGATGCGGCGAAACATCAAGATGGATGCCTGTCGGGCAGGGGAATGAATCCGATACCGGCGCAATATTTTGTTCTTTCAAAGTGCCGATGCCCGCCGCAGCCAAATCGCGCGCGATGCCATAAACGCCAGCCGCATCGGGTCGGTTAGGTGTGAGGTTGATATCAATAACCGGATCATTCAGACCGAGATATACGCCGTATGCCATGCCCACCGGCGCGTCTGCTGGCAGATCAATAATGCCGTCGTGGTCTTCGGACAGCTCAAGCTCCGCCGCCGAGCACAGCATACCGTTTGATTCTACGCCGCGAATGACGCCCTTGGCCAGAGTTATGCCCTTGCCGGGAATGAAGGTGCCGGCGGGAGAAAATACGCTCTTCATGCCCGCCCGCGCATTTGGCGCGCCACACACCACCTGAACAGGGGTGCTGGAGCCATCATCCACCATGCACACCCGCAGCTTGTTAGCATTGGGATGCTTCTCAGCCGAGATGACATAAGCGATGCTAAAACCCTTGACCTTCAGGGTAGGGTCCTCGATGCCCTCCACCTCTAGGCCGATTTTGGTCAGAGTCTGGGTGATGGTTTCCAGCGAAGCCGGTGTTTCAAGGTGCTCTTTGAGCCAGGAGAGTGTGAGTTTCATTTTCTTTCTTTCAGCAATACCGCCGTGGCTAGTTCACGCCAATTATCTTGATTGATTAGGTCAAAAACTTCTAGAATTCCATCCACCCGCATTGCGAACTGTACGACTCCTTCACGTGAAAGTTCGCTGGGCCTTGGGTCGTAATCTGCAAAGTGACGAAGTTCCTGCAATTCGACGAATAGAATAGCGACTTCGAATAAGAATTTTTCCGATATACTATCAAATTTCGGTTTGTTGTAGCCGACCGACGAAAGTCTTCTAAATTCCTGACGCGCTTTGCTATGATCAAGTGCGCGATAAACGCGAATCCATGGCTCAGTTAGCCGGTGTTTTGAGCCGATCAACGTATCGGCAAATTCGCCCGCTAAAGCATGAAACAGCGCGTAGTAGATTGTGCTGGTTGCTCGCTTCAGATCGGCGTTCCGAGCACGGCCACGTCTACGGCACAACGATCGTGCTTGATCCAGCAAGTGAATGGCTGATGACATCAGGCACGCCTTTTGCGCCGCTGCTTATAGTCGTCGCTCAAAACATCGGCGTAGTCGTCGTATCTGAAGCGTAGATAGCAAAATTTATCCGGCTCAATTGAACTCACAATGTGCCGAACCTCGCGATCAAAATCTCTTTGCTTCTGAAGGTCAAAAGACTGCTGAGCTTCAGCGTGTATATTGGCGCGGACAAAAACAGACGCCTCACCGGCATGGTCATCCGCCAAAGATATATCCAAACCATCGAAACCCGTTACTCCAAAAGCCTCCAAGTAAATCGGCTGGAGTGCAATTTTGATCGTTTCGAGGTTTGTCATGACTGATTTCCCTGAATAACATTGTAACATGTTCATGCCTGTATTCAATTCGTTTGAGGCGACCGGAGGTTTCAAATGCGAGCGACTTTGTATCGCGCAAGAGCTACCCGCTCAATCCCCCGGCGAGGTTCGGCACATCCAGCGCCTTGAAGCCATAGTGGTTCAGCCAGCGCACATCGCCTTCAAACATCTGGCGCAAATCCGAAATGCCATATTTTAACATGGCGAGACGGTCGATACCCATGCCCCAGGCAAAGCCGGTATATTCATCCGGGTCCAGCCCGCAATTGCGGATCACATTGGTGTGAACCATGCCGCAGCCCAAAATCTCCAGCCAGTCTGTGCCCTCGCCAAAGCGGATGTCGCCGCCCTTGCGCGCGCATTGAATATCCACTTCCATCGATGGTTCGGTGAAGGGGAAGAAGCTGGGCCGGAACTGCATCTTAACCGATGGCACCTCGAAAAAGGCTTTGCAGAATTCTTCCAGAATCCACTTCAGGTGCCCCATATGCGCACCCTTTTCGATGACCAACCCCTCAACCTGATGAAACATCGGCGTATGGGTCTGGTCCGAGTCGCAGCGATAAGTGCGCCCCGGGCAGATCACGCGGATCGGCGGTTTCTGGGACAGCATGGTGCGAACCTGCACCGGGGAGGTGTGGGTGCGCAGCAGCTTGCGCGTTCCGTCTTCGCTCGCGTTGAAGAAGAAAGTGTCGTGCATTTCGCGCGCGGGATGGCCAAGCGGGAAATTCAGCTTGGTAAAATTATAGTCATCGCTTTCAACATCCGGCCCCTCGGCAATCGAAAAGCCCATATCGGCGAAAATCGCAGTCAGCTCATCCATCACCTGAGAAATCGGATGAATGCGACCGATATCGATCCCGGTTTCCCTAACGGTCAGCGAAACATCAACGGTCTCGATCTTGAGGCGCGCTTCAAGCGCCGCCTTTTTCAAGACGGTTTTGCGCTGGGCAAGCACTTCCGAAACCTTGTCTTTCAGAAGATTTATCGCCGCGCCGCGGTCTTTGCGCTCATCCGGTGCCATCTTGCCCAAAGTCGCCAGCAGCGCCGAAACGGTGCCTTTTTTGCCAAGCGCATTGAGGCGCACGGTTTCCAGCGCCGCTTCATCACTCGCGGCGGCAATGTGCGCTAGGGTTTCGGTTTCTATTGCGGATAAATCAGACATGCGAACTCACAAACAGAATGTGACGCGCTTTTGCCATGCGCCAAATCGAAAGTCGAGACAATCCGGAAAAGTCGAGCATAACAACAAAAAGCCCGCCGGTGAGGGCGGGCTGAATTTGGCCTTTTCCCTCTCCCGCTGGCGGGGGAGGGTTAGGGAGGGGGACTTAAGCTGCCAGTGGCAAAGCCGCCTTGGCCTTTTCCACGATGGCTGCAAAAGTTGCAGGCTCGGAAATAGCCAGATCAGACAAAACCTTGCGGTCAATGGTAATCTCTGCCAAATCCAGACCATTGATGAAGGTTGAATAGTTGATGCCGAATTCACGAACCGCGGCGTTGAGTCGAACGATCCACAGCGAGCGGATGGTGCGCTTCTTAACCTTGCGGTCGCGCGTTGCATATTGCATCGCCTTGTCGACTGCGGCCTTGGCGGCGCGGATGGTATTCTTGCGGCGGCCGTAAAAACCCTTAGCGGCCTTGTAAACTTTTTTGTGCTTGGCGTGGGACGTAACGCCCCGTTTGACGCGTGCCATGATTGATCTCCGTATCTAAAAACAGGGGTGTTAAGCGTTGGGCAGGAAATATCTTTTGATATTATCGCCGTCAGTTTTAAACATGATGGCGGTGCCGCGCTTGTTGCGGATCTGCTTTTTCGTGCGTTTGATCATGCCATGGCGTTTGCCTGCTTGCGCATAGACAACTTTGCCGGTGCCAGTGATTTTAAAGCGCTTTTTAGCGCCAGACTTGGTCTTCAACTTGGGCATTTTGCTCTTCCT
>JAYTYD010000281.1:0-23210 GCA_043742625.1 Methylovirgula sp. | reverse complement strand
CCAAAATGACAATAGCAATCATCGGCGGCGGCCCGGCCGGGTTGATGGCGGCAACGCATCTTGCCCGCACCCTAGGACCAGCCGCCCAGATCACCCTTTATGAACACATGCCTTCCCCGGCCCGAAAGTTTTTGCTGGCAGGGCGTGGTGGGCTTAACCTGACCCACTCAACTCCGATGCCTGATTTTTTAAACGCTTACGGCGATGCCGCCGCTCACCTCACCTTTGCCTTGGAAAAGTTCAGCCCACACGATTTGTGCAACTTTGTTGACAGCTTTGACGAAACAACATTTGTCGGCTCCAGCGGCCGGGTGTTTCCCAAAAGTTTCAAAGCGTCACCGTTGTTGCGCGGCTGGTTGCGGGAAATTCAAACCCTAGGCGTTTCATTCAAACCCCGTCACCGCTGGCTGGGCTGGGGCCAACACGGCACCCTAATATTTGAAACTCCCGAAGGGAGGATCGAAATAAGCGCCGATGCAACCATATTGGCTTTGGGCGGGGCGAGCTGGGCCAAGCTTGGCTCTGATGGGTATTGGGTGGATATATTGCGGCGTGCAGGCATCAAAGTGGCGGATCTTGAAGCAGCCAATTGCGGCTTTGACCTAGATTGGTCGCCGCATTTTGCCGCACAGCACGCCGGTTCCCCCTTGAAAAATGCGCAGTTCAGCTGCGGCGCGCAAAGCCTGCGCGGCGAGGCTATTCTCACTGCGCACGGGCTGGAAGGTGGCGCAATTTATGCGCTATCCGCTGCGCTGCGGCACGAAATCAAGGCACGGGGCTCTGCGACGCTCAGGCTGGATTTGCGCCCGGACGCCAGCTTTGACGCGCTAAAAACCCGCCTTGGCGCGCCGCGCGGCGGCCAGAGCATGAGCAGTTTTTTGCGCAAAGCCGGACTGTCGCCGGTGCATATCGGGCTTTTGCGCGAGGTTTTGGGCAAGGAATTAGCGATAGATGCCGCCACGCTCGCCAAGACCATCAAAAGCCTGAATTTGCGACTCAATGCGCCCCGTCCTATCGAACGGGCGATTTCTTCGGCAGGCGGTGTTTTGTTTGAAGAGCTTGACGCCCATCTGATGCTGAAAAAGCGCCCGGGTGTGTTTGTCGCTGGCGAAATGCTGGATTTTGACGCGCCAACTGGCGGATATTTGTTGCAGGCCGCGTTCAGTACCGGGGCTTTGGCGGCGGAGGGTGCACTGCTGCTAGCCGCTGCACATAACCTCGACCGCTGATGCGAGAAGTCTAAGCAGGCGGGGTCTCGTTTTCATGCTAAGTAAGTTCACCTTTTATTCTTGATTCGGATTTTGCCTTGGATTGGTCGCCTCAACAGGAAGCCGCGCTGAAAGCGGTGGCTAAATGGTTGAAAACCCGTGAACCGCAAGTGTTCCGGCTTTTTGGCTATGCCGGCACCGGTAAAACCACGTTGGCCACCCACATTGCCGGAGATTTTAAAGGCGAAGTGGCGTTCGGCGCTTTCACCGGCAAGGCCGCGTTAGTGATGCGCTCCAAGGGCTGCACCGACGCACGCACTATTCATTCGATGATTTACACCACCCGTGAGAGCAACTCTGAAGAGCCGGAGTTTGTACTCAACGAAGAGGCCGCAGCCGCGAAAGCCGACCTCATCATCATCGACGAGTGTTCTATGGTTGACGCGGATTTGGGCCGCGATCTTCTGACCTTTGGCAAAAAAGTGCTGGTGTTGGGTGACCCCGCGCAGTTACCTCCGGTATCGGGGGGTGGTTTTTTCACCGAGGCCGAGCCGGATATAATGCTGACCGAGGTGCACCGCCAAGCGGCTGATAACCCTATCATCCGGCTTTCCATGATGGTGCGTGTGGGCGAAAACCTTGATATCGGCACCTATGGGGAAAGCCGCATCTTACGTAAAGCCGATATTAATACAGAAATGGTTACCGAAGCCGATCAGGTTTTGGTGGGTATGAACAAAACCCGCCGCGCCTATAACAAGCGGCTGCGCACCCTGCTTGGCTATACCGCGACCATGCCTATGATCAATGACAAGCTGGTTTGCTTGAAAAACGACCGTAAAAAGGGTTTGCTCAACGGCGGGCTATGGCGGGTTAAGGCGCTGCGCCCAACCAAATCGCGCGTAGTGTCCTTGCGGGTTTCGCCGGAAGATACCGGCGGCAAGGTGGTGCGCGTGTCGTGCCTGCCCGAGTTTTTTGAAGGCACCGAGGAGGCCATCCCCTACGCCAAGCGCCGCGACTACCAGGAATTTGATTACGGCTACGCTTTGACCGTACATAAGGCACAGGGCTCGCAATGGGATAAGCTGGTGTTGTTCGACGAGAGTTTCGCCTTTCGGGAACATCGCAACCGCTGGCTCTACACCGGCATAACCCGCGCGGCGGAAAGCCTCACGCTTGTGGTTTAAATTTCAGGGTGTTTAACCTTGCGCACATCCGATAAATTCGCCATATCCGCTGATATGAACGGTCTTTTCACAATCCTGCATGATCCGCTGTCGCCACCGTCAACGCTTTTTGGCGCTGTGGTTGCCATTGGTAATTTTGACGGCGTACATCGCGGGCATGCCGGGGTGATCTCACGTGCAAAGGCGTTAGCCGTTAAGTTGGGTAAGCCTTGCGCGGTGCTGACATTTGAGCCGCATCCGGCAGATTTTTTTGGCAAAACATCTGTGGTATTTCGCCTGACACCCGAGACGGCCAAAGCGCGCCGCCTCGCGGAATTACACCTTGACGGCATGGTGGTGTTTTCCTTTAATGCAGGGCTGTCGTCCCTAAGCGCCGAAGATTTTGTTTCGCAAATATTGGTAAAGCGGCTCGGTATTTCAGCCGCAGTTGCCGGATATGATTTTCACTTTGGCAAAGCGCGGGCCGGTTCGCCGCAGTTTTTGATTGAGGCCGGTGCCCGCTATGGGTTTGCGGTTGAGATTGTAGAGAAAATCACCGCCGACGCCCAAGGATCCATTGAGGCGGTGTCCTCAACCAAAACGCGGGAGCTTTTGGAGGCTGGGGATGTGAGGCGTGCGGGTTTGGCGCTTGGGCATCCCTATTTTGTACTTGGCGTTGTAATTCAAGGTGAGCAAATCGGCCGCACGCTTGGTTTTCCCACCGCCAATATGAAGCTTGATGCCTCCAATCGCCTGCGCCACGGCATATATGCGGTGAGGGTTTTGGTCGATGATAAAATTTACGACGGCGTTGCGTCCTATGGCAGGCGTCCGACGTTTGATGATGGCGCCCCGCTGCTCGAATCGTTCTTGTTCGATTTTTCCGGCAATCTTTATGGCAAAGACATCGACGTGCAGTTTGTCGATTGGATTCGCCCCGAGCTGAAATTTGACAGTGTCGAGGCATTAAAAGTACAAATGCAGGACGATGTGCGGGTGGCAAAAGAGCTGCTATCCCAACTCCACTACCACCGGCACGTGGTCTGAAGGGCGCTCCCAACCCCGCGCGTCGCGGTGAATTTTGACACCCTTCACAGATGGCGCGAGCGCCTGAGATAACCAAATATGATCGAGACGGCGGCCCTTGTCAGCAACACTCCAATCGGCTGAGCGGTATGACCACCAAGTGTAGAGCTTTTCATGGTCCGGCGTGAAATGCCTCATGGCATCAAACCAGTTGCCCGCCGCCTGCATGGACTTGAATCTTTCAACTTCAACCGGGGTATGGCTGACCACTTTCAGCAGCGCCTTATGGCTCCAAACATCGTGCTCCAACGGCGCAATGTTCAAATCCCCGACAAGAATGGCTTTACCGGCGGTAACCTCCCCCGCGCCGAACCAAGCCGTCATTTCATCGAGGAACTGCAGCTTATGGGCAAATTTTTCGTTGAGAGTTACATCTGGCTCGTCGCCACCGGCCGGTACGTAAAAGTTATGAATATCCGTTCCGTCCATCAAGCGCACTTGCAAATGTCGAGCATCACCCTTGGCGCAAAATTCGCGCTTATTTATAATTTTCAGCGGCTGCTTTGAAACAATGGCAACGCCGTGATAACCCTTTTGGCCATTGATGGCGATGTGCTCATAACCAGCCTTTTTAAAGTCAGAATGAGGGAATTCAGAATCTCTAACTTTAGTCTCTTGCAAACACAAAACGTCAGGCTGATGCGTTTCAAGAAAATGCGTTACCAAAGGCATGCGAAGCCGTACGGAATTGATGTTCCAGGTTGCGAGTGTAAGCGCCAAGTGTTGAACTCCAGTTGGGTTTTAGGTCTGGCAGTTCGGTCATGAATAGGCAAGACTGAAGGCAAAATGGAGATATGTTTTGAATCCTGAATTTACGATCAGAGAGGCGCGGTTGGAGGACATGGCCGGTCTGCTGAAAATCTACAATCAGGTGATTGAGACCTCGACCGCGGTTTATATGGATGAACCCCTGCCGCTACAAAACCGCATCGCGTGGTTTCATCAGCGCCAACAGGAGGGCTATCCTATTTTTGTTGCCGAAGACGCGGTCGGCATCGCCGGATTTGCTTCGTTCGGCGACTTTCGCCCTTTTGCTGGCTATCGCTTTACCGTCGAACATTCCATCCATGTTCGCGAGGGTTTGCGCGGCAAAGGCCTTGGACAACTGCTTATGCCGCTGCTGTTAGAGCGCGCTAAAGTTCTGGGCAAGCACACGATGCTCGGCGTGGTTGATGCTGACAACGACGGATCAATCAAGTTTCATGCGCGCCACGGATTTGAGCAAAGTGCCTTCATGCCGCAGGTGGGCTACAAATTCGGGCGGTGGCTAAACATTGTGATCATGCAGAGGTTTCTGTAATGCAATTTTTGGCTTCAACCACCTTGATCGTGCGTGATTATGACGAAGCCATCGCCTTCTACGTCGGCAAACTGGGATTTGAGAAGTTTGAAGATACCCCCATGGGCGATAAGCGCTGGGTTTTGGTCGGCCCTAAAGGCGGGCAGACCCGGCTTTTGCTGGCTCGCGCCGTGAAGCGCGACGAAATCGCCTGTATTGGCAAGCAATTTGCCGGTCGCGTTGGCCTGTTTTTGCACACCGATAATTTCGCCCGCGACCATGCTGTTTATACCGCTGCGGGCGTAAATTTCGCTGAGGCTCCACGCCATGAGCCCTACGGCATAGTTGCTGTATTTGAAGACCTTTACGGCAACAAATGGGATTTGATCGAGCGGTAGCTATAACTTGCGACCGCTGTCCGGCCACAAGTCAGGTCAAGCGCTATTTGTGCGGCGTGGCCACAAAATTGTTAATGACAAACAACTCAGGATCGATCTTCGGCGCATTATCAACATTGAAGAGTGACACAACAGTGTCAGCGCCTTGCGGATCGGTGACCACCCATTGTTTCAGCTCAAAAGTGGCCGGATCAAAAATCAGCCGGATCCTTGAGGTGCCGCCAAGCGTCGCCTTATCCTCAATCAGAATAGCCACATGCTGGTCATCGCTTTTGACATCAAGAACCTTGGTGTCTTTGGTCAGGTCCAGCTTATTGGAGAGTAGAAATTTCAGCGGCGTTTGCGTGATGAGGTAAAGATCTTGTGTAGACAGCTTTTTATCGCGAATGGCGACCGATGTGCCATCGGCAATAATTTGCAGTGCGGCGGGAGCATTGTATTCAAAATGCATTTTGCCTGGCTTCAGCACATAAAGCTCACCCTCGGTGCGGCGACCGGAGCTTGATAGCTGAACGAACTCGGCCGAAAACGCCGCTTGACCATTGAAAAACGCGTTGGCTTTGGCAACAGCTTCGCTGGATGACATTTTGCCTGCGGTGGCCGGTGGCGCGGCCGCTGGAGATGCCGGTGCTGCCTTGCCCGGTTTGGGCGGATTAGGCTGCAATTGCAGCGGCGCTGTCTGCGCGCCTGCGGAGCTGATCAAAATGAGACTGCTCAGAGCAATCAATGTCATGTGTCTAAAATTCATATTGAAAAGCTCTGTTTAAACCAATTTAGATCTGGCGTTCGCTTGTGGCGAATGTGAGACGCAACTGCGATGAACTCAAGACAAGTTTTGGCTAATCATCCTCACTAAAGGGCGCACGATCCACGCCATTGCCGACCAAAATTTCGCGTTTTCCCGCGTGATTTGGTGCTCCAACAACACCTTCCATTTCCATACGCTCGACAATTGAGGCAGCTTTATTATAGCCAACCGATAAGCGGCGCTGAATGTAAGACGTTGAGCATTTACGGTCACGCAGCACAATGTTAACTGCGCGGTCATATATGTCCCCCCCCTCTTCCACATCCATAGAGCCGGGGTCGCCCAAGGGCTTAGCATCCTCATCAACCTCTTCCTCTTCCTTGGTAACGCCTTCAATATACTCCGGTGTTCCCTGAAGCTTTAGATGAGCGACAACTTTTTCAACTTCTTGATCGGATACAAATGGCCCGTGGACGCGGCTAATGCGCCCGCCGCCGGCCATGTAGAGCATATCACCCTGCCCCAGAAGCTGTTCGCCACCCATTTCGCCTAAAATCGTCCGGCTGTCGATTTTCGAGGTAACCTGAAACGAGATACGGGTCGGGAAGTTGGCCTTGATTGTTCCGGTTACAACATCGACCGACGGGCGCTGCGTCGCCATAATCAGATGAATACCAGCGGCGCGGGCCATTTGGGCAAGGCGCTGGATGGTGCCTTCCACCTCTTTGCCGACCTGAATCATCATGTCTGCCATTTCGTCGACAACCACAACAATGTAGGGCAGGGCGTCGAGACTCATCTCTTCCTGCTCGTAAATTGCCTCACCCGTTTCTTTATTAAAACCGGTTTGGACAGTGCGAATAATTACTTCACCCTTTTCACGCGCCTCGGCAAGGCGGGCATTGAAGCCGCCAATGTTGCGGACGCCAACCTTGGACATTTTACGATAGCGGTCTTCCATCTCGCGCACCGCCCATTTAAGCGCGACCACGGCCTTTTTCACATCGGTCACCACCGGGGTAAGCAGATGTGGAATTCCGTCATATACCGAAAGCTCAAGCATTTTCGGATCAACCATGATCAGGCGACACTCTTCTGGCTTGAAACGGTAAAGCAAAGACAGGATCATGGTGTTGATGCCCACCGATTTGCCGGAGCCGGTGGTGCCCGC
Source organism: Methylovirgula sp. (assembly GCA_043742625.1). GTDB lineage: Bacteria > Pseudomonadota > Alphaproteobacteria > Rhizobiales > Beijerinckiaceae > JANXSV01. The sequence continues at coordinate 16,154 of JAYTYD010000281.1, read as the reverse complement.
CACCAATAAATGCGGCATGGTGGCCAGATCAACAATCACAGGCTCGCCACCAATGGTTTTGCCCAAGGCAATCGGCAGTTTGAGCTTGGACTTTTCAAAATCCTCGCAAGCGAGCATTTCGCGCAGAAACACCATTTCGCGCTTATGATTTGGCAGTTCGATACCAATTGCGTTGCGCCCGGCAACAACCGCAACGCGGGCCGAAATGGCCGACATCGAGCGGGCTATGTCATCAGCCAATCCGATAACACGGGAGGATTTTACCCCCGGCGCCGGCTCAAGCTCATATAAGGTCACAACGGGGCCGGGGCGCACATTGATAATGTCGCCCTTCACTCCGAAGTCCTCAAGAACGCCCTCCAACAAACGGGCATTTTGCTCCAGTGCTTCTGAAGATATTTTTGTGACCGGCTGCTTTTTCGCGTCAGCTAGAAACGCCAGTTGCGGTAGTTCGTAGGCGGGACGCTCAAAGAAATTCGGTTGCGCTTCTTTGATGATGCGCTTGCCCTGTTTCAGCGGTACCGGCCCCGCGGCAACACGCGGCTGAGCGGTAGCTTCAAGGACATCATCCTCCTCAAATGCTCCAGCAGGCGACGCTGGAGGCATATGCACTTGCGCTGCCTGTTTGAGGCGGGGCGGTTGATCTATATCGTGCCGTGGCGCGGATGCAGCCGGGCGACCAAACTGCGGTTCGCGACGGCCAAAGTCGCTATCCTCGTGGCCGGCTTCAAAAGCGGAAGATTTGTCCGCCTGCTTCCAAGGCGCGCGCGGCTTCGGCGCTGCCGGTAATTTTGCAAGGCGGCGGCGCTCCAGAAAGCGTGAAATTGAAGCTTTTATGGTCAATGCGCCATGAAACAGCGCCCCGAGTGATACCAATCCCAACCCGGGTTCGCCTTCGACATCATCCGCATCATAGGATAATTCGCGCGGGCGGGCGGCAGGTTTTTTGGGCGGCTCAACGTCAAATTCTTCACGTTCCGACGCGAGGCCGAAGCCTGTGCTGGCGGTCAGCGACAGCAATGCGGTGAGGCAAAGCGCAGCGCCGCACAGCAGATTTAATAAGCGGGACGTTCCGGCAAGCGCATGCGGTAAGCGCAAAACCGCATCGCCCAAAACGCCGCCCAAACCGGTGCGTAACGGCCAACGGTCTGTCACTGGGAAATAGGCGATGACGCCAGCCGCAGCGATAGCGCCCACGCACCATAGCATTAAACGCAATTTGGAGCGGCTTAAGCGGCGCTGGGTTAGCAGTTGCCAACCCCAAACCGACAAAGGTGCCAGCATCACCGCGCTGGTGATTCCGAACAGTTGCATCATCAAATCAGCAATAAAGGCACCGGAACGGCCTAATAGATTGTGTGTCGGGCCGGCAACAGCGTGGTTGAGACTCGGATCTTGCGCCGACCATGTGATGAGGGCGGCAAAACTCGCCGCCACAATTGCCAACAATGCCAAGCCGGTAAGCTCAGCCGCACGCCGCCGCAGATAATCTCGGATCGGTTCGGGAATGTAGTCCATTAGATGAATGGCTGCTGCGCGCATTTAAAAAGCTCTTGATTTCCCGACCCGTATGAATCAGGCGCAATTCTTCGAATATCAAGCTAAAGGGGCAGCGTTAATGCGGCGTTAAAGATGATAGGCGCTGCCCCCACGTCGCGCAATAAACAAAAAAAGGCGAAGCCGAAGCTTCGCCAAGTTTTCCGGGGGAGAAACGAGCGCGCCGAGCCGGAGCCCGGAGCGCTTGGAATGCCTAGTAGTTGTAAGCGCGTTCGCCGTGATCGGTAATGTCAAGACCTTCACGCTCAGCATCCGGTGCCACACGCAGGCCGACAATTAGGTCAACCAGCTTGTAGAGGATGGCAGAGCCGATACCCGACCAAGCCAGCGTGTAGAGAACAGCCTTGATCTGAATCCAGACCTGCGCGGACATCAGGTACTCCGCAGCAACCGCAGTGCCAGGCTTGGCGGCATAGTCAACCAAACCAGTGCCGCCGAGATATGGCGCAACCAGAACACCGGTCATGATGGCACCGAAGATACCACCAACACAGTGGACGCCAAACACGTCCAGCGCATCGTCGTAGCCAAACTTGCTCTTCACAGTGGATACGAAGAAGAAGCAGATCGGCGAGACCAGCAGACCCAGGACAACCGAGCCCATAGGGCCGGCAAAACCGGACGCCGGAGTAACGGCAACCAGACCGGCAACCGCGCCGGAAACCATGCCGAGCAAGGAAGGCTTGCCCTTTACAGCCCATTCCAGAAGCAACCAAGACAAAGCAGCGGCAGCTGTTGCAACGAAGGTGTTGACAAAGGCAAGCGCTGTGGTGCCGTTAGCTTCGAGGTTTGAGCCAGCGTTAAAGCCGAACCAACCGACCCAGAGCAAGCTGGCTCCAATCATGGTCATGGTCAAGGAGTGAGGTGATAGCGCCTCTTTGCCAAAGCCAATACGCTTACCAAGGAACAAAGCCCCGACCAAACCGGCAATACCGGCATTGATGTGAACCACTGTGCCGCCAGCAAAATCCAGCGCGCCCATTTTGTAGAGATAACCGGCGTTGCCATTGACTGCGTCAAGTGCGGCTTGAGCGGTTTTCTTGGCTTCGTCAGTTGTTGCAGCAGCAAGCGCCTTAGCGGCATCACCGATGGCGTCCGGGCCTGCCCAATACCATACCGAGTGCGCAATCGGGAAGTAGATGAACGTGACCCAGAGGATCATGAAAATCACCACTGCCGAAAACTTCATCCGCTCCGCAAAAGCACCGACGATCAAGGCCGGGGTGATGCAGGCGAAGGTCATCTGAAAGGCCATGTAGGCTAATTCCGGAACGACAACACCGTTAGAGAAAGTTGGGGCAACCGCATTGGCATCAACGCCCTTAAGGAAAGCTTTGCCGAAATCACCGATGAAGGAAATATACGCCCCGTCTGCAGCACCGCCAAAGGTGAGGGAGTAGCCGTAAAGCACCCAGATCACTGCAACGAGAGAAACAATCATGAACACTTGGCTGAGAACCGAGAGCATGTTCTTGGTGCGGACCAATCCGCCGTAGAACAAAGCCAAGCCGGGAATCGACATCATTAAAACCAAAACAGTGGAGATCAGCAGCCAAGCCGTGTCTCCCTTGTTCGGCACCAGCGCAACAGCAGCAGCAACGGCAGGTGCCGCATCTTCCGCTTGGGCTGCGCCCATCAACAATGCCAACGCGGAAAGCGCCAACATTGGTTTTACAAAACGTGAAAGTTGCATGTGGGAAAACTCCAAAAAAATGGCTCAGAGCGCTTCTGAATCTTGCTCGCCGGTGCGGATGCGCACCGCTTGCTCAAGCGGGGTGACGAAAATCTTGCCATCGCCGATTTGGCCGGTGCGGGCGGCGCTGATGATTGCTTCGATGGTTTTTGCAACCAGCGAGGAGTCAACAGCGACTTCGATTTTCAGCTTTGGCAGAAAGCTCACGGCGTATTCAGCGCCACGATAAATTTCAGTGTGGCCTTTCTGGCGACCATAACCCTTGACTTCGGTGACTGTGAGACCGTGCACACCAATCGCGGTTAGCGCATCTCGCACCTCGTCCAATTTGAAAGGCTTAATAACAGCCATGACTATTTTCATTACTGGCTCCTTTTTATAAATTCGCACCAACGCAAAAGCGGCAGGTGACGCCGCGCGACCCCCCTACTAGCGGCCATGCTTGTGCCACACCTTTCAAGATGTGTGCCAACTGGGCCCAGATTTTAAAAAATGTTTAAATTGCGGCAAATGCACCACAAATGGGCAGCAAGACCCGCTGCTTGACTCACAAATTGGCAGCTTTCCGAGCCTTAAGACTTAGTTGCATAAAATGTAGGCGTAAAAACTGCCTTAATTTTATGCAAATGATCTTGCCTGATTATTGTGAAAAGCTTCAAACCTTGGCCTATGTTTGCCTGATCAAGCCTTCTTGGGCCACTGAAGCCACCAAAGTGCCGTCTTGCGCGTAAATCAATCCGCGTGTCAGGCCGCGCGCGCCCACGGCGTTTGGACTATCCTGCGTGTAAAGCAGCCATTCGTCAGCTTTAAAGGGCCGGTGAAACCACAGCGCGTGGTCAAGGCTGGCCACCTGTAATCCCGGCTGAAAAATCGAACTGTTATGTGCGATCAGCGCTGTGTCCAGCAATGTCAAGTCCGATAGATAACTGAGTACAGCGCGATGAATTGCCGGATCATCCGGCAATTTTCCGTCTGCGCGCAACCATAGACTTTGTTCCGCTGTTGCCGGGCTTTTGCCAAAATATCGATCGTAGCTAACAGGGCGCAATTCGATGGCGCGATCCTGAGCGAAATATGCGCTCACCGTTTTTGGTAGCGCCGCCGCATATTGCGTCAAAATATCTTTCAAGCTGGGAAGCTGATCAGGCTTTGGGACATCCGGCATCGGAAAAGCATGATCGAAGCCGCCTTCGTGTACCTGAAATGAGGCGGAAAGCGCGAAAATCGCCCTGCCCTTTTGCTTGGCAACACAGCGGCGGGTCGCAAAACTTTTGCCATCCCGGATTCGCTCCACTTCAAATTCGATCGGCACAGAGGTATCACCTGCCAAAATGAAGTAAGCGTGCAAAGAGTGCGGCGACCTAGCACTTTCAACGGTGCGGGTGCAAGCAATTAGCGCCTGAGCGATTACTTGCCCGCCAAACAGCCGCCCCCAAGCGGTGGGGTGACAGTGGCCGATGAAAGAATTCTCGCCGGTGGCTTGTAAATCCAAAATGTCTAACAGCCGGGTGAGTGTTACTGACATGGACAGTCCTTTACCTGATAGTGCACGATTACGCGCAGTTTGCGCGTGCATATTCAAAGGTCAAGGCAGCAAAGGTCAAGGCCGGACAGAACATAGTTTACACCTAATCGGTTTTTAACATAAGGATTTGCTTATATGTTTATTGCACTTACGGAGACTTTCTGATACCGAGTGATTATTCAAAGCATTTCAAAAAAATTCCTCCAGACACGGGTGTCCAATGAGCAAGCACGATTACGCTATTGCCGATATGAAACTGGCCGATTGGGGCCGCAAAGAATTGCAAATTGCCGAAACTGAAATGCCGGGCTTAATGTCCACCCGCGCCGAATATGGCCCGCAGCAGATTTTGAAAGGCGCACGCATTGCCGGCTCCTTGCACATGACCATCCAGACCGGCGTTTTGATTGAAACTCTGAAGGTTCTTGGTGCCGATGTGCGCTGGGCTTCATGCAACATTTATTCCACCCAAGATCACGCCGCCGCGGCTATTGCAGCCACCGGAACTCCGGTTTTCGCCATTAAGGGTGAGAGCTTGGTTGATTACTGGAACTACACTCATCGCATTTTCGATTGGGCTGACGGCGGCACACCCAACATGGTTTTGGACGATGGCGGTGACGCCACCATGCTTATTCATCTTGGCATGCGCGCCGAGGCCGACGATATCGCTTTTCTTGAAACTGCAGGGAACGAAGAAGAAGAAGTTCTTTATGCGGCCATCAAGGAGCAGCTTAAAGCAAAGCCCGGCTGGTATACCCGCAACGGTAACGCAATCAAGGGCGTCACCGAGGAAACCACCACGGGCGTTCATCGCCTGTATTTGATGGCGAAAGAAGGCAAGCTGCTCTGGCCTGCGATCAACGTCAATGACTCGGTTACCAAGTCAAAGTTCGACAATCTCTACGGCTGCCGCGAATCGTTGGTTGACGGTATTCGCCGCGGTACAGACGTTATGATGTCCGGCAAGGTTGCCATGGTTGCCGGTTTTGGCGACGTGGGCAAAGGTTCCGCTGCCAGCTTACGCAACGCCGGCTGCCGTGTGATGGTTTCCGAAGTTGATCCGATCTGCGCACTGCAGGCGGCAATGGAAGGTTATGAAGTTACCACCATGGAAGACGCCGCCCCCCGCGCAGACATTTTCGTCACTGCAACCGGCAACGTTGACGTTATCACCATCGACCATATGCGAGCGATGAAAGATCGAGCCATTGTCTGCAACATCGGCCACTTTGACTCGGAAATTCAGGTCGGCGCTTTGCGGAACCAGAAGTGGCACAATGTTAAGCCGCAGGTTGATGAGATTGAATTTGCAAATGGCAAGCGCATGATTTTGCTCTCCGAAGGCCGCCTTGTTAACCTTGGCAACGCCACCGGTCATCCAAGCTTCGTGATGTCGGCATCTTTCACCAACCAGACCTTGGCCCAGATCGAACTTTGGACCAAGCAAGGAAAGTATGACACGCAGGTTTACACCTTGCCGAAGCACCTCGACGAAAAGGTAGCTAGGCTGCATCTTGCAAAAATCGGCGTTAAGCTGACTGAATTGACCGGCGCGCAGTCAACTTACTTGAACATTCCAACCAGCGGCCCGTTCAAGCCAGAGTCTTATCGCTACTGATTTAACCACTCAATTCGGACTATCCAAATTGACGCTCTTCTGATTTATTTCAGGGGAGCGTTTTCTTGTGGTCAGCCCATGTTTTCACATATTCATATCGGCATTTCGGACTTTAACCGCGCTCTGGCCTTCTATTCCGGGCTTGGCAAAATTCTGTCCCTGCGCCTCCGGTTCGCTGACCATACAAAGTGCTGGGCGGGTTGGATGCCAAAAGATGCGCCACGTCCGCTCTTACTGATTGGCCGTCCTCACAACAACCAGGCGCCCTCTGCGGGCAATGGCCAAATGGCCGCATTTAGTGTTGCAAGCCGCGCGGCGGTTGATCAGACCCATCATTTCGCGCTCGCCAATGGCGGCTCTGACGAAGGCGCTCCGGGGTTGCGGCCAGAATATCACGCACATTACTACGGCTGTTATTTCCGCGACCCTGACGGCAACAAGCTTTGCGTCGTTTGCAACGAAATACAGGAAAGCCGATTGTCGATAAAAACTCAAATCTAGCGGCTTCGGCGGTTTAGACCTACCATATTTAGTATTTTTTTTATTTTGGTTCTGGCTTTGCCGCCAACACGCATTTTAGTTTTGTTAACCACTTCCTGCCTGACTCAGTTAGGGGCTAAAGTGCACTGATTCGGGCAGTTTTTGCCCCCGCGCTGTTGTGTTTCGTGTGCGCGGATTATTCATTTTGAACGGGAAAGCCATATCATGATCCGGATAAAGCGTTTGCAAACCGCTTGTTCCCGCATTGTGGCAGATACCAGACGCCCGGCGCGTTCCCTTGCGGCGGCAGCCTTGCTATGCTCTGTTTCCGCCTCCAGCCTTTTGGCAGCGGATCGGGTTTTCTCACCTTTGAACTCGATTTTGGAAAACCAAACCGTATTTGGTATTTCGGTGTTCCTCGGATTGGTACTGTTTGCCACAGTTACATCAGTTTTGCATATTCGCGGACGAAACCAGTGGCAAAATCAGGAATCTTCGCTGGCGGCGGAAAATAATGACCTTCGCTTGCGGCTGGATCGCGCCAGTGTGTTCCTTTCCGCTGAGCCGCAAATTGTCATCGCTTGGGGCACCGCAACAGGTGAGCCCGATATAGAAGGTGACATTTCACTTGTCAGTGAAGTGCCTATCGCCCGGCGCGTATTGGGATTCGGCTCTTGGTTGCCGCCTGGCGCAGCACAGGAAATGGAAAATGCGGTGGAACGATTGCGCCAGCGCGGCGAGGGCTTCCGGCTCGCTTTGTTGAGCAGCAATGGCCGCCATCTCGAAGCCGAAGGGCGCGCCATCGCCGGGCGCGCCATTTTGCGCATCCGTGATGTCTCAGGAGACAGGCTAGAGCTAACCCGGCTGCGTGAGCGGCACACAAAAACAGTGGCGGAGCTGACCACCCATCGCGCCCTGTTGGATTCTTTGCCACAACCGTCTTGGTTGCGCGACACCAATGGCAAGCTGTCATGGGTCAATGCCGCCTATGCCCGCGCGGTCGAAACTAAAGATTCGTTTGAAACCATTGCACGCGGCGTGGAGCTACTCGACGGCGCGGCGCGCGAACTTGCCCGCGCTCATATAAAAGATAAAAAGTCGTGGAAATCCCGTCTGGCAGCGGTAATCACCGGCGAACGCCGCGTCTTTGAAGTGGTGGAGGTTCCAAGCTCTGTCGGCAGCGCCGGTTTTGCTGAGGATCTGCAAGAGCTGGAAACCGCCAAGGCCGATATTCTACGCCTGAACGAGGCACACTCGCGCACTTTGGATCAACTGCAAACCGCCGTCGCCATTTATGACGGTAAAAAGCGGCTGGTGTTCTACAATGCCGCCTATCGCCATCTTTGGGGCCTTTCAGCACCATTTCTCGACTCAAATCCCACAGACAGTGAAGTGCTTGATCGGTTGCGCGCCGAACACCGGCTGCCCGAACAGGCCGATTTTCGCAGCTGGAAACAATCTCTTCTTAGCGGTTACACCGGCTTGGAACCGATGACGCATTCATGGTTTTTGCCCGATGGCCGCACCTTAAGGGTGGTCACAAACCCGAATTCGCAGGGTGGTGTCACCTATCTTTATGATGATGTGACTCAGGCCTACAATCTGCAATGGAAGTTTAACGCGCTGAACCGCGTGCAAAGCGAAACGCTGGACACATTGCAGGAAGGTGTCGCCGTGTTCGGCTCCGACGGACGCTTGAGCCTGCACAACCCTGCGCTCGCCGATTTATGGCGGCTGGATTTGGCGATGCTTGAGCACCGTCCACACATCGATGTGTTTGCTCAGGCCTGTATGGCGCTTTTGCCCTCTAAAGAGATTTGGCAGCAATTGCGCAGCGCCGTAACCGGCTTGGCCGATGCGCGCGTCAGCATTAAACAGCGCCTCAATTGTCAAAACGGTGCCGTACTCGATTGTATCGTCGCGCCTTTGCCGGACGGCGCCACGCTGATCACCTTTTCTGACATGACCGCCAGCGTTGAGGTGGAGCGCGCATTGGTGGATCGCAACGAGGCTTTGGTGGAAGCTGAAGCTTTGCGCAATAATTTCGTGCGGCACGTCTCGTACGAGTTGCGTTCGCCGCTAAATTCTATCGTTGGCTTCGTGTCGATGCTGGATCAGGAAATGGCAGGGCCGCTAAATGTTAAGCAGCGCGAATATATCGGCCATGTTACCCAATCTGCGGAAGCACTCATGGCCATTATCAATAATATCCTTGATCTGGCCAGCATTGATGCCGGCGCTATGGAACTCAAAACCGAGCAGGTTGACATTGGCGAAACCATCTCAGAAGCTGCAAAAGGCGTGCAAGACCGGTTGGCGGCAGAAAATCTGAACCTCTCTCTTGATGTGGCGCGCGACATTGGCACCTTCTCCGGCGAGGCGAAGCGAATTCGCCAGATTTTATTTAATCTTTTGTCAAATGCCATCGGGTTTTCTTCAGCCGGGCAAAGCATCACGCTTTCGGCCAAACGCAGCACAACCAACGTAGAGTTTAAAGTGCTGGATCATGGGCGCGGCATTCCGCCGGATGTGCTTGACAAAGTATTTGAACGCTTTTCCAGCAATTCGCTCGGCTCACGCCATCGCGGCGTTGGACTTGGCTTGTCCATAGTGCGCTCCTTTGTCGAATTGCATGGCGGAACAGTGCAGATTGATTCCACCCCTGCGCTGGGCACATGCGTCACTTGCACATTTCCGCTACAACACGCGCCCAAGCAGGAAACAGCGGCGGAGTTTGCTGCAACAGCGGTTAAAAGCACCAAGCCAAACGAACCTTCCGCCGGGCGGGTGATCGGCAAACGCGCACAAAGCGCCGGATAATTAATAAAGGGCAAATCGCGTGAGCTCAGTCTCCCAAGCAGAACCGCAGGCCACCACTTGGAAGGTGGATTTAGAGCATGAGCAGGACACTCAACAGTTGGCCGAAGAGGTTGTGCTGCTGATTGGTGCCAATGATCTGATCACGCTTTCGGGAGATTTGGGCGCGGGCAAAACCACCTTTGCGCGGGCGCTTATTCGCCGATTATCCGGCGAGCCGGAGTTGGAAGTTCCCAGTCCGACATTCACTCTGATGCAGATCTACGAAACCAAGCGCTTCCCGATTGTCCATGCTGACCTTTACCGGATCAAAAACTCCGATGAGATCATTGACCTTGGTTGGGATGAAGCAAGCGAGGGCGCGCTGGTGGTGGTGGAGTGGGCTGACAGGCTGGGAGAGACAGCCGCCGCCGACAGTCTTGATATTTGTTTCACGCTTGATCTTGCCAAGAGCAATCAGGCTCGCACCGCGACACTGACGGGGCATGGAAAGTTTGCCACCCGATTGGTGCGCGCGCGCGCCATTCATGATTTGCTGGTCAAAGGCGGCTGGGGGGATAGCGTCCGTCATCACATGATCGGCGATGCTTCCAGCCGGGCCTATGAGCGCTTGGTCAAGCCCAATGGCGAAACCGCAATATTGATGATTTCGCCTCCCAATCCCGATAACACGCCGATCCGCTTAGGCAAAACCTATTCGGCCATTGCCAAACGTGCAGAAAATATCACCGCCTTTTTGGCGATGGCGGAGGGTTTGCGCGAGCGGGGGCTGTCCTCGCCAAAATGTTATGCAGCGGATACTGTCGCCGGGTTGGCCATTTTGGAAGATTTTGGTGTTGAAGGCGTCAGTGATGTGGCGGGTCCTATCGTTGAGCGCTATGCCGAATCCTTACAGGTGTTGGCGCATTTGCACGGGCAAGACCTGCCCAAAAGCGTGCATTTTGGCGACCTTACCCACGACATTCCGCCCTATGACGTGGATGCGCTGGCGATTGAAGTGGAATTATTGACCGACTGGTATGTGCCGCATGTGGCGCGAAAGAGCCTTTCTTCGGCCGCCAAAGCGCAGTTTGTCAATGTGTGGCGGCGCTCTCTGCATGAGATGATCCACTCCAAACAAACTTGGGTGATGCGGGACTTTCACTCGCCAAACCTGATGTGGCTGCCGCAGCGCAGTGGTCTGCAACGCGTGGGTTTGCTGGATTTTCAGGACTGTCTGCTCGGCCTGCCAGCTTACGATGTTGCTTCGCTGCTGCAAGATGCCCGCTTGACGGTGCCGGATGCCTTGGAAATGAAGTTGCTGCGGGACTATCTTGCGGCGCGAAGGGCGCAGAATGTTAATTTTGACGTCGTTGATTTTGCCAAGGCTTATGCGCTGATGGGTGCGCAGCGCGCCACCAAGATTTTGGGGATTTTTGCCCGGCTCGATAAGCGCGACGCTAAGCCGCAATATCTTAAACACATGCCGCGTATGGAGCATTATCTGGCCAAAGGCTTGGCACATCCGGCTTTGCGCGATCTGCGCACTTGGTTTGTGGACTACCTGCCCCACTTGGTTGGCGAAGTGAAATGACAGCTCCAGATATAACGACTGCGGCCAAGGCGGCTGCAAGTTTACCAGCCGCCATGAAAGCCATGGTGTTTGCCGCCGGGCTTGGCAGCCGCATGCGCCCGTTGACCGACACAACACCAAAACCTCTGGTCAAGGTTGGCGGTAAGGCAATGATTGACACACTGCTGGACGCGTTGGCGCAAGCCGGAGTTTCCGAGGCGGTGGTGAACGTGCATCACTTGGCCGACCAAATTGAAGCGGCCATGCAGCAGCGCCGCGCGCCCAAGATAGCTATTTCCGATGAGCGCGGCGCTTTGCTCGATCAGGGCGGCGGGTTGAAAAAAGTTTTACCCTTTTTTGGCGCGCAGCCTTTTTTCATCTGCAATACCGATGCGATTTGGATCGAGGGACCACTCTCGAATCTCAAGCGTTTAAAGGCGCAATGGGACCCTGCCAAAATGGATATTTTATTGATGGTTGCCTCTACCACCACTGCGGTTGGGGTCGATTGGGCCGGAGATTTTAAAATGGCGGATGATGGCCGCCTCTCTCGCCGCATCGAGGGCGAGGTGGTGCCTTTTGCCTATTCGGGCGTTGGTATTGTCAAGCCGGAACTGATCGCAGCGGTGAAACAGGAGGTGTTCCGCCTCGCGCCGTTGTTTTTTGAGACAGCAGAAAAAGGCCGTCTGTATGGAATGCGGCTTGACGGACAATGGCTGCATGTAGGAACAATGGACGCTATTGCGCAGGCTGAGGCCGTGATTCTGCAGGCGCGAAAATAGGTCGTCCTTACCGAAACCTGAATTGCGCCGCACTCCAAACGTCTACACCATCACCCCCGAAACAGCCTTTTTGCCGAAGTTGGTCGAAGCCCTGTTCGCCAACGCGCTTGATCTGGGCGTTGACTACAATGCCGATCCGCTCAAGCTTGCTGACCTTACCATTTATGTTCCGACCCGGCGCGCGGCAAAGGTATTGAGCGCTTGCTTTGCCGCGAAAATGGAAAACAGAGCGACGTTCCTGCCGCGCATTCTGCCTTTGGGCGGCTTCAGCGGCGAGGAAGAGCCCTTGTTCGAGACTGAATTTATCGCTCAAAAGGCGATACCCGCGCTGGAACGGCGGCTGTTGCTGTCGCACTGGATCCTGGCATGGGGACTCCACTTGCGTGAGGCAGTGGTTTCAATTGCCGCTGATGGATCCTTAAAACCTATAGAACCAAGCGAGACCTTCAATTCGGTTGCCAATCCGGCAGACGCCTATGCGCTCAGTGGCGACCTTGCCGCGTTGATTGATGAGTGCGTAATTGAAGGTGTCGCTTTTGAGAAATTCGAAACGCTTGGCCAAGGCACTTTTGATGACTACTGGCGCATCACGCTGGCGTTTTTAAAAATCGCCTTTGAAAACTGGCCCCGGTATTTGCTCGAAAATGACATGACCGAGGCCGCAACCCAGCGCGCAATGCTGATTGACCATGAAGTTGAACGCCTTACGCAAGGCACCTTGCGCGGCCCTATGATTGTGGCCGGCTCCACCGGCACCAATGATGCCACAGCGCGGCTGATACGCGCCATTGCCCGTGCACAGCTTGGCGCAGTGGTTTTGCCGGGGCTGGATTTGAACCTTGACGAGCCGGGATTTGCCTCCATCGGCGAGGACGCCTTGGCCACGCATCCGCAGGCAGCGTTGGTGCGGCTGCTTGGCAAGATTGGCATGTCCCGCAGTGATGTGCGCGAGCTTGGAAAGCCTGGCCTGCGATCCCGCTTTTTGAGCGAGGCTTTACGCCCGGCGCTTTCAACAGAAAAGTGGCATGAACAGCCGCCCTGGAGCGGTGCCGATCTTGCGGCTGATTTTAAAAACATCACGTTGATTGAGGCGGAAAACGAGCGCGAGGAAGCGCTGGCGATCGCCATTGTTATACGTGAAGCGCTAGAGACTCCGGCCCGCACCGTGGCTTTGATCACGCCTGAACGCACCTTGGCGCAACGGGTTAGCTCGGAACTTGCCCGCTGGGGAATTGTAGCGGAAGATAGTGCCGGACGCGGCCTGCCCCGCACCTCTGCCGGGGCTTTTGCGCTGCATGTTTTAAACGCGGCGCGCGGCACAGACCCCGCAAACGGACTTGATGCGGCAACTTTGTTGACTTTGCTCAAGCATCCGATGTTTCGCTTGGGGCGGGACGCCGGGTTCGTAAAACTGTTGGCACATCAGCTTGAGGCTTGTGTGTTTCGTCAACTTGATATTGACCTCGCCGGATCATTGCAGGCAGCGGTTCTGGAGGCGGAAACCTTAGCCAAATCACGCCACGCCCCGGCTTTTTTGCAGGCCATGAACCTCGCAGACTGGGCTGCGATGACGGCACTCTTGGAGGATTTAGACAAGGCTCTCTCGCCCTTGCTCAAGTGTGCGCCAGCTTCACTGGCGCTTTGGGCAACTCAGCATATTGCGGCGCTTGAATCGATTTGCTCAGAAGAACTTCACGGGCGCGATGGCACTGCAATGCTTTCGTTGTTGCGCGAGTTGGAGACGACGGCAACGGCGGCGCTGATATTCAACCTTGGAGATTACATCCATCTCTTGTCGCAAATGATGGCTGAAAAAACTGTGCGACACTATAAACCCGGACATCCGCGTTTGGCAGTTTTAGGCCTGCTTGAAGCGCGGTTGATGACCGCAGACGTGGTCATTTTGGCTGGTCTGGACGAGAAAATCTGGCCGCCTCAAGCCAAAAGTGACGCGTTGATGAACCGCACGATGCGGGCGGAGCTTGGCCTCTCTTCGCCTGAGCGGCGACTGGGCCAAACTGCACATGATTTCATGATGGGCTTTTGCAACGCCAGCCTTGTGATAACCCGGGCCAAAAAACGCGGCGGCGAGCCTACCGTAGCCTCGCGGTTTTTACAGCGTATTGAGGCTGTTGCAGGCGAATATATTGCGCCTTGCCGGGCGCTCGGCCTTGCCAAACTCGATTGGGCGCGGCGCATTGATGACGGGCGCGCCGAGCCGCTCAGGCGGCCTGCGCCCCTGCCGCCGGTTGAATTGCGCCCCAAGGCCTTGAGTGTGACCGCCATTGAAACGCTGCGGCGGGACCCCTATTCAATTTTTGCGGCGCGGATTTTAAAATTGCCGGTGCTGGGGCCGTTGCAACCTGATTTTTCGGCGCGGGACTTTGGCACCAGAATGCACGCCATTTTCGAGCGCTTCGTCAAGGCCGCGCCGGGCAAATCGCTCCCCGCAGCGCCTGAACACCTTTTGCTGAGTTTGGCGGCAGATGCTTTCAGCGGTGTGTGGGAAACAGCGGCTTTTGCAACGTTTGGCCGTGTTAAAGTGGAACGCATGCTCAGCCAATTTTTGAAATTCGAGCGCGGTCGCCGGGACTCCATCGTTGAGACTCACACCGAGGCGCATGGCAAGCTCAGCCTGCTTTTGGCTGATGGCAGCGCCTTTGTGTTAAGCGCCATCGCCGACCGCGCAGACTATTATAAAGACGGCAGCCTGACCTTGATCGACTATAAAACCGGCGCTGTTCCCGCCCCCGGACAGGTAAAAGCCGGCTTTGCGCCACAGCTCACCCTTGAGGTGGAAATGGCGCGCAGAGGCGCGTTTAAGCTGCCAAAAGCCAACCCTACAGAAGCGCTCTATGTCAAGTTCGGCGGGCGCGAAGGTATCGAACAGCGCACACCGCAGGGTGCTAAGGGCGGCGATTTGGCAGACCTTGCTGTAAAGCATTTTGACGAGTTGCACAGCCTGCTTAGCCAATTTCGCAACCCCGCGACGGCGTATCCTCCGCGCCCGTTTCCGCAATATGTGCGGGAAAATCTCGACTATGATCATTTATCGCGTTTTAAAGAATGGTCTTCGCTTGGCCTTGACGACGAGGCGGCGGAATGACGTCCGGCTCGTTTGAAATCACCGAGGCGCTGCAACGCGCGGCCTCAAACCCGCGCGTATCGAGCTTCGTTTCAGCCAATGCGGGCTCAGGCAAGACCTATGTCCTGACCATGCGGGTGATCCGGCTGTTGCTAAACGGGGTCGCTCCGGAGCAAATCCTGTGTCTGACCTTCACTAAAGTTGCCGCCGCCAATATGGCGACCCGCATATTTGAGACTTTGGCGGGCTGGACACGCTTGACTGACT
Organism: Methylovirgula sp.; assembly: GCA_043742625.1. Classification (GTDB taxonomy): domain Bacteria; phylum Pseudomonadota; class Alphaproteobacteria; order Rhizobiales; family Beijerinckiaceae; genus JANXSV01. The sequence goes on along the minus strand of JAYTYD010000281.1, from coordinate 775 downwards.
TTGATTTGAAAGCGCGTCTCGCGGCATATGGTGAAAAATCGCCTGACGAAGCGATGGTGGCGCGGGCAAGACGGTTGTTTGCTTTGGCAGTGGAGACGCCCGGCGGACTAAAAATACAGACCATTCATGCATTTTGCGAGCGTTTGCTCCATGTGTTTCCGTTTGAGGCCAATGTCCCGGCCAGTTTCCGCGTGGTTCAGGATTTGGAGCAAGCCGAGTTGATGGCTTTAGCGCAACACGACGTTCTGACCGGCGACGACGCGAAAATTCGTGCGGCGCTCGACATTTTAGTGCCGGAGACTGAAGAGCAGAATTTCAAAAAGTTAATGACTGACGCGCTTAAAAAGCGCGCGGATTTTGCGGCGGTCATCGCGGGCCGACCCACGCTCGAACAAGTGGGCGTGGACCTTCACGAAGCGCTGGGCATTGATAGGGATGAAACACCGGCGAGCGTTGAAGCCGCGATGCTGGATGGCGGCTTCAACGCGGCGCAGCTGTTCGAGATGGCGGATGATTTGGGCGAAACGTCGACGCTCGGGGAGTTGCTGATTGATGCGGCGCGAGTCCGTGACCTGTCTTATGAGCAGGAAGTCAAGCTCGAAACTTACGAATGGGTTTTCTTTACGAAGGCAGGCAAGCTGCGGGCAAACTTCGGCTTAACAAAATCGCAAAATGCCGCCCGCCCGGATATTGCGGCGCGGCTTGAGGCGGAGCGCGACCGCCTGACTGCGCTGCAAGAAAGACTGCGGGCAGCAATCATCGCGCGCCAAAGCAT
>JAYTYD010000280.1:0-3822 GCA_043742625.1 Methylovirgula sp. | reverse complement strand
ATTTCAAAGGATCGAGGTTGATGAAGAGCAGGAAACCGCGAATTTATGAATTAGAGCGCTCGCCTCCGCAGCGTGAGTTTCGAGCAGCATGTGGGGTGCTGCCATTTCATGCAGAGTGCAGCGAGGCGCAGTTGCAGCAATCCGGCGGGCATGGCGCAACCCCACCAGACGATCAAAACGCCCGGCGAGGCATAAAACCGGGACTTTTACCCGTCTTAACATGCTGATTTTATTGACTTTCAAGACAAAGCTAAGGCGCTTTTGCAATATGCGTGCAGGAACCGAGGCAATCGTTTGTTGCAATGCGGTCTGCTCGGCCATGGATCCCTGCCCGCTCATAAGCACGAGGGAGGTAAAATATTTGAGTGGCAGTTTTGGATGAAAAAGCCGCGTAAACGGCAGCAAAAATCGTGGTGCCGGAGCTTTTGCAAAGGTGGACACCAAGACAAGCCCCTGACATTCGGCCTGTGATACGGCGATATCGATGGCGATCGGGCCGGAGAAGCTCTCGCCAAGGATAATGAATTGCGTTTGCGGCAAACGCGCGGTGACATAGGCGGTGAGATCGGCGTAGTCCATGACGCGGTCTGTAGGATAAGATATCGGCAAGACACGGCAGGTTTTGCCGATTTCGCTATGGAAATTGTCGAGAAGTTTGCACGTGCCATCCATACCCGGGAGCACAACCAAGAATGGTAACTGGCGAACTGTGCTTAGATCGCTGATTTCGTTGTAAAAATGGCTGTCCAAGGGGCTGTATCCGCGGTGATTTACAAGGCGGATACGCTATTATCCTGTCATATTGAAGCGCCTGATGAATTGTCCTACCACATATCAAGCGCGACTCTGGCTTCGTCTGACATGCGGCTCTGGTCCCACGGCGGATCAAACACCATCTTAACCTTGGCTCCGGCCACCCCCGGCACGGCGGCCACTGCGGTTTCAACCCAGCCCGGCATTTCGCCTGCCACCGGGCAAGCCGGCGCTGTCAGCGTCATGTCAATGTTTACAAACCGACTGTCTTCAATCTCTATGCGATAGATCAAGCCAAGTTCATAAATATCTGAAGGAATTTCCGGGTCATACACGGTTTTCAGCGCCACGATAATTTCATCGGTGAGCCGATCAATTTCCTCCGGCGGTAGATCCGCCGCAGGAACAATATCCAGCTTATCGGGTTGAGAAACAGGTTCAATCGGTTGAGTCATGTTGGCCTCAGGAAAACAGATTTTGCGCTTTTATTAGGCTCTCAGCAAGCACATCAACCTCGGCGCGGGTATTGTAAAGCGCAAAAGAGGCGCGGCAAGTGGAGGTTACGCCGAAACGCTGCATCAGCGGCATACAACAATGCGTGCCGGCACGCACCGCAACACCATAGCGATCTATGATTGTGGCGACATCATGCGCGTGAGCGCTCTTCATTTCAAACGATATAATTGCGCCTTTGTCTTTGGTGTTGCCAAAAATGCGAAGCGAATTTATTTGGCTGAGCCGCTCTGTGGCGTATTTTGCCAAGTCCTCTTCATGTGCGCGAATGTTTTCGCGGCCTAAACTCATCATGTATTCCAGCGCGGCCCCAAGGCCAATGGCTTGGACGATCGGCGGTGTTCCCGCCTCGAAGCGGTGCGGCGGCTGGTTATAGGTGACGTTGTCCTGCGTCACTGTGATGATCATTTCGCCGCCGCCAGCGTAGGGAGGCAAGCTTTCGAGCAGCTTTTTCTTGCCGTAAAGCACACCAATGCCCGTTGGGCCGTAGACCTTGTGGCCGGTGAAAACGTAAAAGTCCGCATCGAGATCGCGAACATCAACATCGAGATGCACAGCCCCCTGCGAGCCGTCCACCAAAACGGGGATGCCATGGGCATGCGCGATTTTGATGACATCTTTGACCGGAACGATTGTGCCCAAAACATTGGACAGATGAGTAATTGCGACGATTTTAGTACGTGAAGTTAGAGTCTTTTCAAAGGCATCGAGCGGGAAGTTACCATCTTCATCGACGTCGACCCACTTGATAACAGCGCCTTTGCGCTCGCGCAAAAAGTGCCACGGAACAATGTTAGAATGGTGCTCCATAATGGAGAGCACAATTTCATCGCCCTCTTGAATATTCTGCAAACCAAAAGACGCTGCCACGAGATTGATCGCCTCGGTGGCACCTTTGGTAAAAACAATTTCATCTGTGCTGGCCGCGTTAAGGAACTTGCGGGTGGACTCGCGCGCAAGTTCAAATGCCTCCGTGGCGGCATTTGCGAGATAATGTAATCCACGATGCACGTTGGCATATTCGTGGGTGTAAGCATGGGTCAGCCGATCAAGCACGACCTTTGGTTTTTGTGCAGACGCAGCATTGTCAAGATAGACCAGCGGTTTGCCATAAACTTGGGTGCTCAGGATCGGGAAATCCTTACGTACGGCTGCGATGTCATAAGATGTGTTCATGTCAACCTTGGTTTCGATCCAACAACCACGCGTGAATTTTCGAGTTAAATTTTTCGCGCAGATTTTCGTCGGTAATGTAATCAAGAACGTCCACGGCAAAGGCCTCAATCAAAAGGCTCTCCGCCTCCGGCTTTGGCAGGCCGCGCGCCTGTAAATAAAACAGTTCGTTGTCATCTAGCTGTTTTACGGTTGCGCCATGTCCACAGACCACATCATCAGCAAATATCTCAAGCTCGGGCTTGTTGCTCATGCTGGCGTGGTCGGAGAGCACCAACGTATTGCTTTTCATAACTCCGTCCGTTTTCTGAGCCTGCGCCTCGACCACGATGCGCCCCTGAAACACACCTTTGGAATGACCATCCAAAATATGCCGGTAAAGCTCTCGACTCTCGCAGTGCGGCGCAACGTGAGTCACTTCCAAGGTCGTGTCTGCATGTTGTTGACCCTTAAGCAAGACAACACCACGAAAACCTGCCTTGGAATTTTCCCCATTGAACCTTGCGAACGTCTGACGCCGGTTTAGACCGCCTGAGGCCACTAAAGCGAAAGTATTGAATGAAACATCAGCGCCGATATTGGCGGTTAGCGTACTAATTTGCTGACTGCCATTCGCAACCAGAGCCACATGCTCAACCTCGGCACCATCGCCAATTTCAAAATGTAGCAGGTTATTGTGTTGACCCGACTCCGCGCGGCACTCTTCGAAAAAAGATATCTTGGCCCCTGACCCGACACGAATGAGAATACGGGTGGAAACGGCAGCTTTGCGCGGGCTTTTGAGCAAAACGTGGATGGGATCGGCAATTTGCGTGCCTGCGGCCACGTGAATTTCAACAGTCTGAGCGGCAAAGGCGCCGTTGAGGGAGACCATGACATCCGAATTTGCGAGCGGCGCTTCAGCAAGCGGCGCAGCGACAACCGAAACACCAGCGGGCAAATTTATGCCGCCAGCCAGCACGCCATCAATTATTTTGATAACGGCATCGGTGCCTTTGGTGAGCAACACCGCCTTTAACGTGGCTTCGCTTGGATGTTCAACCGGGTTTAGCGCCTCGGCCATCAAGCGGCGCAGATCGGTGTAATGCCATGCTTCAACGCGGCGATTGGGCAATCCGGCTTTTTCAAACTGACCAAAAGCGGCGATTCTCGTCGGCATATCGGCTGCGCCAGAGGCTTTCAGAGCGGCAAAATGCGCTATGAGCTGACTCTCAGCGTCTGTTCGCAAGGGCAGCTGCAACTTAACGGCTTGGAGCTGCATTACGCCGCCTCGCTGGTGTAATCGCGATAGCCATTCTTTTCCAGCTCATGCGCCAGCTCGGGGCCGCCGGTTTTAACAATCTCGCCCTTGGACATGACGTGGACAGTGTCCGGCACAATGTA
>JAYTYD010000279.1:0-3828 GCA_043742625.1 Methylovirgula sp. | reverse complement strand
CGCTGGTGGCGGAATTCTATCAGCGTTGTTTTGGCGTGGAATTGCCGGAAAGCGCGCTGAATGTGGCGCTGAGCTGAGCTGCTTTAGCGCTTCAACCCGAATGTGTTACGTCCTGCGCTTCGACTTGCGGGAAACCTTCGTACCGCGTGAGCTGTGCGGCGGTAGCGAGGATCGCGATGCCGGAATGTAGGCCGGGGTGCGCTGCAGCGGGGCATATTTAGGTGTTGGTGTCGCATCAGTGTTCTGCTTGCCGGAGCCGTGAAAGCTGGTGTTGTGCAAGCCTGATAAATTTTGTGCTACATGTTGAAGCTGCATAGAAAAAGTGTGTGCATTTGGCTTCAGTTATCTTCAAATCGCACGAAGGTTAATGTCGGTTTGAACAAAGCGTCGCAGCAGCGTCTATTTCGCCGTATTCCGAGCTTTCCCGCCTTTTCGGCGTGGCGTTTCGTGTCTATGGTAAACCCATGAGCAATCCAAGCAATCGCAAGCCTGCGGGCAAAAATGAGTCTCCGCAGGAGCCGTTCCGCAAGGCAATCGCCTCATGTATGCGGGCTATTTCCAAACATCCCGAATTGGAGGTGGGGTTTTCGCCGGAAAAGCCATCGTTGATCGCTGGTGAAGTGCCCAAGGCGCGGCTGCCGGAGCCGCCGCGTAAGCTCACAGTGCGTGATGCCGCTATTTTGCGCGGTCACTCGGACTCGATGGCGCTGCGGCTCGCCTGCCATAATGATGCGGTACATCGCAAGATTGCGCCGCAGGGCCAAGCGGCGCGCGCGGTGTTTGATGCTGTTGAGCAGGCCCGGGTGGAGAGCATCGGGGCCCAGAGAATGGCCGGTGTGGCGCATAACCTGACCACAATGCTGGATGACAGGTTTTTTCGCGGTAATTTTGCAGCCATCACCGAACAGGCCGAAGCCCCTTTGGAAGAGGCAGTGGCGCTGATGGTGCGCGAGCGCTTAACCGGTCTGGCACCACCGCCGGCGGCAGAAAAGCTGGTGGCACTGTGGCGCGACTGGATTGAGTCCAAGGCCGGGGCTGACCTCGACTTGCTGTCCAGCCGCATCGAGGATCAGCGCGGGTTTGGCAAGCTGGTGCATAAGCTGTTGCATGACCTTGATATGGGCGACGAGGCCTCGCTTGAGCGCGAAGACTCGGAAGACACCGACGAGAGCGACCAGAGCGACAACAACGAAGCCGAGAACGAGGGCGAGTCTTCTGAAGATCAGAGCGGTGACTCTTCGCAACTGCAGGAGTCTGAAGAAAGCTCTGACGCGCTTGAAGATGGCACCATGGAAGCGGATGATGCGCCTTCCGGCGAATTTCCCGAAGAGGCGGACTCAGGCGAGGCTGACGAAGCTTCAGAAAACTGGAAGCCGCCGGGCAGCGAGGCGGCGCATCAACGCCATACGGATTACAAGGCGTTTTCAGTGAAGAATGACGAGGTCATTAGCGCGGAGGACCTGTGCGAGCCCGAAGAGCTTGACCGTTTGCGCGCCTATCTTGACAAGCAATTGTCCAACCTGGCTTCCGTGGTATCGCGGCTGGCGAACCGGCTGCAAAGACGGCTGATGGCACAGCAAAACCGCTCATGGGAATTTGATCTGGAAGAGGGAATTCTTGATCCGGCGCGCCTCAGCCGCGTGATTGTGGATGCGCAGCAACCGCTTTCGTTCAAGCGCGAAAAGGACACGAATTTTCGCGATACGGTGGTGACACTGCTGCTGGACAATTCCGGCTCGATGCGCGGCAGGCCGATTACTGTTGCGGCGACATGCGCCGATATTCTGGCGCGGACGCTGGAGCGCTGCGGTGTCAAGGTCGAGATTTTGGGTTTCACCACCAAACAGTGGAAGGGCGGCCAATCCCGCGAGCAATGGCTGGCAGCGGGCAAACCGCCGATGCCGGGGCGGCTGAACGACTTGCGCCATATCATCTACAAATCCGCCGATGCACCATGGCGACGGGCGCGTAAAAATCTTGGATTGATGATGCGCGAGGGATTGCTGAAGGAAAATATCGACGGCGAAGCGCTTGACTGGGCGCATCACCGGCTGTTGAACCGCACTGAGCAACGCAAGATTTTGATGATGATTTCTGACGGCGCGCCGGTGGATGATTCAACTTTGTCGGTGAACTCAGGAAACTATCTCGAAAAGCATCTGCGTTACATTATCGACGATATCGAGACCCGCTCGCCGGTGGAACTGATTGCCATCGGCATCGGCCACGATGTGACACGCTACTACAAGCGCGCGGTGACGATTGTTGATGCCGAAGAGCTGGGCGGCGCGATGACCGAGAAGCTGGCGGAATTGTTCTCGGAAAACTTTGTGCCGGAGAAAATTCAGGCCCCGAGGATGCCAAAGCGGCCGCGGGTTGATGCGGCCAGAGCGGCAGGGGCGCGGTAGTGGCGCAAGGCGCGCTTCATTGCTGCCATATTCCGGCACCGTCTTTCCGGCACCTTCTCTCCGCTCGTGGCAATGGAGCAATTCAACGCTTAACAGACGCAAATTGCTCTTCCATCACACTGATAACGCATATCATTTTCGCAAAACCGCTACACACTTTTGCGTGATATGCTCTAGCCAGCGCAGGGGCAACATTAACTTTTAGAACAGAGCGAAACAAAGCGCGCCCGAATCACAGATTTGCGCCTTTTCACGATTTGTCCGGCATATAATTCGATGTTCTTTACGCTCCAATTTGTTTCATGCGCACAAAAAAGCCCGCCGGGATCGGCAGGCTTTAAGGACTTTGTATCGTTTTGAAACGGGTCAGATTTTTGCCGGCTGCGCAGCGTCTACCGGCATGACGGCTTTGAGCAGGGCACCGTAGGGGATGAGCGCCAGAAGCGCGACAACGCATTTCACGCCGAAATCCCACAAGGCCAGATTTTCCCACAAAGGCACCATGTGTGTCGGCATCAGCGACAAAGGCACAGCAATCGACATGTCCGCATCGCCGACAAAGGCGATGGTGAAAAATAGAGCGGTGTCCAGCGCCGAGCCGATCAGACTTGCGGCCAGCGGCGCGCGCCACCAAGCCTGTTGCCGCAGGCGGTTAAACACAGAAATGTCGAGAAGCTCACCGCACACATAAGCCAGGCCGGAAGCGACCGCGATGCGTGGCGTGGCAAAATAGAGCGAGGCGATGACTGCAAGAACGAAACCGATAGCTACCAGCTTACGTGCAGTGGCGGTTCCATAGCGGCGATTGGTCAGATCGGTGATGAGATACGATACCGGAAAGGTGAACGCGCCCCAAGTGAGATTGTCTTGCATATTCCAGTGCGCAAATGGGATTTGCACCAAAATATTAGAGGCAACTACAATGACAGTGGTGGCAAGAACAGGCAGGAGAAGTGGCTTCAGTTGGTACATGGGAAGTCCTAGCATGAAAAAATGTTGAGGTTTCAACATAAAAAAACGCGGCGAAAATGCGCCGCGTTGGTGAATTGAACTTTATTTAAAGCTCAAATTAGGCAGCGGCTGTTATAGCCAGCTTCTTGGCGATATCGCGCTTGAGCGAGACAGCGTTTGGTGCAAGTTCGTTTTCGCGCGCCTTGGTCAAAAAGGCATCGAGACCGCCGCGATGTTCAACTGAGCGTAGAGCAGCTGCTGAAACGCGCAGGCGCACGGAACGGCCCAGCGCGTCCGAAATCAGCGTGACATTACACAGGTTTGGCAAAAAGCGATGTTTGGTCTTGATGTTCGAATGGCTGACACGATGGCCAACCTGCACACCAATGCCGGTCAAATCACAACGACGGGCCATATTCATATTCCTTTTTTGCCAGGCAAAGGCCTGAAGTGATGTTTTGACAACAAA
>JAYTYD010000278.1:0-2796 GCA_043742625.1 Methylovirgula sp. | reverse complement strand
CCGCTGAATGTCTTCAGCAGCGCCGCCGTTCATGGGCTTCTTCTACCCACACCAAACAAAACTGTCAATTAAAAAATCAGCCAAATAAAGGAAAGAATGCCGCGAACCACCGTATCTGCCCGGCAAAACTGCAAAAAAGTGCCTTATTTTGGTACATTTTTGCGTTTTCAAGTTTGAGAAACCCCGACGTGGAAGGTGACTAAACCAATGAATTGGTTTATGTAATTAGGGCACGGCAGCACCACGTCAAACCGCTGCTTTGCCCGACCATTTTCATGCTAATTTTTGTGAGCAAATGACCAATACTTATCCACAGATCCCCGAAATCAGCGCCGACAACATTAAAATATTGCTGATTGAAGATGACGAAACGGATGCGCGGCTAGTGAAAATTTATGCCGGCGCGATTCCCAACGCTCAAATTATTGTTGATTGGGTCAAATCCACCAGCGAAGCCCGCGAAAAGTTGCAAAGCGGCCAATATGATTTGTGTATATTTGACTTTTGGCTGCGCACTCACACCAGCATGTCGCTTTTAAAGGATATTCGAGCCGCGAACGAAACCCTGCCTGTCATCATACTCAGTCACATGACAAACGAACATATGCTCGAACAGAGCATCGGCTCAGGTGCGATTTATGTTCTGGGCAAAAATGAACTAAACGTCACATCTCTGGCAACCGCTATAGATGCCATGTTGTTTGAAGACGGCGCGGCGCGCGTGCGCTTGCCGAATGTTGCCCGCCAAAAAGCTCAATTTGACCCCGCCGCGCGGGATATCGCCGTCAAGCTGGTAAAGGTTATGGATGAGATGCACGGCGTTTATGCTGCAACCCGCCCTGATCTGCTCACCGGTGCCCCGTCCCCCGACGCCCTTGAGGCGCTGCGTCACGAAGTGTCAATGCTTCGGCTGGAATGGCAGGCAAATCTGCGCAGCGATTTTGATGCAGCAAGCCAAATACGGTCAGATTATCATGACATCGGTGATCTACTAGCCCACGCCATTTCAGCGATGACCCCTGTTCTGGCCCGCAATGATCAACGTTGGCAGTTTGCGACACCCGCCACAACCGTTCACGCCAAATGCGACGCTATCGTCGTTGTTCTCATGTTTATGGAGCAAATCTATGCTGTCTGTTCGGCGGCGCCGCTCGACAGCACGCTCAAGTTCAAATTGCAGCAAATATCCGGACGCATAAGCGTGTGTGTGGGCGCAGCAACCGCGCCTCCGCCCGGATGGCTGAAACAAAGCCTGCCCGAATTCTTTGCCGCGCATATCGGGCCGCGCGGCTTTGCTTATTGCAGCAGTGTCGACGACCGTGACCACATTAAAGTAGAATTAAAGTTCCCGCACTTGCTCAATTAAAGAAGGGTGCTCGGGCTTTTCAGCAAATGCCGCTTTAAACAGCAACGGAAGGGTGAAATAAACACGGCTTCCTATGCTGATGTCTGTATCAAACCATATCCGTCCGCCATGAATTTCGACAATACGCAAGCATAAGGACAGGCCGATGCCGCTGCCTTGCCCGTGGGTTTCGCTTTGCAACGCTTCGCCTTCCGGGTGACTTGCACCGCGTCTGAACATTTCAAACACCGATTGCGCATCTGCGCGCGAAATCCCGCAGCCATTGTCGCGCAAGCTATATTCCACCATGCCGTCTTTGATCATCCCTGAAATATGGACAACCGGAGCCAAGGCGCTGCGATAATGCAGGGAATTAGCGATCAAATTTTGCCATACCTGAATCAGCAATATTCCGTCGCCCAGCGCATCCGGCAAAGGCCCGATTTCTATCCGTGCACCCGTCTCGCGCTCCAAACCGGAAAGGTTTTGCCGCGCTGCCGCCACGACACTGCGCATATCAACATCATCAAATACATAGCTGCGCGCAGAAAGCCGCGCATAATGTAGCAAGCTGGCCACCATGCTCTGCATCCGGTTCAAACTTGCATCCATTGTGGCGATATAATCGACCGCCTCCAGATCAATCCGCACGCCCGGTCGCTGCGACAAAAGCCGGGCAAAAGCCGAAACCTGCCGCAGCGGTGACTGAAGGTCGTGCGCCGCAACTGCGGAAAATTGCTTGAGCTGCGTGTTTGAGAGCATCAAATCTTGATTGATGCGAACAAGCTCTTGGGCCTGTTCGGCAATTTTTTCTTCCAGAATGCGTTGCTCGCGCGCGCGCCGCGCCATCCATTCATCAATGGGTCTTGCCATTTGATCGCGGGTTGTTAACACCACAAAAACCTGTTGCGCAGCGTCCCAGCGAATGAAAATAGTTATTTTTTCGGAAATGCGCCCAACCATCATGCGCATTTCCGGCAAAATCAGCGGTTCAGCCAGCAGATCCCTGCGCTGCTCCTCAAAGTCCGGCTGTAGACCGGTTAGAAATTCCGACTCAAAACAGCTATGCCCCACCTCGGGCAGCCAATGGCTCAAACGGCCGGATCGGCGCAGCACCACAAAATCCGGGCCCAGAGCTGCCGCGCCGGCGATGCCATCCGCCAAAATAAAATCGAAATCAGAGAGGTTCACAGCCTGCGCCGCTCTATGGCGCGCGCCAAAGCATGAAAAGACCCAACGACGTTCTCCCCTGTTTTCGCGCTCGTCCAACACACAGAATCAGCGTCTTTTTCCGTCCCCATCAAATCCGGACGCGCTGCAGCTTCAATTAAATCCACTTTATTGATAAAGACGCTGCAAGGTCGCCCGGGAGCGCTTTCACGAAACCCGATAAGCAATTGCCGCATTTTATCGATCGAGCCAGGCCGCGTAGCGTCCGCAACTAAAATGGC
>JAYTYD010000277.1:0-2341 GCA_043742625.1 Methylovirgula sp. | reverse complement strand
TGCGTTGGCACAGCGGCTTGATCAGCGGCTTGATGTTCTCCAGAGCGAGTTGAACGCGCTGCGCGTCAGTGGACGTCACGAGCAGGACACCACAATCTCGGCTGTGGGCGAGGCGCTGGCCGATGTCGGGCGCAAGATTGCGGCACTCAAGGCTCATGGCGGCTAACGACAACAAAGATTTCGCCAGCCTTAAGGGGCTGCTATTTTCTGATGAGACAGAGCAACTTGCCGCGCTTCAGGCGCGGCTGATTGCGTTAGACGGGCGCGTAGGCGATGACGCGTTGTTGACAAAATCGGTTGCCAATATTGTGGCGCAGGCGCTGCGTCAAGCCGAAGTGGTTGGTCATCGCGAGTTGTCACAAGCCATTTCGCCTTTGGTGGTTGCTTCGATCCGGCGCGAAATTGTTGACTCGCGTGATGTGATGGTTGAGGCGCTCTATCCCATCACCGGCCGGCTGGTTTCAAGCTATGTCAGCGGTGCAATTCAAAAGTTATCCGATGATATAAATGCGCGGTTTGATGCTTTGTTATCGCCGCGCTCGCTGGCTTTGCGGATGCGGGCGGCTTTAAGCGGAAAATCCTACGGCGAGTTGGTGCTGGCCCGGAATGGCCGGTTTCAGGTGTCGCAAATTCTGCTGGTTGCGGCCCATTCCGGTGTGTGCATTGCGCGCTGGCCGCCTGATAATATTGGTGAGGGAGACGATAAAAACGTTCCGCCTATCGGCTCTTCAAATGTCGACATGATTTCGGCGCTGCTGACCGCGATTATGGACTTTTCACGCGAAGCTTTTGCCGGAGAGAACAGCGAACTGCGCTCCCTGAACTTCGGCAATATGCTGCTGCTTTTGCGCCGGTCCCCGCAATACATCGTTGCTGCGGTGGGCAAAGGCCAGGTCACGCCAAACTTTGAAGCGCGCGTCGATGAAGAGTTTCTCAACACCTTGGATGCTCTTGGGAAGAGCGGTGTGCACCCGGCTCCGCTTTTGGAGCTGTTGCAGGAAAAGTTGGAGACCATTCCGGCAGTTCCGGTTGAGCGCGCGCGTGGCGTTTCGCCCGCGCTGGTTCTGTTCTGCGTTGTCGTATTGGCTTTGGCCGCGTCGATAGGTTGGTCAATGTGGCGCGGTAGCGAGGCAAAGCGGCTTGCGGCGCAAATTGCCGCGGTGGAACATTTGCCGGAACTTCAGGGCTATCCCGTATCCGTTCAGGCGGGCGATACGTTGCGCGTAAGCGGCATAGCGCCCAATAATGCCGCGCGGGAATTGGTCGTCCGTAAGCTGGCTGAGATTTTTCCGAAACAGGAAATTTCAATGCAAGTCGGGCTTGTGGCTTCGTCACAAGATTTGACCAACATTGCCAATTCCAGTGCAGAAATTGCTCAAAAAGCCGATGCGCTGGACAGTGCGCTGAACAATTTTGCTGCGGAACAAAGCAAAACCAATATGCAAATTGCGGCACTGGAAGATTTGAATTTGCAAAATCTCACCACTCTGCGCGGCGCTTTAAGTGCGAAGGTCGACCGCCAGGCGAATGACGTTGCGGCTCAAAATGCCAAAGTTGAGACTCAGGTGCAAGATGTAGCCGAAAAACTACAGGACAGCGTGAAAACCACCGCACAAGTGCTGGCGCAAAAGCAGGCTGCTTTCGAGGCGGTGGTTACAGGTTTGCGCGAGTTGTCCGGTCACTTGCAGCAAGTTGAGGCAAAACTCGATTCGCCCGAACTCAAGCTGCACGATTGGGTTGGACAACACGCGATCTTTTTCGGTGACGGTTCAAATTACCGGGATGATGCGACGGCGTCGCGTACACTCGATAATTTGGCCGCTTTGCTGAAGGCTGTTCCAGAGCAGAAATTGCGTCTGGCCGGCTACTCAGATGAACCCGCGCCGGCGCAGCAAGCCAACAAGCTGGCTTCGCTGAAGCGGTCACAAAAGGTGGCGCAGAGTCTGAGTGAGCGCGGAATAGCGCCAGACAGGCTTATTGTGGTTTCACGCGGGTCGGCACAAAAAATATCCGAATCCGAGGGTTCAGGCAGCGTAAACCGGCGCGTGACATTTGAACTCGCGGCGGCAGGCGAATAGCGCAATGGGACTTGTATGACGCAGGCACTTAAAAAAGTGATGGTTTTGGGCGCAATTGGCGTCGGTAAAACCTCGCTGTCCAATCGCCTGGTTTCGAATAAATTTGAAACCAACTACAAGGCAACTATCGGGGTTGACCTTTACACAACGGATTTGCCCGGAGAGGGGCATGGCCATGGCGATACACGGCTGGTGTTGTGGGATAGTGATGGCGATTTTGGCATGTCAATCTTCTCGACAATTTACATGCGCGGTGCCGCCGC
>JAYTYD010000276.1:0-2315 GCA_043742625.1 Methylovirgula sp. | reverse complement strand
GATGGCGATACGTTGAACCAGCCGGAAGCTGTAAAACCATGAGCACACCAACTCAGCCGCGTTCGGCGTTGGGCCTCTCCGGCGCGCTCACACGCACCTTTATCCGCTCTCCGCTGACGCCTCTTCTGTTGATCGCGGCGCTGATTGCCGGCTTCATTGCCATTTATGCGCTACCGCGCGAGGAGGAGCCGCAGATTTCCGTACCGTTGGTGGATCTGATAGTCACTGCAAATGGATATAATGCCGAAAACGCAGTGGAGCTGGTCACCAGGCCACTGGAAGACATAATCCGCTCAATTAACAGCGTCGAGCATGTCTATTCGCAGACGCAAGATGACCATGTCGTTGTTACTGCTCGCTTTTTTGTGGGCACCGATGAAGATACGGCAGTTTTGCGCGTGCATGAAAAAATCCGCGCTGCGATCAATGAACTCCCCAAGGGCATACCCGAACCGCTCATTGTCGGGCGCGGCATTAATGATGTGGCAACCGTAGCCCTTACACTCTCCGCCAGCCCGGACCATGCTCAGGATTTCACCGCAAACGCGCTGTTTCAGGTGGCTCAAGAGCTCCAACACGAGCTGGCCAAGGTCGAAAATATCGGCATCACCTATATCGTCGGCGGCGATCCGAACCAGATCCGCGTTCAGCCGGATCCGGCGCGATTGTCCCTTTATGGCATCACGCTGAACCAACTCATCGATAAAATCACCAATGCCAACCGTTCCATGACCATTGGCGCGCTGCGCGATGGCGGCCACTCTGTTACTGTGCTCGCTGGCCAGACATTGCAAGGTGTACCGGATATTGGCCAGCTTTTGCTTACCTCGCGTGATGGCAGGCCGGTTTATGTGAAAGACGTGGCGGACGTGCTTGTGGGCGCAGGTGAACCGGAACACCGGGCTTCAATCCTCACGCGCGCCAAAGATGGTTCGCTCGATCAGAGACCTGCCGTGACTCTGGCGCTTGCCAAGCGCAAGGGCGCTAATGCAGTTATGGTTGCCGCCGATATTTTGAGCCGCCTGAACACCGTAAAGGCGCAGGTCTTGCCAGCCGGGCTCGAAGTTGCCGTCACGCGCAACTACGGCGAAACTGCCAATGAAAAAGCCAACGAATTGCTGTTTCACCTTGGCCTTGCCACGGTTTCTATTGTCATCCTGATTTTCTTAGCCATCGGCTGGCGGGAAGCCGTGGTGGTGGCGCTCATTATTCCAACAACCATCCTTCTGACATTGTTCGCATCATGGCTCATGGGCTACACCATCAACAGGGTGAGCCTGTTTGCGCTGATTTTCTCCATCGGCATTCTGGTTGATGATGCCATTGTCGTGGTTGAAAACATCGTGCGACACTGGTCGATGCGCGGGGACCGCTCATTGGTCGAAACTGCGGTGGAAGCCGTCGCAGAGGTTGGTAACCCGACAATCGTGGCCACACTCACAATCGTGGCCGCTCTGCTGCCGATGATGTTCGTTTCGGGGCTGATGGGGCCATATATGAGCCCTATCCCAGCCAATGCCTCGATGGCGATGTTGTTTTCATTCTTCATAGCCGTCACGATTACGCCGTGGCTGCTGCTTAAAATCGCACATAAGCGCTTCGAGACCCTAACTCCAGAACAGGCTGGCCACCGCCATGATATCGGCGCCATGGGCCGGTTTTATTTGCGCGTTGCCACACCCTTGCTCACCGGACGGCGGCGCTCCAAAGTTTTTCTGCTGACCGTTGGTTTTGCCACACTGGCGGTATGCGTCTTGTTTTACACGCAGCACGTTCGGGTGAAGCTGTTACCCTTCGATAATAAATCGGAGGTGCAGGTTGTCGTTGACCTGCCGCAGGGCTCTTCCTTGGAAGAGACAGACCGTCTGTTGCGCAGCGCCGCAGAGCGCCTGAAAGATCTCCCAGAACTGGTTTCTATCCAGTCCTTTGCAGGGACCGCCGCACCGTTTAATTTCAATGGCCTTGTGCGGCATTATTATATGCGCGAGCAGCCCAACTTAGGCGACCTGAACCTTAACCTGAAGCCCAAATCTGATCGCGAGCGGCCGAGCCACGAAATCGCTCTTGACGTTCGCCAGCGCCTCTCCGCCCTGCCCGCGCCGCCCCACACCTCCATCAAGGTGGTCGAAGCGCCGCCCGGACCGCCGGTTCTGGCCACATTGCTGGCTGAAGTTTACGGCCCCGACGCAGCCAGCCGACGCCAGCTCGCAGGTCAGCTTCGCAAAGCTTACGATGCAGTCGATTTTGTCGTTGATACGGACGACAGCTTTGGTCTGCCCGCGGAACGCGTGCGCTTTGAAATTGACCAGCAGGCG
>JAYTYD010000275.1:0-1825 GCA_043742625.1 Methylovirgula sp. | reverse complement strand
GCAGCGGCCAAGCCCAACTCGCGCCCTTGGAGCTGCGTTCCAGCTTTCAGGAGAACCTCACCCGCGATAAAATCCAAGCCAGCAGTGCGGATGTGGCGTCCCTTTGGCTCCGATTGCTCTACAATGATGTGATCATATGAGCGCGATACATTTTCCTGCACGATCACGGTGTCTCCGCCTTGCGGCACGGGTGCGCCGGTAAAGATCCTTACACACTCTCCTTCGCCAACCATGCCGGAGAAGTTATGCCCTGCGGCACTTTCGCCGATGAGCGTAAGATGTGCCGGGATCATCTTTAGATCGGTATGCCGAACCGCATAACCGTCCATCGCCGAGGCATCGAATGGCGGCTGTGTGCGCCTGGATGTTAGGTCTAGGCTTAAAATTCGCCCTTGTGACTCCCACAGTGATACCAATTCGGAGTTCCGTTTTAGGGAGCCGAGGGTGAGAATGCGCGCTAAAGCATCTTCAACACTTACTAGAGCGCGTGGAACCTTCATGGAGCTATCCAATGTCCTGATTTGCCTCCGCGCTTTTCGACGAGACGGATGCCTTCAATGTGCATGCCTTTATCAGCAGCCTTTACCATGTCGTAAACGGTCAATGCAGCCACAGAAACGGCAGTGAGGGCTTCCATCTCTACGCCAGTCTGGCCGGATACTTTTACGGTGGCCGAAATGCGGATGCCCGGAAGCTCTTCGTCTATCTCTAAATCTAATGCGATTTTCGTAATCAGCAAAGGGTGGCAGAGTGGTATCAAATCGTGGGTTTTTTTTGCGGCCATGATGCCGGCGAGACGGGCGGTGCCCAAAACATCACCTTTTTTGGCATTGCCAGACTTCACCAGCTCCAGCGTTTGCGGCTTCATCACTACCTGTGCTTTGGCTGTGGCGGTGCGGGAGGTGACGGCCTTTTCGCCAACATCAACCATATGCGCCTCACCCGAGGCATTGAGATGCGTGAGGAGCGTCATGCCATGCCCGTGAGAAGGGAACGGGTTGCGGTTGTAACATCGGCTTGTCGCATCAAGCTTTCACCAACGAGAAACGTGCGGATACCGCAGGCGGCAAGGCGGCTGCAATCACTGTGGGTAAAGATTCCACTTTCCGCCACAACGATATGTCCATTCGGAACACGGGTGATCAAGCGTTCAGAAACCTCAAGCGATACCTCAAAGGTGCGTAGATCCCGGTTGTTAATTCCTATCAAACGCGTTTCCAGTCTCAAGGCGCGATCAAGCTCTTTTTCATTGTGAACCTCAACCAAAACATCAAGGCCAAGATCATGGGCTGCTTTGTTCAGTGCTTTTGCCTCGTCATCGTCGACGCAGGCCATGATAATCAAAATACAGTCTGCGCCCCAAGCCCTGGCCTCAAATACCTGATACGGCTCGAACAAAAAGTCTTTGCGTAACGCGGGAAGGTGGCCGGCCGCACGCGCGCCCGTTAGAAACTCCGGTTTTCCCTGAAAGCTGGGCTCGTCGGTCAGCACAGAGAGGCAGGCGGCTCCGCCAAGCTCATAGGCTACGGCCAGCTTCGATGGATCAAAATCTTCTCGGATCAGCCCTTTTGAAGGACTAGCTTTTTTAATTTCGGCAATCAGTGCGAATGCACCGGCGTTTAATTTTGCTTCGATAGCGCGAACAAAGCCCCTTGGTGGAGTCTGATCGTGCGCTTTTCGTTCCAAGCTGTGAAATGGCATGCGTACTTTCGCAGCAGAAATCTCACGGCGTTTGTAACTTTCTATTGTAAGCAGGATATCCGCCATTTTATTCCTTGTTGGATGCAATAACGAGATTTTCGAGCGTAATTTTGACCTTGCCTGA
>JAYTYD010000274.1:0-3314 GCA_043742625.1 Methylovirgula sp. | reverse complement strand
AAAATCCAGCTCAGTGAACATCATGGTGAGATTGGCAGCAAATTTAGGCATAGGTCAGTTTTTCTTTGGCTTTGGCAGTTCTAGACTGGACATCTTGGCGATCATACGTGCCACAGACGCGTCATCATCGCCGTCCATTCCCGCTGCCGCAGTGGCAAGAAACATTTGCAGTGCCGTTGAGGCCATCTGCACGGGAAACTTCTCTTGGCGGCTCATGTCGCTGATAATACCGAGGTCTTTTGTAAAGATCGAAATGGCACTCCGCGGGCTGTAATCGCCCTCCAAAATGTGCGGTACGCGGTTTTCAAACATCCACGAATTTCCGGCCGAGGCTGTAATAACTTCATACACTTTGTCGAGATCAAGACCGAGCTTGGCCGCAAATGTCATTGCTTCGCAGGCAGCGGCAATGTGTACGCCTGCCAAAAGCTGATTCACCATTTTAAAGGCGGCCCCTGCCCCAGCAGCCTCACCCAATTGATAGACTTTTCCTGCAACCAGATCGAGCACAGGTTGAGCAACTGCAAAAGCGGCCGTTGAGCCTGACGCCATAAATGTGAGCTGCCCTGCTGCGGCTTTTACAGCGCCTCCGCTCATTGGCGCATCAAGGTAATACAGGCCGAGCGCTTCCGCATCTTTTGCCAAGCTGCGCGCCTGTTCCGGAGCCATTGTCGCGCAGGAAATGATAACACCGCCGCGTTGCATATGTGCAGCGGTACCGTGTTCGCCAAAAAGCACCATGCGTGTCTGCGCGGCGTTAACGACAACCGACACCAGCACTTGGCACTCATGGGCTGCGTCTGCGGCACTTTTTGCGCCAGTTCCGCCAACCTCTGCCAGGGCCTTCATGGCCTGTGCGTTCAAGTCGAAGCCGGAAACGTTGATGCCGCCTTTTGCCATGCATTGAGCCATCCCCAAGCCCATTGAGCCCAAGCCAATCACGGCGGCTTTGAGTCCTGGTTGTGTCATCATTGGCTTCCCCCAACCGTTTCGTTTTTTATTGCGTCGTTAACGCTGAGCGTTATGTTAGCGCTGTCATTGATCATATTCATAATATTTCGAGTCTATGTCAATGTGGTTTTGACGGTTCTTTTCAGAAGGCTGGTAAAGTAGCACATTTCGCGGTTACAATTCTCCGAGTGAGGCAAATTTCTGGCAATCTAGCACACCGAGGATAATTTTGGCGATGAAAGAACGCTCCCGGCTTCCCGACCACAAGGCAAAAGTGACTTTGTCGGAGGTCGCAAAACTGGCTGATGTCAGCGAAATTACGGTGTCCCGCATTATGCGTAACAAAGGGCCGATTTCGGATAGCACCCGGGAAAAAGTCATGGCAATCGTCAATCGGCTGGGCTACGTGACAAACCGGATTGCCGGCTCGCTTGCGTCGGCAACCTCTAATATTATTGGCGTCGCCATTCCGTCGTTATCCAATATCGTTTTTCCTGAGGTTTTGCGTGGCATCCATGCTGGACTTAAGGGAACAGATTTTCAACCGGTCGTCGGCGTTACGGATTATAATATCAATACCGAAGAGACGCTTGTGCGCTCGCTCATGGCTTGGAAGCCGGCTGCGATGATTCTGGCAGGCTTTGACCACACAGAGCCTGCGCGGCAAATTCTTTTGCAAAGCGGCATCCGCGTTGCGGAGCTGATGGATATAGATCCGGAGCCGATTGATATTGCCGTAGGCTTGTCCCATCGCAGCGCGGGTTATGACTCCGGGCGTCACCTTATCGAACGTGGCTACCGTCGCTTTGGCTACGTCGGGCATAATTGGTCGGCGGATAAACGTGCTAAAGTGCGTTACGACGGGCTGTGTCAGGCTTTGTCCGAAGCCGGACTTAGTGTTATCGCACATTCAATCTTCGATGGCCCCAGCTCAACCCTTGTGGGGCGCGAGATGACGGCGAAACTTTTGGCAGACAAAACCGCCGTCGACGTTGCAGTTTATTCAAATGACGACATGGCGATTGGCGGCGTATTTCACTGTCTGGGCGAGGGAATCGCGCTCCGCCAGAAACTGGCGATATTTGGGTTCAACGGCCTTGAGTTGGGCGACGCATTACCGATGACCCTCTCCACAGTGCGCTCCAACCGTTTTCTCATCGGCAAAATAGCGGTCGACAAAATTCTGGACAACTTATCTCGTCGTCCGGAGCGTTGCATCGTGGATACCGGATACGAAATTATAGTTGGCGAGACGGCATAATCCGGCAATGGGATGTTTAAACGCTAATTGACAGCGCTAACATTGTACTGCACAAATCAAAAGTCAGCAATTTTGCCCTGTTTTTGCTTCGAATTTACGATCGGCGAACAAGCAGTCCTAACTCACACCCGAGGCGCTAAAGCGCCCGTAAAAGAGGAACATTCCATGTCTGAGACTTCCCGGAATCTCCGCATCGGCTTTATCGGCCTTGGTTTTATGGGGCATGGTATGGCCAAAAATATTGTGGATAAGGGCTATGCTCTGACCGTGCTGGGCCGCTCCAAACGTCAGCCCATTGATGATTTGATCGGGCGCGGGGCGGTCGAAGTCAAATGCGCCAAAGAGGTCGCCGCGCAGTCAGATGTAATTTTTCTCTGTGTCACCGGCTCGCGTGAGGTCGAAAGCATTTTGCGTGGAGAAGGTGGTTTGAAGCAGGGTCTTCAGGCAGGATCCATTGTGGTTGATTGCTCAACGTCTGATCCGAACTCGACTTTGGCGCTGGCCGCAGAAGTCGCTGCCTTGGGCGTGGATTATGTCGATGCGCCGCTGGGCCGCACGCCTAAAGAAGCTTGGGCCGGAACTCTTGATACCATGGTCGGAGCCAAAGACGAGGTATTTGCCAAGCTGAAGCCAGTGCTGGAAACATGGGCAGGCAAGGTTGTGCACATAGGCGCGGTCGGCGACGGCCATAAGATGAAATTGCTCAACAACTTTCTGTCCTTGGGCTACGCGGCGCTTTATGCGGAGGCGCTGACCCTCTCTGCTAAAGTTGGCATTACCCCGCAACGCTTCGACTCTGTCATTCGCGGCGGGCGTATGGATTGCGGTTTCTATCAAACCTTCATGCAGTGGACTTTGGATGGAAATCGCGATGCGCATAAGTTCACCATTGCCAATGCGTTTAAGGATTTGCGCTACTTGGAATCCATGGCTGACGCGGTGGGTCTGGCTAATATGATGGGCAATGCCACTAAAAACGCTTTTGCCTTAGCCGCTGCCCATAGCCCGGAAGACTATGTGCCCATGTTGCCGGACCATATTGCGCGCTTGAACGCGACAGATTTGAAAGCCAAGTGAAAGTCGGTCAGCCGCCAGCTTCTCC
>JAYTYD010000273.1:0-1811 GCA_043742625.1 Methylovirgula sp. | reverse complement strand
GACGGAAAGATCAATTCCTCCGACAAAGATTACAAGCGCTTCGCCAATCGCCATAATTCCGGTATCTGCAACTTGAATGAATATGTTGGTCACGTTTTGAGTCGTCAGAAAATATTGCGACAAAAACGACAGGACGATCACTACAACGATAAGACCAATGAGAGGCCCTGGCAGGTTGCGAGAGGCCGAAACGAGATAACCAGTTACAGTCGATCCAGTATTTGCGCCGGGGTTCTCTGCTAACTTGCCAGCGCTTTCGGTTGGGCGAGGAGGACTGAGAACTTCTTTGTTCTTTCCGGATTGGGCCATGGATCCATCCTTTGGAGCATTCTTTGGAGCATTTGACTTTGATGGTTTCTTCATGCGCCGACCGCGAGAGACATGACGGAAGCAGGCGTCGCCTCCGCGCGCGAAAGAATTCCGCACTGTTTGCCTTCTGACATGACGAGAACACGATGGGACAATCCCAGGACCTCTTCCAATTCAGATGAGACCAAGATGACGGCGATGCCATCGGCGGCGAGTTTGCGGATGATTTCGTAAATCGCCATCTTGGCGCCAACATCAACGCCGCGCGTCGGCTCGTCAAAAATCAACACTTTCGGATTTTGCACAAGCCATTTAGCGATCAGCACTTTCTGCTGATTGCCGCCCGACATCCGCCCGATCGGCTTGCTCAAATCCCCGCGTACATCGAAACGCAGTTTTTGCGCCAGGCCGACCTTAGTCACTTCTGAACCCAAGACGATGCCAAATTTTTTGAGTAAATTTTCCCACGGCAGTGCGATGTTCTCAGCAGCTTTCTGTTCGAGGAGAAGGCCTTGCCCCTTGCGGTCTTCTGGCACCATAAAAACACCCGCTTTGATAGCACCTTTCGGGCTTTTATAATTCACGATGGCGCCGTCAACTCGAATTTCGCCGGCGTCGCGAACATCTGCGCCTGCAATCACGCGCGCCACTTCAGTGCGGCCCGCGCCAATCAAGCCAGCGAACCCAAGGATCTCGCCTTTTAAAAGTTCGAAAGATATGTCTTTAAAAGCCCCTTCGCGTGTCAGGCCAGTGACACTCAAGGCCACGTGATCGCCTCGCGGTGGCGGGGCATGATGTTCAAACTGGAAGTCGCGTCCGACCATTGCGTTAATCATATCTTGTTTTACAAAGGGCCGTTTGTTCCATTTCGCCGCC
The DNA here is from genome assembly GCA_043742625.1 of Methylovirgula sp. GTDB lineage: Bacteria > Pseudomonadota > Alphaproteobacteria > Rhizobiales > Beijerinckiaceae > JANXSV01. The sequence goes on along the minus strand of JAYTYD010000273.1, from coordinate 626 downwards.
AGCTCGCCGTCGCGCAGGCACATGAGCGTATCAGCGATTTCGCGCACTTCGTCCAAGCGGTGCGAGACGTAAATGATGCCTGTGCCTTGCGCTTTAAGCACTCGAATCTGTGCAAGAACGAGTTCTGCGTCCGCTTCACCAAGTGAAGCGGTCGGTTCGTCAAATATAATGTAACGTGGCTTGCGGATGATCGCCTTAGCAATCTCGATGCCTTGCTGCACGCCCATCGAGAGTCCGGCGACAATCCGCCTTGCATCGACGCGCACACCAAGTGCATCAAGTTCTTCTTGCGCTTCCTTCACCATGCGTTTGGTGTCAATGCGCCCGCCAGCCAACGGCAGCCTGCCCAGAAACATGTTTTCTGCGACAGTCAGTCCGGGCAACAGGCGAATTTCCTGATGGATCAAAACAACGCCGCGATGGAGCGCATCGGAGGGCGACGCGGGTGCGTAGGGTATGCCGTCAACGAACATTTGTCCGGCATCTGGCGGCAAAGCGCCAGCAATAATGAGATTAAGTGTGGATTTGCCTGCGCCGTTCTCACCAATCAAGCCAACCGTGCAGCCGGGAAGTAGAGACACATCTATGGCGTTGAGGACCGGCCGTGCGCCAAAGCTTTTGGTAAG
>JAYTYD010000272.1:0-11137 GCA_043742625.1 Methylovirgula sp. | reverse complement strand
GCGCACAGTAAAACCCGCGCCAAAACCACGCCGCGATCAATTTTTCGTGAATAGCTATTTTGCATTTAAATCGTCGGACCGAATCACCTTGTTAAAGCTTACCAAAGCTCACACCCGATGATAGGGGTGGCTGGTGAGAATGGTCAGGGCGCGGTAGAGCTGCTCTGCCGCCATAACCCTCACCAGTTGGTGCGGCCAGGTCATCGCGCCAAAACTTAGCGTCACTGCTGCTGCCCTGCGCACTTGCTCGTCGAACCCGTCGGGCCCGCCGATCGCTAGAATAAAGCCGGGAACTCCGGCATCGCGCGCCTTACCGATGTCGGCGGCAAACGCCTCGCTGCTTATGGTTTTTCCGCGTTCATCAAGCGCAATCAACCGCGCACCGGCGGCAAGCGAGGCCATTAAAATCCCGGCTTCCTGCTGCTTACGTTCTTCGGCGCTGCGCGCGCGGCTTTCGTCAAACTCGCGCAAATCACATCCGGTTAAACCGGCGGAGCGCGCCGATCCTTCCAAACGCTGCCAATAGCGCGCTACAAGCTCGCGCTCCGGCCCGGTTTTGAGACGGCCAAAACCTGTTAGGCCAAGCCGCACGTTTTAAACCAGCTTGTTTTCGGCTGCTTTAGCTTCATCCGGGCGATCAAGACCCCACATTTTTTCCAGATTGTAAAAACGGCGAACATCGGGGCGGAAAATGTGGACGATCACATCAAATGTGTCGATCAACACCCAATCGTTATGCGGCATTCCCTCCACGCGCGGCGCGAGAAAGCCCGCCTCTTTCATCGCGCGCAACACCCTGTCCGCGATTGAGCCTACATGAGTGTTTGAGCGACCGGATGTGATGATGAGGGCGTCTGCCATCGAGGTTTTGCCGCGAACGTCGAGTGTCACAGTTTCCTCGGCTTTGGCATCGTCGATCTGCTCAAGCAAAAAATCGGTGAACGCCTTCGACTCAGCCGCAGTAAGCGCCACAGGTGCGGGCAAAACAGGTGCTTGCGAAACAGGTGAGGCCGTAGCAATAGCAACAGGCTCCTTGGAGATTTTGGAGATAGCCAGAGCGGTAGTCCTTATGAGTAAAAGCTGTATTTTTGCTCTTATAAGCCAAAATAAGCAAAAGTCTTATTTTTTTCCGCCCCAAGCGGCATTTCGTAATGCGGAAGAAGAAAGCTTGGAACGTCGGCCGTGGATATACACAAAGGCCGGGGCCACGAGACCGGGCAACAATTTAGCGTCGCTTTCAGCCACGCGGTATCCGCGCATCGCTTGCGCCGCCGGTGCCGCCGCTGCCCGTAAAGTGGAGCCTGGCCTGTCAATCACTGCAATCGGCATGGCGCGCGCAATGTCGCGCCAGCGCTGCCAACGGTGCAACTGAACCAGATTGTCCGCCCCCATCAGCCAAACAAATTTGACGCCTTTGCACCGCTCTTTCAAGTAGTGAAGCGTGTCATAGGTATAACGCGAGCCGATGTCATGCTCAAATCCAGTGACAATAATGCGCGGATCTTGTGCCAGCTGCTTTGCCGCCGCCACACGCTGAGCCAGATGGGGCAGGCCACTGATTGTTTTTAGCGGATTTCCCGGCGTCACCAACCACCAGATCCGGTCAAGCCCGAGCCGCTTCAGCGCCATCCGCGCCACAAGAAGATGCCCCTCATGCGGCGGATTAAAGCTGCCCCCAAACAGACCGATCCGCATTCCACATTTGAACGGCGGCAGATGCGCCAACTGGCCCGAACTTTTCCTCAAGGGCGCAACTGGCCGGAGCCGTGCACGCGATATTTAAATGAGGTGAGCTGCTCCACGCCCACCGGCCCGCGCGCATGCATCCGCCCCGTGGCGATGCCTATTTCGGCGCCGAAACCAAACTCACCGCCGTCCGCAAACTGGGTCGAGGCATTGTGCATCACAATCGCCGAATCCACTTCAGTCATAAATTTTTGCGCGACACTTTCATCTTCGGTGACGATACAGTCCGTATGGTGCGAGCCATAGGTCTCGATATGGTCAATGGCCGCTTGAACGCCATCAACCAATTTCACCGCGATGATCGCATCTAGATATTCGGCGCGCCAGTCCGCGTCCACCGCGACCCTGACGTGCGAATCAACCGCTTGCGTCGCCGCGTCGCCGCGCACTTCACACCCGGCATCCAGCAAGGCTTTCACCAGAGGCGCAAGATTTTGCGGCGCAGCCATGTCCACCAGCAATGTCTCGGCAGAGCCACACACACCGGTACGACGCAACTTGGCATTGAGCACCAGAGGCAGCGCCTTCGCGAAATCTGCTTTCGCATCAATGTAGACGTGCACGATGCCTTCCAAATGCGCAAATACCGGAACGCGCGCTTCAGATTGCACCCGCGCAACAAGGCTTTTGCCACCCCGGGGCACAATGACATCGATGCAATTGTTCAGGCCGGTGAGCATGGCGCCAACGCATGCCCGCTCGGTGGACTCAACCCGTGAGATAGCCGCCTCGGGTAAGTTTGCCGCCTTCAATCCCGCCACCAAACAGGCGTGGATGATGCCGCTGGAGCGGAAACTTTCGGAGCCGCCCCGCAAAATACAGGCATTGCCAGCCATCAGGCACAGCGCCCCCGCATCGGCAGTCACATTCGGGCGGCTTTCATAAATCACCCCGATCACCCCAAGCGGGGTCGCCACCCGCTCAATATGCAGGCCATTTGGCCGGTCAAACGCCGCCAAAACTTTACCAACCGGATCAGGCAAGTCAGCGACTTCTTCAACGCCGCGCGCCATAGCTTGAACGCGCGCCGCGGTTAGCTCAAGCCGCTCAATGAATGAGCCTGCTGTGCCACGCGCACGAGCGTCAGCAACATCCAGTGCGTTTGCCGCCAAAATATCGGCCTCGCGGCGGCGCAATTCGGCCGCAGCGGCCAACAAGGCCATACGCTTTGATGCCGTTGAGCTCAGCGCGACAGCCCGCGCCGCACGCTTTGCCGCCGCCGCCATAGCCTGCATGCGAACCATAATATCCGCCGAAATGTCCGAAGAAGCCATCAAACCACATCCCCCGCAAGAACCACATCCCCCGCAAGAACCATGTCGTCGCGGTGGATCATTTCCGCCCGCCCCGGCGCACCGAGCAAGTTCGCAATATCACCCGATTTGCGCCCGACCAGCAAGAGAGCATCGGCAGCATCATACGCGATCAGCCCACGGCCAAGTTCGCTGTTTTCCGCGCTACGGATCAGCACGCAATCCCCGCGCGCGAATTGCCCCTCAACGCGCGTAACGCCAGCGGGCAGTAAACTTTTGCCGCTTTTCATGGCCCGCGCCGCGCCGGCATCCACACTCACCACGCCGCGCAGCTCCAAAGATCCGGCAATCCATTTTTTACGAGCGGTCACCGGGTTTGACGGGGTTAGAAACCACGAGCAAGGCTCGCCGTTACCGATGCGCGCAATCGGGTTTGAAACGCGACCGTCGGCTATCACCATATGTGCACCGCCGGTCGTTGCGATTTTTGCCGCCTCAATTTTTGTCCGCATGCCCCCGCGTGAAAACTCCGACGCCGCACCGCCCGCCATTGCCTCAATCTCTGCCGAAATACGCGGAATAACCGGGATCAGCTTAGCCGACGGATCATCTTTTGGCGGCGCCGTGTAGAGCCCGGCAATATCCGATAACAAAATCAGCAGATCGGCGCTGGCCATGGTGGCCACCCGCGCCGCCAACCGGTCATTGTCGCCATAACGGATTTCCGCCGTTGCAACCGTGTCGTTTTCATTGATCACCGGAACTGCACGCAGCTCCAGCAATCGGTTTAAAGTAGCGCGGGCATTTAAATAGCGCCGCCGTTCCTCTGTATCGCCCCAAGTCACCAAAACCTGACCGGCGGTAATGCCTTGTGCGCTTAGCACTTCGGCCCAAATTCGCGCCAAGGCTATTTGGCCCACCGCCGCCGCCGCCTGCGCTTCTTCCAACTTCAGCGCGCCCTTGGGAAACTTCAAAACATTGCGCCCGAGCGCAACTGCGCCTGAAGAAACCACCAAAACACTGGCACCGCGTTGATGCAGCGCAGCAATATCCGCTGCTAATGCGATGAGCCACTCGCGGCGCGGCGTGCCCTTGGCATGATCGACCAACAGGCTGGAGCCGACCTTCACTACGATTCGGGAAAATTGCACTAGATTTGGGCTGGTGGACACGTGAAAAGCTCGAACTTTCAAATAGTTTAACGGCACAGCCGCTATCACCGCGCTTTTTTGACAGTCAAGCCGTTCCACCACAAGCGTAATTTGCGCATCCGCTTGATCCTGTTCCATTTTGCAAGCAAAAAACTCACCGGATAGCGGGCCATAATGCGCTGGGACAGCGCAATAATATCGGTTTGGCGGCCGGCAACCACATCCTCGGACACAGAATAAAGCGCAAATGTATAGGGCGACACGCGCGATTCATACAGATGGAAAATGCCGCCACGGTAAAAAGTACCTGTTCCATAAGGCGTCTGGTCCGGCAAAGACCAGCGCGGAACGAGGCAAGCAAATGGCATCAGATATTCGATTTTTACCCCGGCATTCAGTGCCGCATCATGAACATGCTGCGCCACATCGCCGGTCTTATCGGCCAAAAAGCTCGGACATCCAAGAGAAAGCCAAAGCGCTTTCGAAATGGCCATGAACACCGGCGAGGTAAACATTCTGGCTTTATCGATATGTTCCGAAACCTGCGCTGTCCCGATCAAACCGCCACTCCGGGCGACACTTAACGCATGCGCTACGATGTTGCAGTTGGTGGGGAAGCAATCAATATCCACACAAAGCATGATCTCATCATCAGCAAGGCTTTCCATCACCCCCTGCAAAAACGCGCCGTGTTCGAGCCCTGTTTGCAGATGCTGCTCAATCCTGAAGCCCAGATGCTTGAAGACCCGCGCTTGCGCCTCCGCCATACGGGCGCTGATATTGCCCCAGTACAGTGTGATGATGCGAAACTTGAGGTTTGATATATCCAACGCTCGCGCTCCAGAAAAAGCGGCCTCTAAACCCTAAGGGTGCCATGCCTCTGGCTTTTTGTCAGCGCTCTCACGCTCTTGGCGGGCCGCGGCCACTACGTCGATCAGCGCACGTAAAACCTCCGTCACGCCGGAATTGGTTGCAGCGGACAGCTTCAACGGCGTCTGACCACAGGCGCGCTTCAACTTGGCCATCTGACTCTTGAGGGTTTCAGCATCCACAGCATCGGTTTTGGATAGAGCGACAATTTCAAATTTCTCGGTCAAATCCGCGCCATAAGCCTCTAACTCGTCGCGCACGGTTTTATAGGCTTTACCGGCATGGTCGCAGGTTGCCTCCACCAAATGCAGCAGCACAGCGCAACGCTCCACATGGCCTAAAAACCGCACGCCTAGCCCGAGACCTTCATGCGCGCCCTCGATAAGCCCCGGAATGTCTGCCAGCACAAATTCGCGACCGTCAATATTGACGACACCTAGCCCCGGATGCAGTGTGGTGAATGGATAATCGGCGATTTTAGGCTTGGCTGCAGACACTTTTGCTAAAAACGTCGATTTTCCGGCGTTTGGCAAGCCCACCAAACCAGCGTCGGCAATCAGCTTTAGCCGTAAAATCACGGTGCGCTCTTCGCCGTCCAAGCCGGGATTGGCCCGCCTCGGCGCTTGGTTGGTCGAGCTTTTGAAATAGGCATTGCCAAAGCCGCCATTGCCACCCTTGGCTAAAACCACACGCTCGCCAATCTCTGTGAGGTCGGCCAATAATGTCTCGCCGTCTTCTTCAAAAACCTGTGTGCCCTCTGGCACTTTCAACAGGACGTCGGCCCCGCGCGCTCCATGGCGGTTTTTACCCATGCCGTGCACCCCGGTTTGCGCTTTAAAGTGCTGCTGGAAGCGAAAATCAATCAGCGTGTTCAGACCATTGACACATTCCAGCACAACATCGCCGCCACGGCCACCGTCGCCGCCATCCGGGCCGCCGAATTCGATAAATTTTTCACGGCGAAAGGACACGGAGCCTGCGCCGCCATTGCCGGAACGGATGTGTATTTTTGCTTCATCAAGAAATTTCATGCGTCTTCACTAGCGAACTGCGACGTCCGATACAATAAAGACTTGGTGAGAAGCTCACATTTGGCAAAAGTTAGCGCATGGTGACATTCAAGCCGCTCATGTCAACCTTGAAAAAACGGTATTTTTCGCCATTTTAAAAACATGACAAAAAATCTCTATTATAGCGGCCCGGTTTCCGACCATTTTGACGGCACACGGTTTTTTATAGACGATCACGAAAAGCCGCTGGGGTTTCGCGCTGCCATGAAATGGAGCCTAAACGGCCAAAAGCAAAAGTGGCCGCTAGCAACAAAGCCAGTTTATGAAGATGAACCGCCCGCCCGCGTGACGGGAGATAATCTGCGCGTAAGCTATATCGGCCACGCCACCTTCCTCATTCAAACCCAAGGGCTTAACGTTTTGATTGATCCGGTGTTTTCGGATCGCGCCAGCCCGGTACGATTTGCCGGGCCAAAACGGGTAAATCCGCCCGGGGTATTGTTGAAAAATCTGCCTGAGATCGACGTCGTTCTGGTTTCGCACAACCATTACGACCACCTCGATTTAGCGTCACTCAAACAGCTTCATCAAGCCTTTGCGCCGCGCATCCTCACGCCGCTCGGCAATGATGCGATCATGAAAAGGGCCAATCCGGCCTTCACGGTTGACGCTTATGATTGGCACGCGCGGGTGCAGATCAGTCCCGATTTTGCAGTGCATTTCGAACCCGCAAACCATTGGTCGGCCCGCACCGCAACAGACAGGTTTATGGCGCTGTGGTGCGCGTTCGTACTGGAAACCAAAGGCGGAAATATTTACCATATTGCGGACACCGGCTATGGCGATGGCCGCATTTTTGATGATGTTCGCCAAAAACATCGCGCGTTTCGGCTCGCCATCATTCCTATCGGTGCTTACGAACCACGCTGGTTTATGAAGGGGCAGCATGTAAACCCGGCCGAATCTGTGGCCATATTACAAAAAATCGGCGCATCGCAGGCAATCGCCCATCACTGGGGCACATTTCAACTGACCGATGAGGCAATCCACGCCCCGATAGAGGCCCTGCAGAGAGCCCTAAGCGCTCATGACATAGACAAGTCACGATTTCTAACGCCGCGCCCCGGACAAGCCGTGCAAGTGTCTGAATTTAAACAAGTATCTGACTTCAAATCAAGTATCTGACTTTAAATCATGTATCTCACTTTAAATAAACGTAAACGTCCACCTGCAGTGTGGCATCGTCAGAGCCTTTGGCGTCGTTCAAATATTCTTCGGCGAATAGGTCTTTCGACTCAAAGCCCTTCTCGTCCAAATAGGCAGTGATCGCTTCATAGGTTGAGTCAATGTCGTCGTAAGCGCCACGATGCTGAAACTTGAGGACTTTACCTCCCGGAGACAGTCCGAAGACAATATCGCCCGTGATATTGGTTTTGCCCTCTGGAACCTTTTCGACCGGCACCATCAACTCATATTTGAAATCGGCGTCGTTGGTCTCGATGAACACAGCCCAAGGTTTGCCCGACACGGCGATTTTCTCCGCGGCCATAGCATCGGTTATGGTTTTAAAACCATCGTGGATAACTTTGTAGCCATCTTCCCACTTGGCTTTGCCGCGCATCAGCGCCACCGGTTTCGCTTTAATTTCAAAAGGTGTCGTCGCTGGATCCGCCACAGATTGATCCGGCAAGGGAGTAATTTCGGCTTTAGGAGGAGCTGCAGCATCCGGCGCAGGCGAGACTTGCGCAGGCGTCGAGTTTGAGGGAGCAGGTGTTGCAGGAGCTTCGGGAGCGGGCGAAACGGCTGGCGGTGCCACAGCGGGCGTAGATGAGGCGGGCGCGGTTGGCGCGGCGGGCGGCGTCATCGGTGCAGCTGCCGGAGCGGCCGGGGCCTGGGTTGTTGCCGGTGCCCCGGCAGGAGCGGCAGGCGCGACGGTGGTAGGCTTGGTTATCGGTGTTTTGCCATCAGGCAACAGCAAGTCCGGATCAGGTGTGGTTTGTGCCACAGCCACGCCTATCGCAGCCAAAGCGAAAAGTCCTAAAAGCCCGGATCGCAAGCTGGCCTCGCGAACGCCCGATGTCCGCCATTTTTGCAAAATCATTAGTCTCTCCACCAAAGCTCTCAAACCATTTGTACACATCTTTGCGCACCTGAACCGGATTGACCAGACTCATCATACAAAAAATTGTGACCAATTAAACCTGCACGTCACATGAACAGACAAGACTGGCAAGCGCACCCTAATGTCATTATATGAGACCGACCCAAGGAAATTTTATGAGCCCTCTCGCCAACCACTCCTTTTCCAAAATGAATGGAATTGGCAACGAAATCATAGTGTTAGATCTGCGTCATTCGCTACTTCGTGTCTCTGCGGAAGAGGCGCGCGCCATTCATAAATCTTATCCGTTTGACCAGATGATGGTGTTGCACGATGCAAAAACCCCCGGCACGGAAAGTTTTATTGAAATTTTCAACAATGACGGGTCGCAGTCCGGCGCGTGCGGCAATGGTACCCGCTGCGTGGCATGGGTTTTAACGAAAGACACTGCCCGAACCGGCCTCAAAGTGGAAACCATTGCCGGAATTTTGGATTGCGTTCGCAAAAGTGAGTGGGTTTTTCAGGTGGACATGGGCAAACCGCGTCTGAAGTGGGACGAAATTCCATTGCGCGACGAATTTGCCAATACCCGCAACATCGAGTTGCAGATCGGCCCGATTGATGCACCGGTTTTGCACACGCCATCTGTCGTAAACATGGGCAACCCTCACGCAATTTTCTGGGTCTCGGATGTCAATAGCTTCGATCTAGCGCGTTTTGGCCCATTGCTGGAAAACCACCCGATTTTTCCGGAGCGCGCCAATATATCCTTGGCGCAAGTGGTGTCGCGCTCGCACGTGATTGTTAAAGTTTGGGAGCGCGGCGTCGGGCTCACCCGCGCCTGTGGTTCGGCGGCTTGTGCTGTCGCTGTCGCTGCACACCGCAAAGACCTCACCGCCCGCAATGTTCGCGTCTCCCTGCCCGGTGGCGATCTGCACATTGAGTGGCGTGCAGCCGATGACCATGTTTTGATGAGCGGTGCAGTTGAGCTTGAGTTTAACGCCACATTCGCGCCCGACCTATTCGCCGGAGTTGCGGCGTGAGCGTGGAGGTTGTCACCTTCGGTTGCCGCCTGAACATGGTCGAATCGGAAGCCATGCGCCGTGCCGCACAAGACGCCGGACATGAAAACATCATCATCATCAATACCTGCGCGGTCACCGCCGAGGCGATGCGGCAAGCCCGCCAAAACATCCGCCGAATTGGTAAAGAGCAGCCGAATAAACGCATTATCGTCACCGGATGCGGCGCACAAACCGAGCCGGAAAGTTTCGCGGGGTTACGTGAAGTCACTCAGGTTATCGGCAACGCCGACAAAGAAAGCGCAACCACATGGCGGGCGCTAAAGGCGGCACTTTCGCCCTTTGCCAATGACACGCGAAAAAATCGTGTTGATGATATTTCGGACTTTCGCGCCATAGCCGCCCATGTTCCGGCCAAAATCGACGGCCACACCCGCGGCTTTGTCGCTGTGCAAAACGGCTGCGACCACCGCTGCACTTTTTGCATCATTCCATACGGACGCGGGCCGTCGCGCTCGGTGCCGATGGGCGGCGTGGTGGATCATATAAAAACACTGGTGGACGCGGGACAAAAAGAGGTGGTGCTCACCGGCGTTGATCTCACCTCTTACGGCTCCGATTTGCCCGGTGCACCCACTTTGGGCAGGCTGGTGCAGGCAATTTTGCGCCATGTGCCAAATCTGCCCAGATTACGCTTATCCAGCATAGATTCCATAGAGGCTGACGCCGCCTTGTTTGAGGCGCTGCAATCCGAGCAACGGCTGATGCCGCATCTTCATTTGTCGTTGCAGAGCGGCGATGACATGATTTTGAAACGGATGAAGCGACGGCATTTGCGGCAAGATTCGGTTGAGTTTTGCCAAAAAACCCGCGAAATGCGACCCGACATCGCTTTCAGTGCCGACATAATTGCCGGATTTCCAACCGAAACCGACGCCATGTTTGAAAAATCACTGGCGCTGATTAAGGATTGCGGCCTGAATTTCGTTCATGTTTTCCCGTTTTCCGCCCGCGTCGGCACGCCCGCCGCTAAAATGCCGTTAGTCTGCGCTGCTCTCGTCAAGGCGCGTGCCGCACAGTTGCGCATCGCATCTGCCGAGGCGAACCTTGGTCATCTTAAGACGCAAGTCGGCAAGACACTCACAGTTTTGACCGAACGCGGCGGCACAGCCCGCACACCCGACTTCACCGCCGTTCGGCTTTCGGAGTTTGAGCCTAATATGCTGGTTAGCGTGACAATAACGGCTCTACAACAGGGTCACCTTCAGGCCATTGCCACCCGCACAGAGCCAGATGCGCCAGCATATGCTCAGGCGGGGGCGCAACAACCGTAAGCGGCGGCTTGTTTTTGGACAGCGAAAATGTCACATCGCGCGCATGTAAATGCATCATTTCGTGCTCAAGATGGCCGTTAATGCCGTAAATATTGTCGCCATAAATCGGCCAGCCCATATGGGCGCAATGCACCCGTAATTGATGAGTGCGCCCCGTGAGCGGCTCCAGTTGCAGCCACGTTAGTGTGTTGCCATTTTCGACGCCGCGCCCCAACACTTTCCATCGTGTTTGTGAGGGTGCACCGGTCGCATCCACCTTCATCCACCAGCCCCGATCCGGATTTTGCGGCGCAAGCGGCAAATCAATCAATCCCTCTGCCTCGTGCGGGCCGCCAATGACCACCGCCCAATAGGTCTTATTCACCTCACCGCGCTTAAATAGCAGCATCATCTTTTCAAGCGCTTTGCGATGCCTCCCGAGTATAAGGCAGCCGGACGTGTCTTTGTCGAGACGATGTGCCAAAGCCGGATTGCGCGGCAAGCCAAAAGTCAAAAAGTGCAGGTAATCTTCGAGTGTTTTACCGCCTTTGGGGCCACGATGCACCGCCAGCCCCGCCGGCTTATTCAGCACCAATATCAGGCCATCGCGGTAGAGCAAACGCGCTAAAATCTCATCTTCGGTCATAATCCCGCTCACGTGTTTGTGCTAC
>JAYTYD010000271.1:0-13754 GCA_043742625.1 Methylovirgula sp. | reverse complement strand
GGGACAAATCATGGCCAAATCACCTGAGCAATTATTTGATTTTTTAAAAAGCCTGAACATCGCATTTGAGACGCAAGAGCATGAGCCGCTGTATACAGTGGGGGAATCGCGCAACGTTCATCGGGCGATGCGTGGAGCGCATGTGAAGAACCTGTTTGTTAAAGACAAGAAAAGCAGGATTTTTGCACTGGTTTGCCTCGCCGACGCAGTGATTGATCTGAAGCGTATCCATGAAAAAATTGGCGCTTCGGGGCGGGTTTCGTTTGCGGGTGCGGATTTGCTGGCGGAACTCTGGGGCGTCGCCCCCGGTTCGGTGACGCCTTTCGGGGCTATAAATGACCAAGGTCATCGGGTGCATGTTGTGCTGGAGGCAAGGTTGATGGACTTTGAACGAATCAACGTGCATCCGCTGGTCAATACGATGACCACGGGCCTTGCCATTGGTGATTTAATCCGGTTTTTAAAGGCAACGGGCCATGAGCCGGAAATTGTCGCTTTCGCAGAATGCGGAATCGTGAGCCATTAGCGCAAAGCGGCTGCAGGGTTGAGAAACCGGAAACCTGCCCCATTTAAATAGCTCAAGAGGAATTTTCTGATGTCCGACCCAAGCCTGCCTAAAGTGACCTCTGGCCATATTAAAGCGACAACCAGCGCGGATTTCCGTGCCGACGTTTTGCAAGTGTCGCTCAAAGTACCGGTGTTGGTGGATTTTTGGGCGCCTTGGTGCGGCGCTTGTAAGCAGTTGACCCCCCTTCTTGAAAAAGTGGTAAAGTCTGCCGCCGGTAAAATAAAGCTGGTGACAATGAACATCGAAGAATACCCGCAAATTGCCGGACAACTCGGGGTTCAAAGTCTTCCGGCGGTGTTTGCCTTTGAAAAAGGCCAACCGATTGACGGATTTCAAGGAGCGCTTCCGGAAAGTCAGATTAAGGCCTTTGTGGAGAGGCTGGTCGGGCCGCTGACTGCTGATGTTGATGCGCTTATTGCCGAGGGCGAAGCCGCCATAGCGGGCGGCGATTTGGTGCTTGCGTCAGAAAAGTTCAGCTCTGTTCTGGTGGAAGATGAAAGCCACTTAAAGGCGCTTGGCGGTTTGGCGCGAACCTATGTGCTGGCTGGCGAAATTGATCAGGCGGCAAGTGTGTTGACCATGGTGCCGAAGGGCAAGACGCAAGATGCGGCGATTGTTGCGGCGCAGGCTGCGCTTGATGTGGCTGTTCAGGCCGGTTCTGTCGGTGATTTGGGGGCGTTGGAGCGGGCAATAGCCACCAATCCGAAAGATTTTCAGGCGCGGCTGGATTTGGCTGTGGGGCTCAACGCGGCAAATCAGCGGGAAGCAGCGGTGGATCAGCTCATTGAAATTATCGGCGCAGATCGCTCCTGGAATGACGACAACGGGCGCAGACAATTGTTGCAATTTTTTGAAGCCTGGGGCGTGATGGATGCTGCCAGCGTTTACGGGCGACGGCGGCTCTCCACGGTTCTCTACCGGTAAGGCAATTGAATTTTTAGGTGAAAGACTTTTTATGATCAATGTTCCCTACACCGGGCCGCAAGACTTGAGCCAAACCATTCCGCTGTTCCCTGTGGGCGGCGCTTTGTTGCTGCCACGCGGGCAACTGCCGCTGAACGTTTTTGAGCCGCGCTACATGACCATGATTGATGAGTCGTTGAGTTCACACCGGCTTATTGGCATGATTCAGCCGGAGGGCGAGGATGAGTCCGCGCTGTATAAGGTGGGCTGCGTCGGCCGGATTACGGAATTTCACGAAACCGGTGACGGACGTTACGGCATAACACTGGTTGGCGTTTCAAGGTTCACTTTTTTGGAAAACGTGGCTTCAACCAAGCCGTTCCGTCAGGCAAAAGTGGATTATACCTCGTTTTTAGAAGATTTTGACGAACCTTCCGATGATATCGAGGTGGACCGCGATGGCGTTTTGAAAGCGTTGCGTCAGTTTGCCAAAGCCAACAGACTTCGCATCGATTGGAAGGACATCAACGAAGCGCCCAATGAAGCCCTGATAAACGCGCTGGCGATGATGAGTCCGTTTGGCGTAAAAGAAAAACAGGCGTTGCTGGAAGCGCATGATTTGAAACGTCGCGCCGAAGTGTTGATTGCAATTGCCGAGATGGATGTGGCACGCGGCTCAGTTCCGCACAGCACGGTGCAATGATGAGCGCACCGGTTAGTTCCCTTCCGCCCCAACAAAGCCGGGTTGACCCGCGCTTATTAGAAGTTCTCGTGTGCCCTTTAACGCGTGAAACGCTGGAATATGATGCCGCGCGACAAGAGCTGATTTCGCGGGGTGCGCGGTTGGCCTATCCCATCCGCGACGGAATCCCGATTATGCTCCCTGAAGAAGCGCGCATTTTAGAGGGTTAAAGCCGATCTCCGCGCAAAAGTGCGGGAACGGCCCCGAGCAATCCTGAGGCTTCCCGCACCAGCAGATTTTTCAGCGGCGGCGCGCGGTCAACCAAACCAAGGCCCAAATCCCGCACGAGGCGAAGCGGCAATATATCGTTGGAAAACAGCCGGTACATCATGTCTGCAGCGGCACCCATGGTGAGTGCGTCAAAACGACGGGCGCGCTGGTAAGCCTTTAGGCTAGCCGTTGTGCCGGGATCCAGCCCGAGCCGCATCTCCGCAACGATGATTTCTGCCAAAACCGCGACGTCTTTCAGGCCCAAGTTCAGACCTTGCCCGGCGATCGGGTGAATGACATGAGCGGCATCTCCCAGCAGGGCAAAGCGCTCAGCAACATAATGCCGCGCATATTGCATGCGTAACGGGAAGCTTTGCGGGCGATCTAACAGCGTAAAATCGCCAAAACGCAGGCTGAAGCGACGCGTCAGTTCACTCAGAAAATCTTCCGGATCAAGCGCCAGCAGGTTGGCAACATTTGATTTTTTGTCGCTCCAGACAATTGACGAACGGTTTTCGGTGAGCGGCAAAATGGCGAACGGGCCGTTGGGGAGAAAATGTTCTTCGGCGACGCCTTCATGCGGGCGCTCATGTGCAATGGTGGCGACAATTCCGGCTTGATCGTAATCATGGCGATTGATTTGGATGCGGGCCTTGTCGCGTAATTTTGAGCTTACACCGTCCGCCGCAACTAAAAGCCGGGCGGTAAGTTCGGTGTCATCATTCAACCGGACAGAGGCTGTCTCTGAACCGGACGTAAAATCCGCAACGCCATGTGAGCTCAGTTCAACATCAAGTTCGGTGGCGCGGAGTTTGAGAGCGTCGCGCAATTGGGCGTTAAACACCATATGCGCAAAGAACTGCCCTTGCTTTGGTGGATCAAACTGTAAAAAAACCGGACGGACAGGATCAGCAACCCGCGAATCGGTGCAGACCATGCGTGTTATCTGTTGAACATCCGGCAAGGCCTGCCATACGCCAAGAGTTTCGAGCATTTGGCGGGGACCGGCAGCAATGGCGGTGGCGCGCCACGCATTTGCGTCGGGTTTTTTCAAACTTGGATCACAGACCAAGACCCTGACTCCGCGCCCAAGAGCGGACTTCAGCGCGACGGCAAGCGTGAGGCCGGCTATGCCGCCACCACCGATGATGATATCGAAATTGTTGGACGCTTTTTGCATGAATTGTGCTTAATGGCCTCAGGTTTGCTTAGGTTTGACATGAGAGTGCGACAGCCGCAACAGGACTTACAGCCGCAGTACCCGTAGGTGGCTATCGTGCGTAGTGAAGGAAAGATATTTTGGTGGAAAATCCACGCCGTTTAACGGTGATCACAGGCGCCTCCGGGGGCATCGGCGCAGATCTGGCGCGCGTGATGGCGCGTGATGGCTGTGATCTGGCGCTTGTTGCGCGATCAACTCCGGCGTTGGAAGCGCTGGCGGATGAAATCAGCGGGTTCGGCTGTCCCCGCCCGCTGGTTGTCACGCTTGATCTGGCGGAACCAAGGGCGGCGGACAGATTGCAACGGACTTTGAGAGCGGCAAATGCCGAAGCCGACTGTCTCGTTAACAACGCCGGCTATGGGCTGAACGGTTGGATGGCAGACCTCGATCGTGTTGATCAAGTTGGAATCGTTGATCTCAACATCCGCGCTTTAACGGATATTACGCTGGCGCTTTTGCCAGATATCATCCGTCTCAAGGGCGGGATTTTAAATGTCGCCTCTACGGCAGCATTTTTGCCCGGACCGGGCATGGCGGTTTACTATGCCAGCAAGGCTTATGTGTTGTCATTTTCACAAGCGCTTCAGGCGGAATTGGCCGGCCAAGGCGTGCGGGTAAGCGCGCTCTGCCCCGGTCCGGTTGAAACAGGCTTCGCCGCGCGAGCAAATTTTGAAGCAAACTTACTGAAAATTTACCATATTATGACATCTTTGGACGTTGCTGAGGCGGGCTACGCTGGGTTCAAGTCCGGTAAGCGGGTGATAGTGCCCGGGTGGATGAATAAAATCACGGTGTGGACGACGCCGTTCTTGCCAAAGGCGCTGGTATTACCGGTGGTTAAATGGCTGCAAGCCAGAAGGACGAAGATTTAGAATGTCTGCTCCTGTTCTCGTGGTATTTCATCAAGAAAATTCCAGCGCCGGTCGTGTGGGCCGCCACCTTCGCCAAATGGGTCACGAGCTGGACTGCCGCTGCCCCCGCATGGGCGACACGCTTCCCAAAACCATGAAAGAGCACTCTGGTGCGGTCATCTTTGGCGGGCCGATGAGCGCCAACGACGGCGATGACTTCATCCGGCGCGAAATCGACTGGATTGACGTGCCCTTGCGCGAGGAAAAGCCGTTTTTGGGCATATGCCTCGGTGCCCAGATGCTGGCGAAAAATCTGGGTGAGAGGGTGCAACCACATGATTCGTCCGCGGTGGAGTGCGGCTATTATCCGATTTATCCCACGGTGGAAGCTGTTGACCTGAGCGCGGCTTGCGGCGTGGATCTGCCCGAACATGTCTATCACTGGCATAGCGAGGGATTTGACGTGCCAAAAAGCGCAACTTTGCTGGCGCGCGGTGAGCAGTTTCCCAATCAGGCGTTTTCCTATGGCAAAAATGCCTTCGGATTGCAGTTTCACCCGGAAGTCACTTACGCGATGATGTGCCGCTGGGCGGTGCGCGGCGGCGACAGGGCAAACGCACCCGGCGCAAAACCATTGCAGCAGCATCTTTCCGACTGGTTTTTGTACGATGGCGCAGTGAATAAGTGGAGCCGCAGCTTCTTAAAGCATTGGCTAAAAGCAAGCTAGGCACCGGGGTTTTTGGTTGCCAGCCCAATAGTGTCGACTCCGCCCAATGTGATTTGCCGTTGCACCATCGGCATCGTAATTCCAGCCTCGCGCAGTCTGCTGAATATCAGATAGTGCAGGTCGCTTTTAACCAAACCGGCAGTTTCAACCTCGTCGACGAAGCAAATCAACTCGAAGTGCAGTGCTGACTCGCCGAAGTTTTTGAAAACGACCAAGGGCGCTGGAATTCCAAGCACCAAATCAGTATCTTTGGCGCATTTGATCAGAACGCCACGAAATTGCTCGGGGTCACAGTCATAGGGTGCGCGTACTTCGATCAGAACACGGCCAACACGATCGGAATGAACCCAGTTTTTTACCACGCCGCCAACCAGATTGGTATTGGGCAGAATTACGGTGGCGCGGTCAAAGGTTTCGATTTCGGTCGAGCGGACATTGATCCGGCGGACAAAGCCCTCTTCAGTGCCAACCACGACCCAATCGCCAACGCGGACCGCCCGCTCCCACAGCAAAATGAGTCCGGAGACGAAATTGTTGACAATGGATTGCAGACCAAGACCGATACCGAGCGAGAGACCGCCCGCTACCAAGGCGAAGCGCTCGAAGCTAAGTCCCACATGGGACAGCGCCAAAGCAATGGCCAAGGTAATGCCGACGTAGCCTAAGCTGGTGCGAATGGAGTTTCGCAGGCCGGTATCAAGGTTGGTTGCCGGCAGAAATTTAGCATCCAGCCATTTCTGCAATGCGCGTGTGGCGATGAACCCGGCGATGAAGAGCAATACCGAAATGATGATGGTGGAAAGCGAGATGTTAACGTCGCCAACTTTAAAGCCAAAGAACGCGGTCTTGATCGAGCCGACCATATCATCGGATTCGATACCCCACGGGGCTAAAACCACCATGATGGCGACCACCACCAAAATTACCCGTAACAATCCCGAAAGCAAAATGGCAATTTGATCAACACTCTCAGGACGCATTCCGATGCCCGCGATGATTGAGCGGCCGTAAGCGTTTGCAGTGCGCGAAAGTGCGGAGATGCCGTCCTCGGCCAGCATCAGCAGCAAATAGAGCAATGTTCCGATAAAACTTACCGACACCATCTGATCAATGAGGAAGGCGGAGAACGCCACATAACCGACAATGACCGAGAGCGTGACCGCAATGACGACAGTCCAAGCAAACAAACGCAGCCAAGCATAGGTGTCGTGTTCGGGCGGCAGGGTGCTGATTTTTGTTTCTGCGGGCGGAAGAATTTGCCGCAATGAAACCGACATGGCAGCCACAACCGCCAACGAACCGATACCCCGGGTGAACACAGATGTCAGCAGCGAAGCGGCGATGACATCGTTGATGGCTTCCAAAATTTTTGCTGTGGACACAATAATTGCCACGCTTAACGCCAGACGGCAGACCCGCGTCGCCGTTACATCGCTTAAATCAACCAGCCGCCACGTAGGCCGACGGGGCGCAAGCAGCGCGCGCGACATGGCATAGGTGAGGGAAATCCGCGTGACAGCATCAAATGCCGCGCGGGTCACCGGCTGTAACTTAGGAATCAGCAGTTCAAATGCGTCAAAAGCCAGCGCTACGGCTGCGAACATGCCAATGGGAACTGCGGCGGTTATCAGCGCCAGCCAGAGTGCAGCCAGCACTTTGCGCAGCCGCGAGGGTTGTTCATGGGTTTTATCACGCTCAACGACATTGCCGGCAACCCGCATCAGCGGACGGTATATCAGGCCGCCAAGCAAGACGAAGGCGATGAGCAGAGCGAGTGACGTGATTGAAAACTTGGCAAATGAGACCGAGTACCAGTCACTCATTACGGTGTTAAACTGTTTCCAGTCTTGCGGCAGCTCCAGCATAACGCGCCACCAAAGCGATGGACTAAGCATGCTTGAATTGCGCTGAAACAGGGCGCGGGTGAACAAAGCGTGTCGCCGTACCGCGATCTGGCCTTTGATCTGGTCGGCCTGGACGTTCAGCAACCGGCCTTTGCGCACCACTTCATCAATTTGAGTGAATAATTTTTCCTGATCAGCGCGATCCTGCGCCACGCCGGATGTCTCTACCGGATCTTTGTCAGTTGTCTTGGTGCCAAGTTGATCGAGGCGGCTTTTGGTTGCGGCCAATTTTGGCGTCAGCTCTTCAATAACGCCAAGAATTTGCAGCTGGGGCGCATCGAGTTGAACGCGGAAATTTGCAAGATCGTTGTCGCTGAGATCTTTGCGCAGGAGGCCGGCCTCTACCTGCTCTATCGCCAGCCGCGCCACATCAAGGCGGATATTAAACGGGTTTGGCGTTGTGGCCTGAGTGCTGGCAGAGGCGGGTGCATTAACAATTTGCGGTGCAGGAGCAGGTTGCGACTCCTGTGCACAGGCGCCCGCTACGAATAGACAAAAACCGGCAAATAGGCCGAGCTTAAATCTCATGCTGACACACCCCTGAATTGCACCGATTATCCGATTCGTTTCACGAGGACTTTGGCGCAAAGTTGCCAAAGTGGAAAGCTTGCAAACTAGAAAGCATGCAAAGTGGAAAGCTTGCAATATGGCGGGACAATCGCCTTTAAGCTTAACTCTGTTAAACCGGCAAAAGAAAGCCTTCGCGAAGTGGATCATCAGGTTCAACGATATATTTAGCCGTGCCGGTATAAAATGAACGGCCCTCGACACGGATGTGAATTGCAGGTTTGGCGTGAAATGTTGTCAGCCTCATGCCAACAGCGTCAAATCCATCTCCCGTCGGGCCATAAAAACGCCTAGACTGGCCAAGTTCCATGCGGTTCTGCAACACATCAAGCGCCATACGCGCCGTAACCCCCGAGCCGGTTGGCGAACGGTCAATTTGCGCTTCGCCAAACAGGCAAAGATTGCGGCTAGGCGCGTCGCCGACAGCATCATCAATCAAAATGACACCATAGAGAAACGATAAATCGTCGCCGCCGGGGTGACGCGGCGTGTAAATCTCCCGGACTGCGGCAAAAAACTTTGCCGCTGCTTCGGTTAACTGTGCAAGACCGGCGTCAAACGACACGTTCAAGCGGGAGGCTGGCAGGATGGCGTAAAACGCGCCACCAAAAACGACGTCGCAGGGAATCTTTCCCAGATGCGGGACAGGCACGCTCAAATTTGCGCAATCAATATAGGCCGCGACGCTTTCGAATGCTGTTTTCACCACCTTGCCGTTTTCAAGATTTGCCTCCACCTCCACCACGCCGCACGGAAGCTCCAAACCAAAGCGAGCGGTGCGACCATCATGCTTCACTTGGCCGCTTTCCACCGCCCATCTGCCGATGGCGATGGTGGCGTGGCCGCACATGGTGGAATATCCGGTGGCATGACAGAACAGCACTGCGAGCTTTGCGCCGACCAGCGCCGGCTGCACCGGTATAACACCATACATGCCGGCGTGGCCGCGCGGCTCGTGCATCAAAATGGTTCGTAAGTGGTCGTGGTTCTCCACCGCATCACGGCGCTTGTCGAGAATGGTGGACCCGCGCAAAACAGGATAGCCGCCGGTGACAATACGCACAGGCTCGCCCGCCGTGTGCATATCCAGCACGTTCAGGCTTGAGGCTGGCAAAAAACTCACAGACGAACCTCGCCGGAAATGATTTTTTGATACAATGCGGGGTCAATGCGGACAAACTGGCCGCGCTGCACATCGTTGAAATACAACGCGTCCTTGACCACATCAGGATTAAAGCCATCCTGCACCAAATCAACCTTCTTTTGTTTGAAGGTGCCGGTAACGTCCAGATGATGCTGGAAGCGAAGAAAGACGGGGCGCGCATATTCCGGCAAATGTTGCGCCAGATAAGTGCGGAACGCCGCCAAATCCAACTTTTCGGGATCTTCCATCACCAGGGCAGCCATGCCGGCCCGCCCCTCAAATCCCGGAACCGGAACCCCATAAATATTGGTTTCGAGAAAGCTGCCAAAGCCGGTCAGTGCTTCAGACACTTCGTTGGTGGCAACATTCTCACCCTTCCAACGGAAGGTGTCGCCAATGCGGTCGATAAAATAATAATACCCCAGCGCGTCTTTGCGCATTAAATCGCCGGAGCGAAACCAAGAGTCGCCGGACTTGAAAACATTGTTGATGATCTTTTTAGAGGTCGCTCCAGCTTCCGCATAGCCTTCAAACCGGCCTACGGGCTTTTCAGGATCATTGGTGATTTCCCCGATGATTTCGCCGACTTCATCGGGTGCACATTCGATGCAGAAGCCATTGGCGTTACGAACAACATCTTCTTTTGCAACATCAAATTTGACGATTTTGGCGACGATTTTCTTTTCAACCCATTTGGGAACGCGGCCTACAGAGCCGGGCTTTGAGTCAAAATTGAAGAGCGTGACATTGCCTTCGGTGGAGGCATAAAACTCTAAAATATGCGGCAGCTTGAAACGTTCCCGGAACGGGATCCAAACATCGGGGCGCAGGCCATTGCCATAACACAGGCGAATACGGTGGTTTGTGTCGTAGTTACCCGGCGGAGTGTTGATAAGATAGCGGCAAAGCTCGCCGATGTAACAAAACATCGTGCAATCATAACGCACCACGTCGGACCAAAATTCGCGGGCAGAAAACTTCTCCCGGATGACGCATGAGCCGCCAACAGTCAGCACGCTGCCCGGTGCGGTTATGCCCCCCACCGTGTGATAAAGCGGCAGACAATCATACATCCGGTCGGATTCCGTCGCGCCGGTCACGGCGGAGTAGCCGTGCATTGCAAGCTGCATCCGGTAGTGATTGATGTTTGCCGCCTTGGGCAAACCCGTGGTACCGGAGGTGTAAATATACACACATTTGTCGTTAATGTTGAGCGGAACCCGCTCTCCTAGTGGCTGATTCAGCTCGGAAAACTGTGAAAGTAGTTTATCAATGCGCGGATAGGCGTCGGTATCGCCGTGGGCCAGAATTTGCAGGCCGGACTTGAGAAAGGGTTTTGCCGTTTCAAATAAGGGCATCAGCTCCACCGCGACGATAACCGCGCGGGCATTTACCACATTGATGCAGTGGGCGAGAGACTGGCTGAAAAGGTTGGTGTTAATGAGGGCGGTTACCCCGCCTGCTTTGGCGATTCCAAGCCAAATACTTAAATATTCCGGACGGTTCGGCATCATCAGAGCGACAACGTCACCCTTTTTCACGTCGATGCTGCGGGCCCAGCCGGCATACCTATTGGCGCGACCGTTCCAATCCCGATAGGTGAATGTTTCGCGCTCGGAGATCAGCGCGACGCGGTCGGCAAATTTTACCGCCAACTCCTCAGATAGGTCGCGAATGGTGCGATTCGGTGTTTTGGCGATCGGCGTTGTGCGCCGTAATGTGCGCAAAAACCCGGTTAGATAGGCAGCTTCGCTCTTGATTCGCGATAGCAGATTCATCATCTCCTCCCCAGGACGCTTACTTGTCGGCACTTTTATGATTTTTGCAAGCTGATGGCTCGTCTAAAATCTCATTAGACGCATTACCGTCTATGTGTAAGCGAAATTTTTTCCGATGAGTTACCCCAACAGCCCGCCAAGGTGCGACTTTAGCGGATTGTGCGTGTGGCTGGCTGCGTCCTGCGTATCGACCATCGGTATCCCGGTAAATGCCGCCCAGAGCGCCGCAATCGTGCCGGAGGGAATATTTTTCACGATGAACACAAGCCGGGTGCTGTGGTCAGCATCGGGCCAGCTTTCCAGCCGGACCGGAGGGTGAAATACATGCTGCACCCCGTGAATGACAATTGGCGCATCGGGGCGATCTGTAAGGGCAATAATGCCTTTAACCCGTAGTAAATTCGGGCCGTGCAGGCTGCGTAACAGCTCAACAAAAATGTCAAATGCCGCAGGCGATACCGCGACAGCGCTGCGCAGACAGAAAGCGCGAATATCGGCATTGTGGCGGTTGACGTCGTGATGGTGATGATCGCCGCCAAGCGCTTCAGCTTTCAACCAACGCTGCACGTCGGGAATTTTATTAACCGGATTGTAAAGTCCGGCGTTAAGTAAAGCAGACGGGGTGGCTTGCGCGGTTGTAAGCACTGTCGCGGTCGGATTGAGGGCATGAAGCCTTTCCATCAGTGCAACATCGACGGCCTGCACGTCGGTCTTGGTCAACACCAGCCGATCGGCAACAGCGGCTTGCTTCAACGCTTCCGGCTGGGAGTCCAATGTGGCAAGGGCGTTGGTTGCGTCAATCAAAGTGATGATCGATTCCAACCGGAAATTCAGCATCAGGCGGGGATGACCCATCAGCGTGTGCAAGATCGGGGCGGGGTCGGCAAGGCCGGTCGTTTCCAGGATGATGCGGTCAATGTTTGGCAATTTGCCATCAATGCGACGCTCAATAATGTCTTCCAGCGTATTGGCCAAATCCCCGCGAATGGTGCAGCACAAACACCCGGAAGAAAGCATCATCATGTCGCCAGGGTGCGCCTCCATAAAAAGATGATCGAGTCCGATCTCGCCAAATTCATTGATGATCACCAATGTATTGGCCAGGCTTGGGTCGCGCAGAAGTTTATTTAGCAAAGTGGTTTTGCCGGCGCCCAGAAAGCCGGTGAGCAGACTGACGGGAAGGGTCATGCGAGCACTTTCTGTTGCGGGATGAGGCAGCTCAGCAAAATCCCGCATATGACCAAAACGCCGCCTACATATTGTGCAGGAGCCAATATTTCCCCCAGCAGCCAGCCCGAAAACAGCGTCGAGACAATCGGTTCAAGACAAAAAATCAAGCTGGCTAAGCTGGCACCGACGCGGGCAAGGCCAAAATACTGACAGAATATGCCGATGATTGCGCCAAGCGCTGACAGCAGAACCGGCCAAAGTCCGTCTTGCAAATGGCTGAATGGCGCGGTTGAAAACACAAATGTGGACGCAAAGGCAAATGGCAGCATGATAACCTGTAACCAAAAAATCATGGCTAGGCCGCCACCGCCCGGCGCCCGGGCCCCGATAAAAAATTGTGTCGCTGCTCCGATACTGGCCACTGCTGCCAGCAAGACGCCGCGCCAATCCAGACTGTTGAAACCCGGGCCGATGGCCAGCGCGATCCCGGAAAAGGTGAGGGCTGCGGCAGCTAACATAAAAACTGTAAGCCTCACGCGGTCAATAAACGGGCTGGCGAGCAACACCACAATCGGGAACGTGTAAAACACCATCGCGGCGATGCCGACCGGAATGAAGGCGATGGAGGAGACATAGGTCAAGCTAACCAGAGCCGACACCACGCCCAAACTTAAAATTGCAGGGCGCGACTGACGGGAAACCGAGAGAGAGACACCTCGAAAATTGCAATAGCTCAGGATGATTGCTAACAGCAGGGCAATGCGGATCAGCACAATTTCAGAGCCGGACACGCCGGCGCGGTTTGCCAGTCCGGCAACAGGAACATTCAAGCCATAGCAGAGCGCGCCAAGCATCAAAGTGGTGATGCCAATCAGGCGCCAGTTTTGCGGAAACATTGCTTCGGGCGTTTGAGGTTGTGGCAAAGGATGGGCAAATGCCTCAGCATCGCTGCTTTGCGGCGTTATCTGTCGCGCTTCACTCATCAATGATTTTGGTTTTAGGAGGCTCTTTTACGGCGGTTTTTGGTTGCAAAACTTTGAGTTTCGTGATTTTAGCAGCCTTGCCGGACGCTAAGGCAGTTTTAATTTGCGCAGTTTTAGATTTAGATGTGGATTGCTTTTTCTGAGCTGCCTTATATTTTACAGGCTTTGCCTGTGCGGCTTCATCGGGGATTGCACCCGCCAGACTCATCGGATTGGCGTTCGGGTCCGGCTTCAGCGGCGATGCCGCATCGGATTCAAGCGGTTCAAAGCCTTTGATCTCGCCCGGTGCGGCTGCTGTCGGCGCTGGTTTGGCGAGCGGCGCGAAGGCAGTTGCTGAAGCCGGCATTTGCTTCAAAGCGGGATTGCTGGCGGAAAGCACCGTTCCCGTCCAGCTAGCCGCCCGGCCCAGATAAACCGGTATCGGGTCAAAGCTTGGCCGTGGCAAGGAAGCTATATTTGAGGATGTTTGCGCCGGACCAGTGTCCCACGGCATCCTGACTTGCTCGATAGCGGTGGCAAAATCCTCGATTTCTCCAACCCAGGTTCCGCCTTTGGTTTTGCGGGAACAGGCGGTGGCGCGCATATCCGGCGCAGAGCCTGAACCGCGCTCCAGAGCCGACAAGGAGCCCGCGCCGCCGGAGCTGCCGAATGCGGCGTCCAACAATTCTGCGGCGTGTCTGGTCCGGGCTTTGGCCGAAGGTTCGCCCATCACAACGGCGATTAAATGCCGGCCCCGCTGGGTTGCGCTCGCTACAATGTTAAATCCGGCCGCACAGGTGAAGCCGGTTTTCATTCCGTCAGCTCCCGGATAACGGCCCAACATGCCATTGTGGGTGGGAATTGTACGCCCGTTCAAGGACAAGGCACCAATGCCATAAAGGTCTGAATGTTCGGGAAAATCCCGTAACAGCGCCCGCGCCAGTACGGCGAAGTCGCGCGCGGATGACACGTGGCGCGCGCTGGGCAAGCCATTGGGATTGACGAA
>JAYTYD010000270.1:0-1478 GCA_043742625.1 Methylovirgula sp. | reverse complement strand
CGGGCCAACTCGTCTTCCAGAATGTCGGAAAAGATGAAATTTGCGCCGGAATAACCAGCCACAAGCTTGACGCCCGCACCCGCCAGAATTTGGCGCAGCTCCGCAGGCTGGTAGTCCAGAAGATTGCCGTCGAATAGCTCAACACCCTCGTAGCCCACAGCGCCGATTTCAGCAATGGCGCGCGGCATGTCGGCGAAGGTGTGATAGGTAAGCTGAGTGATCGAGGTGACACCCGCCGCATTGCCGCCCAGCGGCCCCCAGCAATTGGCGTGATATGCCAGTTTCATCCCCTGCATCGCCTTTCCCTCCGGGTTTGCCATGACGTGTGGCAATGTTACTTTTTGACACATTCCTGAAAAGCTTTTCAGGAATGCAGAGTTCGGTTGCTTTGATCTGGCACATCAAATCTCAGCTAACTCGACGCAAAATCCAAAGACTTCCGCTTCTAATGCCAAGTTCTGGCATCGACCAGCATTGTCACTGAGATTATTGCGTTTAGTTGAATTTAAACACTATGTCGTATTTATGAAAACGATTTCATGACTTGTCAAGTGTGATTTGAAGAATTATTGCTTATTTTTACTTAAGACAGATTTGCCGAACCGCGCGATTGCCGCGGCAGCGATAGGAGGATGAATGCCGCGCCGGTCTACCGCAACCATGAAGGATGTCGCCGCTAGGGCGGGGGTGTCACTAGCCACTGTCAGCCGAGCCATGTCGTCGACCACAGATGTCTCCGACGATTTGACACGCCGCATCCAGAATGCGGCGCACGAACTTAACTACACCGTCAATTTTAACGCCCGGTCTCTGCGCAGCAAATCCAGCGGACTGATCGTAGTGCTGATTGCAGATATCAGCAATTCGTTTTTTCCGGTCCTGCTGCAGGGCATTGAAGAGCAGGCACGCGCCATGGGCAAAGCAATCCTGATTGGCGACACAGCGGGGGACAGGGAGATGGCGGCGACCTATGTCCGCCTGCTAGATGGGCAGCGCGCCGATGGCATGATCCTGCTCAATGGCAATATTCCTTATGGCGACATCAAACGCCCGCGCCCGGTCGGACGCCGCTATCCGATTGTGGCGATCAGCGAGCGCATTGCTGGAGCCGACATTCCAACCGTCAGCATCGACAATGTGGCGGCCTGTGCTGACATGGTGGGCTATCTCGCTCAAATTGGCCACCGCCGCATTGCCCATCTCATGGGTCCGCAAGACAATATCTTGTCGCACGAGCGGCTGGAGGGCTACCGAAAAGGTGTGCTGATGCACGCTTGTGAAACTTGGCCGGGTTCGGTAGTTCCGAGTGGCTTCTCAATCCGTTCGGGCCGCCTGGCGATGGCGCAGCTGCTAGATAATCCGGTGCGTCCAACCGCCGTTTTTGCTTCCAATGATGAAAGCGCCATTGGTGCCATCATTGAAGCAAAATCGCGCGGCCTGAAAATTCCGGAGGATATTTCCATTGTCGGATTCGACGA
>JAYTYD010000269.1:0-1516 GCA_043742625.1 Methylovirgula sp. | reverse complement strand
CTGCCTCAACCAGCTTTACTTCAACCCTGTCTCCCAGCCGGTGGGTCTCGCCGGTGCGGGTTCCCACCAATTCATGCGAGATTTCGTCGTAGCGGAAATAGTCCGCCCCCAATGTGGCAGCCGGAATGAAGCCGTCTGCACCGGTGTCATCAAGTTTGACAAACAAACCGACCCGCGTCACGCCCGCAATCCGGCCTGAAAATATCGTACCAACTTTATCCGACAAAAACTGCGCAATCAGCCTGTCCGTTGTCTCACGTTCCGCCGCCATTGCCCGGCGTTCAGCAATTGAAATTTGTGCGGCAACATCCGGCAAACTTATGATTTCGCGATCTGAAAGGCCGTCCTCGCCCATATTGAGCGCCCTTATCAAGGCGCGGTGCACTATCAAATCCGCATAGCGCCTTATGGGTGAGGTAAAATGTGCATAGCGGCGCAAATTCAGGCCAAAATGCCCGTAGTTCTGCGTGGTATATTCGGCTTGCGCCTGTGATCGGAGAACCACCTCATTGACCAGATGTTCATTGTCGGTGCTTTTTACCCGCTCTAGAATCTGGTTGAATTGCTCAGGTTTGAGAACTTGCCCCTTTGCCAGCTTTATGCCTATTGAGGCCAAAAACTCAGACAGAGCGTTAAGCTTTTCAAGAGAGGGTTCGTCATGAGCCCGGTAAATCAACTTGGAGCTTTTTGCTTCCAATGTTTCCGCCGCTGCCACGTTCGCGAGAATCATAAATTCTTCGATGAGTTTATGTGCATCCAGACGCTCGGGAATACTTACCCGCGCCACTGTGCCGTCCGGATTTAAGATCAATTTGCGTTCGGGAAGGTCTAATTCCAGTGGTTGGCGGGCATCACGTGCCTTTTTCGCGCACTTGTACGCAGCATAGAGCACTTTCAGCTCATCCATCAATGGCATAGTCGCCTCATCCGGCGCGCCATCAATTGCGCGCTGAACCTGCGCGTAAGCCAGTTTGCCAGCGGACTTCATCATTATCCGGTGAAAGAAATGCTTGGTTTTGCGACCATCCGGCCCCAAAAACATTCGTACCGCGAGTGCGGGCCGCTCCTCCCCGCTCTTTAATGAGCACAAATCGTTCGAAATCCTTTCCGGCAACATCGGCACGACCCGGTCCGGAAAATACACAGAATTGCCGCGCTCCAGCGCTTCGCGGTCAAGAGCCGACCCCGACCGCACATAGGCCGAAACGTCAGCGATGGCTACGGTGACGATAAAGCCACCCTCAACCTCTTGATCTGCTTCTGCAAAAACTGCATCGTCATGATCCTTGGCATCAGGCGGATCAATCGTCAGCAAATGAACATGCCGCCAATCTTCGCGTCCTGCCAACGCCGCAGGCTTTGCCGCTTCTGCCGCTTTCAGCGCATTCGCACTAAAAACATTCGGGATGTTGTGGGTGTGAATGGCTATTAGGCTCACCGCACGTTCGGATTTAATCGAACCCAGCACCTCACGCACCACCGCGCGCGGAGGCCCCATCCGCGTTGCCCGCGCCGT
>JAYTYD010000268.1:0-3823 GCA_043742625.1 Methylovirgula sp. | reverse complement strand
AGGAGTGGTTGATGAAGGCGTGGTGGATGAAGGCGTCTTGGACCCAAAAATTTCGCCAAGCAGGCCAAAATTAGCTTCTTCAGCAAAAACATTGATCGGGAATGCCGCTGTGGTCAAAACCACGATAATTGCAGCTGCGGACCGTTTCAAATTGATCATTAAAAACCTCAAATAGATTATTTCGGTGAGGGTTTAAATCAGGCTAATGGGGCAACAAAAGGGCGAAGATTAAGGCTATATCTATTCAGTATAAATTCTATACGTTTATATTGATTGATCCATGAATTCAGTATTGGCTAACTGATATTCTTTATGGCAAAATAAAGACAATATAAACTATGATAAGCTATCTTACGCGGAACCGTCGCCCTAAAAAGACTATAACAAGAACAAGCGCGGCAAACAGCAATGTCTCCCAGCCTATCGCCTCGCGGTTTATCAAGCTGGCGAAGGCAAGAGTGAAGAAGCTCTGTAAAAGTTGCACCTGGCTGACCCGTGCCGTGCCGCCCATTGCAAGACCGGTGTTCCACGCAAAAAAACCGACATACATGCTCATTGTGCCCAAATAGGTAAAAGCCAACCACGAACTTGGCGCAACAGCGTGCAGATCGGGAGGCAGGGTGGCTAAACTGGCGGGAATGGTGAGCGGCAAGGCAAGAACCACGCACCATGAGATGACCTCCCATCCGGGCATAACTGTGCTGAGCTTGGCTGACACGGTGTAGCCGGTCGCCGCGGCAACAATTGCCGCAAGCAAATATAAATCGCCGGAACTCACAGCGCCGCCGCCTTGACGAAGAGCAAAGGCCCCCACAACCGCTGCACCTGAAACACCGCAAATCCAAAAGCCTATCGACGGGCGTTCGCCATAAAAGGCTGCTGAAAGCAACGACGTCGCCAATGGCAAAATACCCAAAACCACGCCGCCATGGCTGGAGGGAATGGTTTTAACGGCCAAACTGCTGAAAATGGGAAAGCCGATCACCAAACATAGTGCTGCGAAACCGATCCGCCACAGTTGGCTGCGGCTTGGGAGTGGCCGATTGCGCAAGCGCAACACGATCAGCGCAATCAAGCCCGCCAGTGCAGCGCGGCCAAAGGTGATGAACCAAGGGCCTAAGTCCGGCACCGCGAGGCGCGAAAACGGCAATGTAGCCGCAAAAATCACCACGCCAATAAAGCCGAACATCAGCCCAAGTGTTTCGCGCTTCAGTTTTAAAACAGGGCTTAGGACTACCACGCTATCACTTTTCAGTACCCTTTATTGCCCGACTTTGGCACCGCCACTCTGGCATTACAAATCATGCAATCAAACAAATATCGCTGTTCAAACCTATCAGCTATTGCGATATTGTCTTCATCAGGCGTTCATGCAACGCGAGTTAAAATTATACTAGGCTGGAACTTTACAGGCGGCACTGCGTTGCCGGTAAGATGCGCTGGCGCACATCACGCGTAAGCGGTAAAGAGATAGAGAAGATTTGTAAGGCTCATAACAGGAGAACGAGCATGAGAAAAGTAATTCTGGTTTCCATGGCTTTGGCATCGGCCATTGCGCTAAGCGGCTGCAACAGCAACAATCCGCAAGATCGCGCACTTGGCGGCGCCCTGATCGGCGGCGCGGCCGGTACTGCCATTGGTGCGGCAACAACTGGTAAGTTCGGCGGCGCTTTGGCTGGCGGTGTTATCGGCGCTGCCGGCGGTGCAATTATTGGCGGCGCAACCGCTCCGCAGCAGCGCTCCTGTGCCCGCGTCGGTTATGACCGTTACGGCAATGAATATTGCCGCGCTTACTACCAGTAAAATTTGAAGCCAGAGTCACATTTAGCACAAAACTTTGTGGCCTCGCCTAACCATGGTGAGCGCCACAAAGCGATTGATATGCTCATATTACATTACACCGGCATGGCAACCGGGCAAGCCGCCTTGGAACGCCTGATCGACCCTGCCGCTGAGGTCTCCTGTCATTACCTTGTGTGGGAAAACGGGGCCATTGATCAACTTGTGCTGGAACCCCGCCGGGCATGGCACGCCGGAAAAAGCGTCTGGGCGGGAAATCACGATGTAAATTCCGCGTCCATCGGCATCGAAATCGTCAATGTCGGCCACACAGAGCTTAACGGGCAAGCGCTGCAGAACGCGGAAGCGCTGCTTAAAGGGCAAGCGCTCTTGCTGCCGCCCTATCCGCCCGCACAAATCGCAGCCGTTACGGCTCTATGTGCGGACATTGCCGCGCGGCATACCATCCCCAAACGCAACGTTCTCGCCCATTCTGATGTTGCGCCCGGGCGCAAGGTTGATCCCGGCGAAAATTTTCCATGGCACGAATTGGCCGCCCACGGTGTGGGGCACTTTGTGCCGCCCGCGCCGATCCGGGACAGCGCGGCCATGTCAAAAGGCACACTCGGTCCGCCGGTTATGGGACTGCAACACCTGTTGCAAAGCTATGGATACGGGGTGGACATCGATGGCATTTATGACTCCAAACTTGAGGCGACAGTCGCGGCATTTCAACGCCACTTCCGCCCCGCGCGCGTTGACGGTGTGGCGGATCGGTCAACATTAGAGACGCTGAAAGCATTGGTTGAGAGCGCTTAAGCCGCCTGTGCCACGTTTGGCCGCAACCCTAAAAGGTGACAGGTCGCGTAGACCAGATCAGCGCGGTTCATCGTGTAAAAGTGGAAATCCTGCACACCGCGATCCACCAGATCGATCACCTGCTCTGCCGCCACGGCAGCCGCAATCAAGCGCCGTGTTGAGGCGTCCTCATCCAATCCCTCAAACCTGTCCGCAAGCCATTGCGGCACGCTTGCGCCGGTCTTTCGGGCAAAATTTGCCGTCTGGCGAAAATTCTGCACGGGAACAATGCCCGGGATGATCGGAATGGGAATTCCAGCGGCGCGTACACGGTCGAGATAGCGGAAATATAGGTCGTTCTCGAAGAAAAACTGGGTGATCGCCATGTCTGCACCGGCATCAACCTTGGCTTTTAGCACGTCGATATCCGCCTGCCATGAGCCGCTTTCAGGATGGCTTTCGGGATAGGCGGACACGGCCACACTGAAATTGCCAATTTTCTTGATGCCTTCCACCAGCTCCGCTGTGGTTTGATAGCCGCCGGGAAAAGGCTCGTAGCGCGCACCCACTCCGCCTGGCGGATCGCCGCGCAGCGCCACAATCTGGCGCACACCCGCTGCCCAAAACCCGCGTACAATATCGTCCACTTCTTCGCGTGTTGCGCCCACGCAGGTGAGATGCGCGGCCGGCGGCACGGTGGTTTCGCCCACGATGCGCGCCACGGTGTTGTGGGTGCGCTCCCGCGTGGAGCCGCCCGCACCATAGGTCACTGTCACAAATTCCGGCTGGAGCGGCGTCAGGCGGTTGATCGCCTCCCATAGAGCAGGTTCAGCTTCAGCGTTTTTGGCCGGAAAAAACTCGAACGACACGCGCACCGTGCCCCATGTATTGCGGCTTGGCCGCAATGAACTTACCCGCACCGAGCCGGGTGCCTCAGGATGGGCATCTCTTAAAAACGGCGACATTATGCAACCTCCGCACGGCTGGTGAGATCGGCGATGAAGCGCGGATCACGGCCGACCCAAATGGACACTGTCAGCTTGCCTGAACTGGTTTTCAGATCAGCGGTTTTCGCCACGGTCGATTTCAAATCCACGTGGCCTTCAGAAGCCAGTCCGGCGTCGCGCATGAAGCCGTCCACCTCGTTTGCCGCGAAGCCCAAACGCCGGTGCGCGTGCTGATCGCGCAAAATCTCCTCGGCGTGCGGGGCAAAATCGACCACAACCAAGCGCCCTTGTGGCCGCAA
>JAYTYD010000267.1:0-8927 GCA_043742625.1 Methylovirgula sp. | reverse complement strand
CGAGCCTCTGTTTTTTCTGGACTATTACGCCACAGGCAAGCTCGACCCGAAGGTTGGCGCTGCAATCGTCAAAAGCATTGCACAGGGCTGCATTGAGTCCGGTTGCGCTTTAATCGGCGGCGAAACGGCTGAAATGCCGGGCATGTATGCCGCCAATGACTATGATCTGGCCGGTTTTGCTGTTGGCGCAGCCGAACGCGGTAAACTATTGCCTCGCGGCGATATCGGCGAGGGCGATGTGCTTATCGGCCTTGCTTCATCGGGTATTCATTCAAACGGCTTTTCCCTTGTGCGTAAGATTGTCGCCCGCAGCGGACTGGACTGGACTGATCCGGCCCCTTTTGCGCCATCCAAAACCTTAGCCGAAGCTTTGCTGGTGCCCACCCGGCTTTATGTGAAGCCGCTCTTGAAAATTCTCCGAGACGGTGCGCCCATAAAAGCGCTGGCGCACATCACCGGCGGTGGTTTTCCCGATAACATTCCGCGCGTTTTGCCCGAAGGACTGGGCTCGGCGCTTGACTTGAGTGCGATTGTCGTCCCGCCGGTTTTTGCTTGGCTTGCGAAAATTGGCAACGTGGCGCAGGCAGAAATGTTGCGCACCTTTAACTGCGGCATCGGCATGATCGCCGTGGTGGGTAAAGACGATGCCGTGCGCACGATGGCCGCCTTGCACGACGCAGGTGAAATGGCGATCATCTTTGGCCGCATCACTGTTGCTGGCGTGGAGCGCGTAACCACTTTGGGACAATTGAAGCTTTAATGCGCAAGATTCGCACTGCGATTTTAATTTCAGGGCGCGGGTCAAATATGCGTTCGTTGGTTGAAGCCGCGCAGACGCCTGATTTTCCGAGCGAAATTGTGCTGGTCTTATCAAATCGGCCTAATGCCGCAGGTTTGGAATTCGCCACGCAAAGGGGGCTCCATTCTGCGTGCGTCGATCACAAAGCCTTCAAAAACCGTGCGGATTTTGATGCGGAAATGCAAAAAATCCTCGTTGCACATAGGATTGAATTGGTTTGTCTCGCTGGTTTTATGCGTTTGTTGACCCCCGACTTTGCCAATGCGTGGCGTGGTCGCATAATTAATATTCACCCTGCCCTCCTGCCCGCATACAAAGGCCTGCATACACATGAGCGGGCGCTGGCCGATAACGCGAAACAGCACGGTTGCACTGTCCATTTTGTCACACCGGAGATGGACGAAGGCGAAATTATTTTGCAGCGCGCCGTGCCGGTTTTGGCGCAAGATACGCCTGACACTCTGGCCGCGCGGGTGTTAGAGCAAGAGCATATCGCCTATCCGCTGGCACTGGCTAATGTTGCAATGCGCCTTCAAATTTGCACGCCGCTCTCCAACGCTTGAGCAAATCCGCCCGCCGCGCTGGATAAGTTTGCTGTAAATACTCCACCTTGGAAATGCGATCGGCGCGAAAGCTACGAAAATCCTGCCGCGTTTCGCACCAAGCGATCATGACGCGCGATGTCTCAAAAAATGAAAGGCCGAACGGCCACACGGTGCGCTGGCTCACTGTTCCGTTGGCATCGCTATAAACAATTAAAATCTTGTGCCCCTTACGAATAGCGAGGCGAACAACACCAACGTCGATTTGGTCCGACATATGTGACTTGTGGAAATTTGGCGCAAATAAAGTCCCCTCAAACAACAAGGGCTGCATGTTTTTTGGCAAAATCTCCCCGACTTTGGCCAAAACATCCTCTGCCGCCTTGGCCAAAGACACATCTGCCCGCCCGCGCAACCAGCGCATTCCCACAAGTATCGCTTCAATTTCATCGGCGGTGAACATCATGGGCGGCAAATCAAAACCCGCCTCCAGCACATAGCCAATCCCGGCCTCGCCCCTGATCGGCACCCGGTTTGCCACCAGCCCCGAAATATCGCGATAGATGGTACGCACCGAAACTTCCAGCTCCTGAGCCAATGTCTCCGCTGTCACGGGGCGACGGTGTCGCCGCAAGGCCTGAACCAGATTCAACAGTCGATCAGCTTTGATCATGGGAAAACCTAAGGTATCTCTCCTGACACGATATGTCAGGTGTCTGTCAGTAGGAAGTGTTTACTCAACCACTTAAAAAGGAGCGGGCAAAATGTGGAGCAATACCTATTCAAAAACAGTACATGGATTAAACGCGGCGCAGATTTACGCCGTCTGGGCTGACATAGACCGTTGGCCGGAATGGCTGGATGATGTTGAAAGCACGCAAATGCAAGGCCCGTTCAGGCCCGGTAGCTTTTTCAAGTTTAAGCCAAAGGGCGGGCTTAATTTGAAGCTGGAACTGACCGAAGTCACTGAAAACCGTAGCTTCACAGACGTGACTCACTTTCCGCTTGCCCGCATGTATGATGTTCATGAATTGATAGAAACTGCGGATGGTGTGGAAATTCGTTCAACCGTCAAAATTTCAGGCCTCGCCAGTTTCGTGTGGCGCAAAATCGTTGCCGAAGGTATCGCTGCTAACGCCGTTCATCAAACCGAATTGCTCGTAGCGCGAGTGAAATCCCTAAATTCGAAAGTGTGAAACTATGATTACATTGCACACCTTTGGCCCGGCTTTTGGCCTGCCGGACGCCAGCCCCTTTGTCACTAAGGCGTTGGTGTTATTGAAAATGTCGGGTCTGCCATACAGAGTTGAGGCGAAGTTCAATCCCGACGGCCCGAAAGGCAAGCGACCCTATATGGACGATAACAATGAGAGGATTGCCGATTCGACCTTTATCCGGTGGCATATCGAACGCAAATACGGTTTCGATTTTGATAAAGACCTCACTGCCCGGCAAAAATCTGAAGGGTGGGCATTGGAAAAAATGTGTGAGGATCACCTTTGCTGGACGATCATCGACGCCCGTTGGCTGATACACTCAAATTACATCAAAGGACCGCGTACCTTTTTCGACGGTATGCCGGCGCCGCTGCGAGCTCTTGTTGGTCTTCTTGCGCCAAGGCAGATCAAAAAGCGCGGAATCGCCCATGGCATGGGGCGGCATTCGCGGCCCGAAATACAGACTTTGGCCTTTCGCGATTTACAAGCGCTGTCAGACATTTTAGGCGAGAAGCCCTATTTCTTTGGCGATCAACCAACCGGCTGGGACGCGACATTTTTTGCCTTTGTGTCGAGCTGCCTGTGTAAAAATTTTGACACCCCGATCCGCGATTTTGCCGAACAACAGCCAAACCTCGTAGCTTACAGCAACAGGATGTTTGCCCGGTATTTTCCAGAACTCGCCTCGCCTTAACGCTTCGTTAAAATAAATGACCCAAATTTGTCCCAGCCGGTTGCGTAGACTGCAATTGATGTCTATGCAACCTGTGGTTGCGCAGAGGGTTGGACATTCAAACACATACCAAACATTTCTCGTTTGCGTTTGGCGGCATAGCAGCGCTGGGCTTGCTGACCGCTGTGCCAGTATCGCGGCCGCCAAATCTGACTTCACCACCTCAGCTCAGCGTCTCCGCCCCTAAAGCTACACCTTCCGCACTATTTGAAATTCACTACAGCCCTTCGGAGAACCTTGAACACATTGACGTGGAAATGCTCAATCAGGCGCGCAGTACAATTGATTTTGCCGCTTATGTGCTAACCGATGTTCCGGTTATTGAAGCGCTGAGTGCAGCCGCCGCGCGCGGCGTGGCGGTGCGGCTCTACGTTGATGGCTCCGGCGGCCGCCCGCCTGGGGAGCGCGCAACCGGAGCGTTAGACAAGCTTCTGGCGTCCACGATGATCGAAATGCGCATAAAACCAGCGCAAAACGCGATTATGCACCTCAAGGGCTACGTGGTGGATGGCCAGATATTGCGCACCGGATCTGCCAATTTTTCAGCATCCGGACTGAAGCAGCAGGACAATGATCTTATCCGCGTAAACGACACCAACAGCGTCCACGCCTTTGAAGCAAAATTTCAAACCATGTGGGAACGAGAAGCGCACCAAAATCTGGCCGCATTGCCAGTGCAATAAAAAGGCGTCCCGAAGGACACCTTTTTGCCAACACGTGTGGAATAAATCAGCGGACGATTTCATTGCCCGCAAAAAACTGGGCAATTTCGAGCGCCGCAGTTTCCGGAGCATCGGATCCATGAGCCGAGTTTTCGCCCATCGAAAGTGCGAATTCCTTACGGATTGTGCCGGGCGCAGCGTTTGCCGGGTTGGTGGCACCCATCACGTCACGATAAAGCTGGATGGCGTTTTCAGCAGCCAGAACCTGGACAACCACGGGGGCCGACGTCATCATTTCAACCAATTCACCAAAAAACGGGCGGGCGGCATGAACCCCATAAAATTTTTCTGCCTGCGCGCGGGTCATGTGAATGCGCTTCTGCGCCACGATACGCAAACCGGCTTTCTCGATCACGGCATTTACAGCCCCGGTCAAATTGCGCTTGGTCACGTCTGGCTTCAATATCGAAAATGTATGTTGGATAGTCATTTTCTTCTCATGTTTGAAAGTAAAGATGCGGCCTTATAGCTTGCGGCTGGCAACGTCACAACCCGCCAGCCCCGCTAAACCGCAAAATAAAAAGGGCGACCGAAGCCGCCCGGTACAACGAAATGCGTGACGATCAAACCTCAAGTGCCTTGCTCTTGAACAAAAAGCCCGCAATTGTCGCACCGACGATGGGCGCCACAATGAAAATCCAAAGATCAACCATGGCCTTGCCGCCGGTTAAAAGTGCCGGTCCAATCGATCGCGCCGGATTTACCGAGGTGCCTGTAACCTTGATGGTCGTAATGTGAATGACCGTAAGGGCCATACCAATCGCCAATCCCGCGACAGGAGTGGCGGTTCCCGCAGTGGTGGAACCAAGAATGACGATCAAGAAGAACATGGTTGCGACCATTTCAACGACGAAGGCCTGACCCACATCGAAGCTAGTCTGCACCTCGTTTGCGCCATATCCATGACCAGCAACGCCACTAAGGACGTAGGACAAAAATGCAGCACCTGCTAATCCGCCGACCACTTGGGCGACAATGTAACCGATAGCCGTTGCCGTATCCATACGGCCGGCAACCCATGCTCCCACAGTTACTGCAGGATTAACGTGACATCCAGAAACTGGTCCAATTCCATAGGCCAGCGCAGTTACGGTCATTCCAAAAGCGACCGCAATTGGCAACAAAGCAACTGCGCCGATCGGTCCGGCGCCAAGCGCACCTCCAAGACCACCGATGGTTGCAGAGCCGCAACCGATAATGACCAGAATTGCAGTGCCTAAAAATTCAGCGACGTACATTTTTGCAGCGTTATTCATAACAAATCCTCAATCTAAAAATAAATCGTCACCTTAAAAATCATGTCTGCCCGCTAAAACTTTTTTGCCGCGCAGACATATGTGGGTTCACTCAAAGTTGCGGCATTGTAAAGGCTCAGCGGCTTTAAGCGCGGGCTCGACGCTCCAAGTTCGGCGCAAGATTGCCAAGAGTGCTTTTGTTGATCGTAATTTCGATTTGACTGCTTTCATAGTTGTTAGAATGAGTCTAAGATAAATCGTCATTACCTGATGGCGATCCGGCGACAGGCAAGCACCGGAGCGGCATTGGCAAGCGTTCAGCGTCCTCCAGCCAAAAACGGTGAACGCTCAAAGAGTGATCGGTCAGAGAGTGATAATGACAGCAACGTCTGACGCCCACCAATAAAAACGCGAGCAATCCACATTTGGTGCGCAGGAAACCGACACTTCCATTCAGACCAACGCAGGCTCAAAGTATATCCAGTCACTGCCTTGGAAATCAAACCAATTTCAGACGCCCCCGGAGAAGACGATGAACGATAATACCGTAAAACAGGCCGCTAAGTGCCCGGTAATGCACGCAATGCCTAATCAAGCGACACTTGGTGCCAAATCTAACAAGGATTGGTGGCCAAACCAATTAAATCTTAAAATGCTGCACCAGAATTCAGTTCTCTCGAGTCCAATGGGTCCGAACTTCGACTATGCTAAAGCGTTTAAAAAACTCGACCTGCATGCCCTTAAACAAGACCTTTTTGCCCTTATGACCGATTCTCAGGTCTGGTGGCCCGCTGATTATGGACACTACGGCCCATTTTTTATCCGGCTTGCTTGGCATAGCTCCGGAACCTACCGCACCGGCGACGGGCGCGGCGGCGCATCTTCCGGCACACAACGATTCGCACCGCTTAACAGCTGGCCGGATAACGCCAATCTCGACAAGGCGCGCCGCCTGTTATGGCCGATTAAACAAAAATACGGCAACAAAATTTCTTGGGCCGACTTGTTGGTCTTGTCTGGCAATTGCGCTCTAGAATCGATGGGATTTGAAACATTTGGCTTTGCCGGCGGCCGCGCTGATATTTGGGAGCCTGAAGAGGATATTTATTGGGGAAGTGAAGATACTTGGCTGGGTGATAATCGTTACACCGGTGACAGAGTGCTCGAAAGTCCACTCGCTGCCGTCCAGATGGGTTTAATTTACGTGAATCCGGAAGGTCCAAATGGCAGGCCGGATCCACTCGCCTCCGCCAGAGACATCCGCGAAACGTTTGCGCGCATGGCGATGAATGATGAGGAAACCGTCGCCCTCATTGCCGGCGGTCACACCTTTGGCAAAGTTCACGGTGCCGCCGACCCGTCAAAATATGTTGGCCGCGAGCCTGAAGGCGCGGGTATCGAAGAACAGGGCCTTGGCTGGAAAAACAGCTTCGGCAGCGGAAACGGCGCAGCAACAATCAGCAGTGGCCTAGAGGGCGCGTGGACCACGAGCCCGACGACGTGGGACAATAATTACTTCGAAAATCTCTTCAATTTTGACTGGGAACTAACCAAAAGTCCGGCGGGCGCTTTTCAGTGGACGCCAAAGGAGGCATCTGCAGCGGGCACTGTGCCGGATGCGCATGACCCGTCAAAACGGCATGCGCCAATGATGCTGACTTCAGACCTCGCGCTCAAAGTCGATCCGATCTACGCCGCAATTTCAAAGCGTTTTTCGGAAAATCCGCAAGAGTTTGCGCTGGCCTTCGCCAAGGCATGGTTCAAACTGACCCATCGCGACATGGGGCCAATCAGCCGTTATCTCGGCGCACTTGTGCCAAAACAGCCGCAACTGTGGCAAGATCCGGTTCCCGCTGTCACCCATCCTCTGATCGATGAAAATGACATTGGAACTCTCAAGTCCAACATTTTGGCATCCGGGCTTTCCATTGCCGACTTGGTTTCGACCGCTTGGGCATCGGCCTCGACCTTTCGCGGATCAGATAAACGCGGCGGCGCAAATGGCGGGCGGGTCAGGCTTGCTCCCCAGAAGGATTGGGCGGTGAATCATCCGGTTGAGCTGTCGCATATTCTGTACAAGCTCGAAGAAATTGGCACCGCTTTTAACGCCATCCAGTCCGGCGGCAAGTTGGTTTCGCTCGCAGATATGGTCGTTCTTGGCGGTTGTGCAGCCATCGAGCGCGCTGCCCAGAATGCGGGGCATGATGTCAAGGTTCCGTTCACGCCGGGACGCACAGATGCGTCGCAGGAGCAAACGGATGTCGAGACTTTTGCCGTGCTGGAGCCAATCGCAGATGGTTTCCGTAATTATGCCAAAGGCGAATACACGGTTTCCGCTGAGGAATTGCTTATTGACCGGGCGCAGTTGCTCACACTCACCGCCCCGGAAATGACAGTGTTACTGGGCGGTATGCGCGTGTTGAATGCAAACTCCGGCAAATCCAAACATGGGGTTTTCACGAATCGCACCGAGGTGCTGACCAATGACTTCTTCGTCAATTTGCTCGACATGAACACAACGTGGAAGCTTGCTGCAGACTCAGAGTCTATATTTTGGGGGCATGATCGCAAAACAGGTGAATTGAAGTGGACCGCAACCCGCGTCGATCTCGTTTTCGGGTCAAACTCGCAACTGCGTGCTCTAGCCGAAGTGTATGCCTCCGCTGACGCGCA
Organism: Methylovirgula sp.; assembly: GCA_043742625.1. Lineage (GTDB taxonomy): Bacteria > Pseudomonadota > Alphaproteobacteria > Rhizobiales > Beijerinckiaceae > JANXSV01. The sequence goes on along the minus strand of JAYTYD010000267.1, from coordinate 1,006 downwards.
ACAAGCTTTTGTGTGCGACTTTATTACGGCCTGGAACAAAGTAATGAATGCGGATCGCTTCGATATTGCCTGAACATAGTAAAAAGCCTTCGAGTGCCGCTGAAGTGCGGCACTCGAGTCCTGCGCGGTAAGCAGATCGAGTCTATAAAGTTTGCTATGTAAAGTTTGCGTTGTACCGCAGGCTAATTTAAAACAAAAACCGTACTTAGGCGCTTCAAGGTTTGTTAAAGCGGCCTCAGCCTTTACGGAACACCAAAGACGCGTTTGTTCCGCCAAATCCGAACGAATTGGACAGCGCGACTTCAATATTTTTCGATTTTGCAACTTTCGGTACGAGATCGATTTTAGTAACGCGCGACGGCGTATCAAGATTGAGCGTTGGCGGGGCCATAGAATCGCGCATCGCTAAAATACAGAATATCGCTTCCACTGCCCCGGCAGCCCCCAACAGGTGACCGATCGAGGATTTTGTTGACGACATCGTTAAACGTGCAGCCGCATCTCCCACAAGCCTCTCAACAGCCATCATCTCAATATCATCACCCATCGGTGTTGATGTGCCATGGGCGTTAACATAATCCAGTTGGTCAACACTCACCTCGGCGCGCTCCATCGCGGCTTTCATGCTGCGATAGGCTCCGTCGCCCTCGGGTGACGGCGATGTGATGTGATAAGCATCGCCCGAAAGTCCATATCCGATGAGCTCGGCGTAGATATGCGCGCCGCGCGCTTTAGCGTGGTCGTAGCTTTCCAGCACAACGCAACCCGCGCCCTCGCCCATTACAAAACCATCCCGGTCTTTGTCATAAGGGCGTGATGCTTTTTCGGGCGTGCTATTAAAGTTGGTGGAGAGCGCCTTGCAAGCCGCAAAACCGGCAATCGACAACCGCGAAACCGGCGATTCGGTGCCGCCGGCCACCATGACATCTGCATCGCCAAACGCAATCAAACGTCCCGCGTCACCTATAGCGTGCGCACCGGTGGAACAAGCTGTGACCACCGAATG
>JAYTYD010000266.1:0-3140 GCA_043742625.1 Methylovirgula sp. | reverse complement strand
AAGGCCTCATCAAAACTACCTTTTGAACGCAGTAGGTTGGCGCGCCCGAGATAGGCGGCGGCATGATTCGGATTGGCCGAAATAGCTGAGTTAAAATCCGACAGCGCCGCGTCGTCCCGCTGAATCTGGCGATAAGCCAAGCCGCGATTAGTGTAGGCCGAGGCCAAGCCGGGATTGAGTTTTATCGCTTGTGAAAAATCAGCAATTGCATTTTTGTAATTGCCGCCTTTGGCATAGGCGGTCCCGCGCGTGTTGTAGGCCCCTGCATCGTTCGGATTTTTGGCGATCAGCTCGCTCAGCGAGGCTATATTTACAGAGCTGGCCGCGCCATTATCGGTTTCAAGCGTCGCGACGCCCGCATCTCGTGGCACCAGCGATTGTGTGGTTTCACAAGCGGAAACAAGCAGCCCGAAGCAAATGGCCAAGCTGGCTGGAACAAAGGAACAATGCCTGTTTGCCAACTTCTTGTCTGCCAACTGCGTGTCTGCCAACTGCGTGTCTGCCATGTGCAACCTGCCTTGAAAAATGGAATGCGCTGGCGCGCGCCCGACCGTATGATGTAGCCGATATTGTACACTTAAACGCGCCTGCGAAACAAGTGTTCCTGTCCGGCCCGGAATTAAGCGCTCGAGCATATCACGCAAAAGTGTCCAGCGGTTTTGCGAAAATGATATGCGTTCTCAGTGAGATGGAAGAGTAATTGGTGTCTGTCAAGCGTTGAATTGCTCTAATGTACTCTAGCCTTAAACCCCTAAGATCACGGGGTTCCTATTCTGTGCTATCAATACGTATAAATAAGACGCCCACAGGGTTGCCCCGGGGCGTCTGGAATGTCCTAGCGTAGCGCAGGTTGCGCAGTGATATAAACGTCCTAAGCGCGCGGTCCACGCGTCATTTCGACCTTGGGCTTTGAAGGCAACAAGCCTTCGCGCTGCAACTTTTTGCGAGTCAATTTACGGGCGCGGCGGACAGCTTCTGCCTTCTCACGAGCCTTCTTTTCAGATGGCTTCTCGTAGTGGTCGCGCAGCTTCATTTCGCGGAAGATGCCTTCGCGCTGCATCTTCTTTTTAAGAGCCTTTAAGGCCTGATCAACATTGTTGTCGCGGACGAGAACTTGCACGCACAAAATCCTATTTTAGGCTTACCCGTTACGGGAAAGGCAAAAGTGTCAAAGATACCGATTTTGCAAAAGAAAATCGAAGGCGCGAACGACGCGCCCTTCCGTTGCCAGATCGGTTAGCAGAGCCAAACGTCAATGTCCAGACATTTGACAGATATTTGACGGTAGAGCGGGTTAGTTTTCCGCAAAAACCCGAGTCACGTGGCCCATCTTGCGCCCGGGCCGCGATCCTCGTTTGCCATAAAGGCGCAATGACGCGTGGCCTTCGGCCAGAATTTCATGCCAGTCATCCGCTTCAAAACCAATAAGGTTTTGCATCTCAATGCGCCCGTGGCGGCGTGTGGAACCTAATGGCCAACCGCAAATGGCGCGGATATGTTGTTCAAACTGCGATGTTACCGCGCCATCCAGCGTCCAATGTCCCGAATTATGGACGCGAGGCGCCATTTCATTGACGACAAGGCTTTCAAATCCCTCGTTACCATCGGTCACGAACAGCTCGACCGCAAACACCCCGACATAGTTGAGTGCCCGAGCAATTCTTTCGGTAATTTCCAACGCATGTTTTGCGGTGCCCTCAGAAATTTGGGCCGGAACAATGGTTTTGGACAGAATGTGTTGACTATGCGCATTTTCCGAGACGTCATAAGCGGCAAATTGACCATTGTTGCTACGCGCCGCGATGACAGAAACCTCGCGGGTAAAGCGCACCATACCCTCTAATATGCACGGCGAGCCGCCCAATGAGCGATAGACCGCCGCCAAATCTGCCGATTCGCGCACCACAGCTTGGCCCTTGCCGTCATAGCCGAACCGGCGTGTTTTCAAAATTGCCGGTCGCCCGATCTGCGCCACGGCTCTGGCCAGCGCTCCTGCATCTTCCACATCAGCGAAGGGTGCTGTCGCAATACCCAGAGCATTGAGAAAGGTTTTTTCGCGCAGCCGGTCTTGCGATGTTGTTAGCGCAACCCTGTCCGGATAGACCGGGCGCAAATGCTCCAGCGCAGCAATGGTTTCGCTCGGAATATTCTCAAACTCGTACGTGATGCAATCCACCTGCGCGGCAAAAGCCTGCAGGGCAGAAACATCATCATAGTTCCCGAGCGTGTGGCGTGTTGCGACATCAAACGCCGGACTGTCCGCTTCTGGCGCATAAATATGCGATTTCAGCCCGAGTTGAGCGGCAGCCATTGCCAACATCCGGCCGAGCTGCCCGCCGCCCAAAATTCCAATCGTCGCACCCGGTGTAATCAGCGACCCGTTCAAAACGCTCATATCTGGTCTTTCGTCTCGTCTTTCGGCTTTTCAGCGACACTGGAAGTCTGTGCCGCGCGCCATGCTTCCAGCCGCATTGCCAAGGGTGCGTCATGCAGGGCCAGAATGCTCGCGGCCAGCAGCGCGGCGTTAATAGCCCCGGCTTTGCCGATGGCCAGAGTACCCACCGGAACCCCTCCCGGCATTTGTACGATAGAATATAGCGAGTCCACACCCGAGAGCGCCTTGCTCTCAATGGGCACGCCCAGAACCGGCAGCGGAGTCATGCTCGCCACCATGCCGGGCAAATGCGCCGCGCCGCCAGCTCCGGCAATAATGATTTTAAAGCCATCAGCCTTGGCAGTTTTGGCGAAATGAACCATTCTGTCAGGCGTGCGGTGCGCCGAAACGATGCGCGCATCAAAGGGTATCGCCAGCGCAGTCAGTGTGTCCGCCGCGTGGCGCAAGGTTGGCCAATCGGACTGGCTTCCCATGATTATGGCAATTTCCGGCGGGTGGTCTGAAGCGGTTATCTGGGTCAAAGTGGCGAGTTCCCCTCGTCTTTCAAAAACAAAGCGACCGTCTGACAAAATCTGAGCGACTGTCTTGCAAACTCTAAGCAATGATGTCCGGCGTAAGTGAATCTTCCAGATAGGATAGCCGGTCCTTAATCGCAAGTTTCTGTTTTTTTATGCGTTGCAAGGCCAGCCTGTCGGGAAGGGCGGCAGCCTCCAGATGTTGAACTTCTAATTCCAACGAGCGGTGC
>JAYTYD010000265.1:0-1854 GCA_043742625.1 Methylovirgula sp. | reverse complement strand
GTCCGAGGAGGCGCGCGCCACTGAAATGATTTTGGTGTCCGCACTTAACACCAGGCTCACCTCGGCCACACTAAGATAGGTTATCATCATCAACGGCAGGATGAGCGCAAACTCAACAGCGGCAATGCCCGTGTTGTTGGCTCTCAATGTGGCAAGTTTGGCAGCGGCGGTTCGGAACAAATGAGTGGGCTGTTTCATTGGAACGTCCTAGGGCAAAACCAATTTGGCTTTAAGTGTTAAGGTTCATTTTTAAATGCGGCGGTGGCCAGCAACACACGCTGGGGCCAGCTGCCTCCGGACACGATGACCGTATTTGCGGTTCCAAAAATCGAGGTGACAATCGGAACGGTGTAAATGGCGCGCACCACGATCAAATCATTATTTTTGCCGGGGTTGTAACTCCAGCTTGACGTGTCGAGGGTGCCGTTGCGCACCGGTTTGGACATATCCATACCGGCGAAGGCGGCCGCTGGACGCACGTCCACCGTGATGCGGCTGCAGTTAATAAAGCTTGGTACACGGCGGGCAATTGTGCCGCCGCCGCACAGGGCCTTGGAGATAAAGTCGGATGCTGAACTGTAATTCGCAGTTTGCGCCTGCCCGGTCAAAATATCGCGGGCGGCGGCGGTTACTGCTGTCTGCAGCGTGGCGTTAATGTAAAAATCTGTTGCAGTCTCAAAAATAGAAAATAGCAGGCCGAAAAACGGCATTGCCACCATGCCGAATTCAACTGCGGCAACGCCTCCCTTTTCTTTACGGAAGCGGCCAAGCAAAGTCTTTAAAGGTACGGTTTTAGCTCTGAAAGGCATGGGAGATGCTGTTTTCAGCGGCAAACATTCATCAAGCTCAGTGCCTGTTGTCGTGGGAGAATACGAAATTTGGTCCATTTTGGAGCCCTGCCGGAGAATACACATCGAAAAAATTACGCATTTCGATCATGTGTAGTGCAAAAAAATTGCGAAAGTCTTAGGGCCGCCCTCGAAAATTCCGTGGTGATTTTAAGAAAATGCTAACTCTTTGAAAGGCTAAGCGACCCGATCGGTTTGGCGTTGCCCGAACATTGCTGCGGTACAGGCTAAAAATCAGCGCTGTGGCGAGGACAAACCATTACGCAATGTAATACCGGCTGCGGTCACGGTGGTAAAACCTTGGTCGTCTGCTGGCATCACCACCGGCATACACTCCGAAACGCAGGAGTATGTCTCGCGCTTGAAGCCACGCTGCACAACCAGCACTTTGTCTTTTGCTTGTCTCACCTCGATGGTGGACTCGGCAACCGGATTTCCCTGAGCGTCAAGTGCAATGAGATTGGTCACGCCGAACCCTTTTCCGGTGAGAACCATGGAATTGCGGCTCTTCAATACGGTCACGTCGGCAACAACCGGGTTGCCGATAATCAATGTTTGAGCATTAGGCGGCAAACGCACTATTTTGGCTTGATCTAGCGTGACCTCAATGCGTTCGTTTTCAGCATATGCACCGCCCGCGTTAAGCAACGCGATCACCGCCATTGGCAAAGCCAAAAGCGTCAAGCGATTGGGCAAAAACCGTGATGACAGAGACATAAGACACTCCAAAACGCGCAAATCCATTGCCAGAGTAAAGCGAAAAATGGTGAATGAAGCCTAAAGATTGAAAAAATAAGGTCTCGATTTCGCTCTTTCAGACAAAACAGCCGGGAAAAGCCGCCAATCGGACAGCTTATTTTCACCATTGAATAACCATGCACTCCAAAGTCCGCTCAAAGGCCTGCAATATACTGAACTTTCGGGAATTTTAACCTTTCATATTAAGGAGATTGTTGCAATTGGCAGCCATTTTGGTGTCAGCGCTGGAGCAACGGCGTCTCACAGA
>JAYTYD010000264.1:0-1102 GCA_043742625.1 Methylovirgula sp. | reverse complement strand
CAGGGGAATCGCATTTGAGTTTTGTCCCGACTTTGCCTTTTTGAACCAACTGGATTCTACCCGGCTGCGAGCGAATCGCGGCTTGGGAGGGTGGTTTGGAACGGTTTATTGAATGCTGGGAAGATTTGGATGATCCGCGCACGGGCAATGCGGCGCTGCATGATTTTCATGAGCTTTTGATGATTGCGATGTGCGCGGTGCTGTGCGGCGGGCAGGGTTCGGTGGACATGGGCATTTTCGCCAGATCCAAGGAGCCGTTTTTGCGGTCCTTTCTCAAACTGGAGAATGGCCCGCCCAGCCACGACACCTTCAGCCGACTGTTCAGAATGATGGACAAGGACCAGTTCCGGGTGGCCTTCCAGCGCTTCATGTCAGGGTTTTCCGAGCAAGTTCAGGGTGTTATCGCCATTGATGGCAAGGTCGTGCGCCGCTCGTTTGATCGCGCCAGCGGCAAGTCGCCCCTGCACATGGTCTCGGCCTGGGGCTGCGAGCAACGGCTGGTACTGGCCCAGATTGCCACAAACACCAAATCCAACGAAATCACCGCCGTTCCAAAATTGCTGCAGATGCTGACGCTGAAAGGCACGATTGTCACGGCTGATGCGCTCAATTGCCAGCGCGCCATTGCCCGGCAAATCGTGGAGCAAGGCGGCGACTATGTTCTGGCGCTGAAAGGCAACCAGGGCACGCTGCATGCCGATGTGGTGTTGATGCTGGACGATCCGCAGACCAAAACGGTCACAGCCAAACCCAATGTCGATGCCGACCATGGACGCATCGAGACCCGCACGGCAATTGTTTCGACCGACATCGCCTATTTGGCGCAAACCCATCAATGGCCGGGGCTGGCGGCGGTCGGCAAGGTCGAGCGCCTCCGGGAAACTGGCGGGAAAACCACAAGCGAAACAGCCTATTACCTGCTCAGCACCGTTTTGACGCCCGAACGCTTCAATGAAGTTGCGCGCGAGCACTGGGGCATCGAAAATCGGCTGCACTGGCGTCTGGATGTCATCATGAACGAAGACCTGGACCGAACCCGCCTCGGCAATGCCCCCGAAAACCTCGCCGTCCTGCGCCACATGGCAATCAACATCATGCAAAA
>JAYTYD010000263.1:0-2956 GCA_043742625.1 Methylovirgula sp. | reverse complement strand
AAATTCTGGATCAGGGTTTGTCCAAGCTTGGGCAAGTCCAGCTCCCGCTGCCGCAAAGCTGCAAGGTCGGAAAGCGACGTGGCCTCCACCCACTCAAGCGTCAGAACGTTTTTGGCGGTACGGGTCCAATCCACGGCGGGAACGCGAAAATCCACGTCCTGTTTGGTATTTTCTGCGAATTCGGACGCGGCAGCCGCCTCCAACCTGAAGTCCATCTCCAGAGTTACGGAACGGGCCAGCGTATCAACCACCAAAACAGGCTGTAAACGGTCCGCATCGGGCAAAAACCGCGCGGCAAGCCGGGCAGCGAAATACATGTCACCCAAATCCCGCCGAAACCGGAACTCGATGTCCGGCCGCGCAATTTTCACGGCCACAGCTTTGATCACACCGTTTTCCAAAACCTCCGCTTTGTGCACTTGCGCGATTGATGCTGCGGCAATGGGTGGGCCGAAGCTGGCAAATAACGTGTCGAGCTTTTGATCAAATGCCGCTTCCACCGCTGCAATTGCCTCGGCCTGCGAAAACGGCATCATTTTATCTTGCAAGGACGCTAGCTCTTTGGCCAAATGCTGCCCGGCAATGTCAGGACGCGTCGCCAAAAACTGCCCGAGCTTGACGTAAGACGGGCCAAGTCGCGCAATAGCGGTTGCAAGAGCCCCGCTGGCGTGCCGCCGCGCCAGTGATTTTGCAAGTTTCATCGGCACCCGGGCAAAAACCGGCAGCGCATTCACCGGAACGGGGGCCAAAGCGCCCTCCCGCGCTAAAACCCAGCCCACATGCGTCAAGCGCCAAACATGGCCGACATCTGCCAAAAACCCCATACTTACAACTTCCAGCCCGAATGAATAGCCACAACCCCGCCAGTCAAACGCGTGTAACTCACCCGTTCAAAACCCGCCCCGGCGATCATGTCTCTAAATGTTTCCGCAGGAGGGAACTTACGAATGCTCTCCACCAGATAACGATAGGGCTCGCCATCTCCCGTTACAGCCTTGCCAATGGCAGGAATGGCAGAAAAAGAAAACGCATCGTAAATCCACTCCAGCCCCGGCACATCCACCTGCGAAAACTCAAGGCAAATGAAGCGCCCGCCGCGCTTGAGCACCCGATAGGCTTCTTTCAGCGCCAGCGGAACGCGCGGAACGTTGCGGATTCCAAAAGCAATGGTGTAGCCATCGAAGCTGTTGTCCGCAATTCCACTGAGGGCCTCAGCGTTGCATTCGACAAAATCAAGGCCGGTTAAGCCCAGTTTATTGGCGCGCTCACGCCCCACACGCAGCATGTCAGAATTGATATCGAGGACAGTTACGTTTGTTTCCGGCCCGCCAGCATTGATGATACGAAACGCCACATCGCCGGTGCCGCCCGCCACATCGAGGTGCTTGAAAGGGCGATGACGCGAAGGCTTTAACATGCTCACCATCACGTCTTTCCAGGCGCGGTGCAGCCCGCCGGACATCAAGTCATTCATCACGTCGTAGCGGTCGGCCACTTTGTGAAACACATCATCGACCAGCCCTTGCTTTTCGTTCAGAGGAATATCGCGGAAGCCGAAATGTGTTTCATTTTGTGCGGCGGACATAGGTCTTCTCCAAATTTGTGCGGCACCATAGCAAGAGCTGTACAATAAGGCTATTGAGGCGAGACGTTTTGCCGCTTGCACACTGATGGCGCAAAAGTGTCAAACGTTTGGGTCAGGCCGACACGTGAAAAAATAGAAACAGGTTAAAAGCTCATGCCCGAACTGCCCGAGGTAGAAACTGTCCGGCGCGGCCTGTCGCCCGCAATGGAGGGCGCACATTTTTTGCGGGTCGAGCAGCGCCGGGCCAATTTGCGCTTTCCGTTTCCGGAGCGGTTTGCGGCACGGCTTGAAGGAACGCGCATAGTGTCGCTGGCGCGGCGCGCAAAATATCTGCTGGCCGCGCTTGAGACCGGTGAGACTTTGGTAATGCACCTTGGCATGAGCGGTTCTTTTTTAATCGATAAGAATGTTCCCGGCGCTTTTCACCACCCGCGCCGCGATTCACAGAGCCCAAAAATGCCGGACTCAAAAAAACATGACCATGTGGTATTTGAGATGTCCGGCGGCACAATCGTCACCTACAATGATCCTCGCCGGTTTGGCTTTATGGATCTCATCGGCGACATTCAAAGCCATGCTTTGTTCAAAAATATAGGCATTGAGCCTCTGGGAAATGAGCTGTCCGGAAATTTTATTTTAACGGCGTTCAAAGGCAAAGCGGCACCGTTGAAAGCGGCCCTGCTCGATCAAAGCTTGATTTGTGGTCTGGGCAATATTTATGTCTGTGAGGCACTCTTTCGCAGCCGGCTTTCGCCGTTTCGCGCCGCAGGCAGCCTGAGCGGCCTGGAGGCCGCGCTCTTAGCGCAGATTATCCGCACAGTACTTGAGGAGGCAATTGCCGCAGGTGGCTCCACCCTGAATGATTTTTCGCATGCCGACGGCACCTTGGGCTACTTTCAGCACCGCTTTCAAGTTTATGACCGGGAGGGCGGAGCTTGCATGGTCTGCGGGATACCAATTCTGCGCAAGTTGCAATCAGGACGATCAACATTTTATTGCGCCGCCTGCCAAGTTTGAGCCGGGCATCAGTAGTTACGATTTTTTTTCAAATAGCTCTGTTGGCGGCATTTTTTAATAGAAAACATATTCGGGTTTTGAACGGAACTTTCCGGTGTTACAAGCATTATTATACGATGCAATCTTCGACTAGATTGTTTTCATTATAAAAACTTGGCATCTCCTCGCCGGGTTTAACCTTTCCGGAACTGGATACAACCATGACGAATAGTCTTAAACCTGCGCTGCTGGGTGCGGTCGCCGCTGTCCTCTTTGTGGCATCAAGCTTTGCCGCTTCAGCGGAAACGCTAGTAACTGCGCACCTTTTTGATAAAGGCGCCGCGATGGAAATGACTCCAAACTTCGCCTACGGCG
>JAYTYD010000262.1:0-1350 GCA_043742625.1 Methylovirgula sp. | reverse complement strand
GGCAATCGAATTGTGGCCGATGTTCAGCGACGCGTGTATGCGCATATATTGAAATTCGATCTCGATTATTTCGCCAATCAGTCGTCGAGCGACATGATTATGCGCGTATCTGGCGGTTCCAATGCCACGCGCGACGTAATGAACACTGTGGTAATAAGCTTCGGACGCGATCTGTTAACATTGCTAGGTCTTGTCATCGTTATGGTGGTTAAAGTACCCTTGCTATCGATTATTGTGATAATCGTGGCACCTATCGCGATTTTCGGCGTCTCCGACCTCATTAAGCGTGTGCGCAAAGTCATGGCGCAGGAATTCGCCCTGGCAACCCGTTCGTTGCAATTATTGCAAGAGACCGTTCACGGTTCCCGGATTATCAAGGCGTTTAATCTTAGTGAATACATGCAAGGCGAGATGGACAATGCCGTTGTGTCGCTAGAGCAGCGCGCTAACCGCATAAATTCCCTCCAAGCGCGAAGCAGCCCGCTAATGGAATCATTGGGCGGCATTTCAATTGGCTTGATAATGCTCTATTCCGGCTGGGCTACTGCATCGGGCCTTCAAACGCCCGGTGATCTGTTTGCATTTCTGGCAGCATTCCAATTTGCCTACGAACCGGCAAAGCGCCTTGCCCGTATTCAGCTTACATTGGAGCCTAGCATTTTCGGCGTGCGCATGATGTTTAATGTGCTCGATACACCGCCCGCTCGAACCGAGACAGAAGGGGATCGGGTTCTAGACGGTACAACGGGCGCAATTGCGTTCGAAAATGTTTCATTTTTTTATCGGCCGGAAATCGCGGTATTGCAGAATGTCAAATTTGAAGTGTCGCGCAACAGCAAGACAGCCCTGGTCGGCCCTTCCGGCGGCGGCAAATCAACGATTTTCTCACTGATGCAACGTTTTTACGATGTAACTGGCGGTGCCATCTTGCTGGATGGGATCGATATAAGGTCTTTGTCGGTTAGGTCTTTGCGCAGTCACATCGCGTTTGTTAGCCAGGATACTTATCTCTTTGGCGTCAATGTGCGAGAAAATATTCGCATTGGTCGGCTTGATGCGACCAATGAGGAGGTCGAGGCTGCCGCACGCGATGCATTTGCGCATGAATTCATTGTTGGCCTGCGTAACGGCTATGACACCGATGTCGGCGAGAATGGCGTGCAACTGTCGGGCGGCCAGCGCCAGCGCATCGCAATCGCGCGGGCCATGCTGAAAGGCGCGCCGATTTTGCTTTTGGACGAGGCGACTTCAGCGCTGGACAGCGAATCTGAGCACATGGTACAAAAAGCGTTTGATCGGTTGATGGAGGGGCGCACAACTATCGTTATCGCCCATCGCCTGACAACAATC
>JAYTYD010000261.1:0-1242 GCA_043742625.1 Methylovirgula sp. | reverse complement strand
AACACCACCGGTTGCGCGGGCTTAAAACCCTTCATCATTTCCAAGCAGGGCTTGCGCTCATCGGTGATGGTGTCGCCAACGCGGGTGTCCGCCACCTGTTTGATTTGCGCGGTGATAAACCCGATTTCGCCGGGGCCCAGCTGCTCGCGGTCGCTCATTTTGGGTGTAAACACACCGAGTTTTTCCACCGCGTAATGCGCATCCGTGCCCATCATCTTTATTTTCTGATGCTTTTTCAGTACGCCGTCTATGATGCGCACCAAAACCACCACGCCCAAATAAGCGTCATACCAGCTATCCACCAGCAAGGCCTTCAGCGGTGCGGTTTCATCGCCCTTAGGCGGGGGCAGGCGGGTGACGATTGCTTCCAAAACCAGATCAATACCGATGCCGGTCTTCGCTGAAATTGGCACCGCGTCGGAGGCGTCCAACCCGATCACGTCCTCGATTTGTTGCTTAATGCGCTCCGGCTCGGCGGCTGGCAGGTCGATCTTGTTAAGCACAGGCACAATCTCGTGCCCCGCGTCCAGCGCGTGATAAACATTGGCCAAAGTTTGCGCTTCCACACCCTGAGAGGCATCCACCACCAGCAAAGACCCCTCGCAAGCGGCAAGCGAGCGCGAAACCTCATAGGCAAAGTCAACGTGGCCGGGCGTGTCCATCAGGTTCAAAATGTAGGTCTTGCCGTCGAGCGCCTTATATTCAAGCCGAACGGTTTGCGCTTTAATGGTGATGCCGCGCTCTTTTTCGATATCCATTGAATCGAGCATCTGCTCCTGCATATCGCGCAGCGCCACCGTCCCGGTTTGCTGAATCAGCCGATCGGCGAGGGTGGATTTGCCATGATCAATATGGGCGACAATGGAAAAATTGCGGATGTTATCAAAGCTATGAGTTGTCATAACTGCCACATAGCAGGGGCGGCGGGCTTTGTTAAGGGAAGATTGAAAATCAAGAAGCAAACGGCAAAATTGCCGCGCACTAGGACGGAGTTGACGTAGCCCCGAAAACCTAGTTCTGTTTTCAACATTCAAGACTTTTGCATATTTTTTCTCAACCATTGCGCAAAATCAGCCTCGGTTATTAGCCCGCTGGAGAGTGAGAGTGTGGCTGTGACCGTACTCGCTTCATCGCTGAGTAAATCAAATCCGTTTATCCTAAGGAAAATAAAAGCTGTCAGCAGAGCCGTCCGTTTGTTTCCATCGAGAAACGGGTGGTTGCGTATAAGCCCGGACGCATAGG
>JAYTYD010000260.1:0-8954 GCA_043742625.1 Methylovirgula sp. | reverse complement strand
AAAGACACACATATGTTTAATGTCCACCGTGAAGTAATTGATTGGGCGGGCCGTCAGCTCGTTCTCGAAACCGGCAAAATCGCCCGTCAGGCCGATGGTTCGGTTCTGGCCACCTACGGCGAAACCACGCTGCTGGCCACCGTTGTTTCGGCCAAATCGCCAAAGCCGGGGCAGGATTTTTTCCCGCTTACCGTAAATTATCAAGAAAAGACTTTCGCAGCCGGTCGTATTCCGGGCGGCTACTTCAAGCGCGAAGGCCGCCCGTCAGAGAAAGAGACCTTGGTCTCGCGTCTGATTGATCGTCCTATCCGCCCATTGTTTCCTGAAGGCTATCGCAACGACACACAGGTTGTCGTGACCGTGCTGAGCCACGATCTGGAAAACGATCCGGATATGCTGGCGCTGGTTGCCACTTCGGCTGCGCTCACCTTGTCCGGCATCCCGTTCATGGGTCCTGTTGGCGGTGCCCGCGTTGGCATGATCAACGGTGTGCTGAAGCTAAATCCCACCATTGACGAGATGAAAGAGAGCATTCTCGATCTTGTTGTCGCCGGAACGCAAGACGCGGTTCTGATGGTTGAATCGGAGGCAAAAGAGCTATCTGAAGAAATAATGTTGGAAGCAGTCATGACCGGCCATCGCGGCTTCCAGCCTGTTATCGATGCGATCATCCGCCTCGCCGAAAAAGCGGCGAAAGAGCCGCGTGATCTTGTGTTGGCAGATAAATCGGCTGTTGAAGCTGCTGTTGCGCATATTGCTGAAAAAGAATTGCGTGAAGCTTACAAAATCACCGCCAAGCAAGAGCGTTACAAGGCTGTTGACGCGGTTAAGGCCAAGGTTGATGCGGGACTGTTCCCGGCAGATGGCGAAGCCAAATTCTCCAAAGAGCATGTCAAGGAAGCATTCCATGATCTGCAGGCCAAGGTTGTGCGTTGGAACGTGCTCGACACCGGCATCCGTATCGATGGCCGTGATGTTAAAACCGTCCGCCCTATCGTTTCGGAAGTCGGCATCTTGCCGCGCACCCATGGTTCGGCATTGTTCACCCGTGGTGAAACGCAGGCACTCGTGGTCTCCACGCTGGGCACCGGCGAAGACGAACAGTTCATTGACAGCCTGGAAGGCACCTACAAAGAACGCTTCCTGCTTCACTACAACTTTCCTCCCTACAGCGTTGGTGAAACCGGCCGTATGGGTTCGCCAGGCCGCCGCGAAATCGGCCACGGCAAGCTTGCTTGGCGCGCCATCCGTCCGATGTTGCCAACTGCGGCGGAATTCCCCTACACAATTCGCGTTGTCTCCGAGATCACCGAGTCGAACGGCTCGTCCTCAATGGCAACCGTTTGCGGCACCTCGCTCGCTTTGATGGACGCTGGTGTGCCTTTGAAGCGTCCGACCGCCGGCATCGCCATGGGCCTGATTTTGGAAGGCAAGCGTTTTGCCGTTCTCTCCGACATTCTGGGCGATGAAGATCATCTGGGCGATATGGATTTCAAGGTGGCTGGAACCTCCGAAGGCATCACCGCTCTGCAGATGGACATCAAGATTTCCGGTATTACCGAAGAAATCCTGAGAGTTGCGCTGGCTCAGGCCAATGAAGGTCGTTTGCACATCCTCGGTGAAATGGCCAATGCGCTTACCGGCGCCCGTGCCGAACTTGGCGAATTTGCCCCGCGCATTGAAACCATGAAAATCCCCACCGACAAGATCCGTGAAGTGATCGGCACCGGCGGCAAGGTTATTCGCGAAATCGTCGAAAAGACCGGCGCGAAGATCAACATTGAGGATGACGGTACTGTGAAAATTGCCTCTTCAGACGGCAATTCGATCAAAGCTGCTATCAACTGGATTAAGTCCATCGCGTCCGATCCGGAAGTGGGCATGATCTATGAAGGCACCGTGGTTAAGGTTGTAGACTTTGGCGCGTTCGTTAACTTCTTTGGCGCAAAAGACGGCTTGGTTCATATCTCGCAGCTTTCCAAAGGCCGCGTTGCCAAATCTGGCGATGTTGTCAAAGAAGGTGACAAGGTCAAGGTCAAGCTCGTTGGCTTCGACGATCGCGGCAAGATCAAGCTTTCGATGAAGGCTGTCGATCAAGCCACAGGCGAAGATATTGAAGGCAAAGCAGACGCACTGGCCGAGTAAGCTTATTGGTTCCTCTCCCGCGAGCGGGGGGAGCAGCCAAATTGGCAAATCCATACTCATCAAAAGGCGGCCTCCGGGTCGCCTTTTTTGTTCGGTGCTGCTACCCTGCCCGCATGACCGAGGTGGAACTCCGTACCAAGCTTTTGCTTTCGCTCCAGCGCGCGCTTTTGGGCGCTGTGTCACCCGCGTTAAGGCAGGTGTCCTGTGGCTGGCAGGCAAGGCAGATCAACCTGCACTTTATCTATGATGGCGACATTTCCGACGATGATTTGGACGCCGCGCATATCGTCGGCGCAGAGGTGATCTCCGACTTTTCGCAAGGCTGGGATATTGACGAAAACATCGTGCGGCTGGATGCGCCTGAAAAGCTGACTTTGCTGGATAACGCCGCGATATTGGCCTACAGAAGGCGGGAAGATTAAGCCAAAAACTTCTCTTTCACCTTGCCCATTTCGCCCTGCATAATCTTGGTGCGGGCGGCGAATTCCTTGCGTAACTTGCGCGCATCATCAGGAAATTCGCGCAACACCCGGTGAAAAAGCGTGCGCGGGATTTTCAAAATCGTGCAGTTCCCCCGCGCTGTGGCAGAGCTGGGATGCTGGGTTTGTGTAATAAGCGCGGTCTCGCCAATCAGCGTGTCCGGTCCCACGAGGGTTGGCGCGCGGCCAACGCTTTCAAGCGCTATTTCGCCTTCCAGCAGAATAAATCCGCCCGCGGATGTTTCTCCTTCACGAAAAAGCACTTCTCCGCTGCGGGCGATATGCGTTTCTGCAGAAAAACACAGCAGCCGAAGCGCCTCTGTGCTGAACAGGTTCAGCGTGGCGACGCGGCGCAAATGCTTGATTTGATCATCTAAAGACATGGTGCTCTTGAGTTATTATGCGTTTAGGCGGTAGCCGCCCGGCTCCGTTATCAATATTTTGGAATGGGCTGGATCGCTCTCAACCTTTTGGCGCAGGCGATAGACATGTGTTTCTAATGTATGCGTCGTCACTTGCGCGTTATAGCCCCAAACTTCGCGCAGCAAAACGTCGCGTGAAACGGTCTGCCCGCCGGCGCGAAACAAAAACCGCAGGATGGCAGTTTCTTTTTCGGTCAAGCGAACCTTACTGCCCTTCTCATGCAACATATGTTTTGAGCTGGGCCTGAAGCTGTAGGGCCCGATTTTTAAAACCGCTTCGTCGGACGCCTCATGTTGGCGCAAATGCGCCCGCATTCGGGCCAATAACACCGCAAACCGGAAAGGTTTTGTGACATAATCATTGGCTCCGGATTCGAGGCCCAAAACCGTATCCGCGTCACCATCATGGCCGGTAAGCAGGATAATCGGCCCTTTATAACCGTTCTTGCGGGCGATTTTTACGGCCTCCCTCCCGTCCATATCCGGCAGCCCAACATCCATGATCACCAAATCCGGCGCGTTGGCTTTGAGCGCGGCGACGCCTTTCGTGGCATTTTCAGCCACAATAGTCGAAAATTCATCGTAGAGGGACAGTTGCTCGGCTAACGCTAAGCGTAATTCTGCATCATCATCAACAATCAATATTTTACGCACTTGGCTCATCGCGTCCGTCCCGCCTATGATTGCTCAGAATCTTGTAATTGGAACATAAGCTTGTCACATCATAAACTCAAATGCCACACCCGCCGCCGCCTTCAGGTCCACTTTCACAAAGTGGTGCAAGCTTGATGAACTCAAAAACCAAAATCAGTCGGCTTTTGGTAACTCGCCGGGCCAATGCGCCAGACCAAGGGCACTTGATCGTAGCCGGGCGTGCCATTACGTGCGCGCTGGGCCGTTCTGGAATTACAAGGTTTAAGCGCGAAGGGGATGGCGCAACGCCTGCGGGGCGCTTCAAGCTTTTAGGTGGATTTTACCGCCCGGATAGAGGCTTGCGCCTAAATCCGAAACTGCAAGCGATCCAGCCGCGCTTTGGTTGGTGTGATGGCGCGCAAAGCCGCACCTATAACCGCCGGGTGCAGCTGCCCAGCGCCGAGCCGCATGAAAGGTTTTGGCGGCAAGATCAGCTTTATGATCTGGTAGTGGTGTTGGAATACAACATCACGCCCGTCCGGCGCGGGCGTGGCAGCGCCATATTTTTTCATCTTTGCGATCAGACTTATTCGCCAACGGCGGGCTGTGTCGCTATCAAACAAAAACACATGCGGCACATTCTGCCGCGCCTTGCCAAAACATGTGTGATGGTTGTCCGCTGACATTTAAGCGGATAATTGGCTTGGCCGTCCGGTGGCGGCGGTCGGCTTCCCCCGACGGGCATCGTTTTCAGGCGCGCGATGTTCAGACAGAGGATCGGCAATAAAAACCTTGCAGGGGATGCTAAGCACCTGCTATCTGACAAAGCCGTTGGGCGGGGGCATCCGATCACCGACACGGCTTAATGTGTGTCCAAATTTCTAAAACAATGTGACACTAGCGTGATTAGATCAATGATGGATATCCGATGAAATCCTGTTTGCTTTTCGATATTGACGGCACTCTCACCGACAGTGACCACTATCATTTTATCGCTTATAAAGACATACTTGCCCGCCACAATATTTCGGTGACACACGAAGAGTTCGTTGAGCGCATTTCCGGCAAATCAAATTCGATCATCATGGCTGATCTATTCCCGCATATCCCTGTCGAACAGCATGCCGGCATGGCGGATGCCAAAGAAGCGGCTTTTCGCGCAATAGCCACCACATTGCATCCGCTCCCGGGCTTGGTTTCTCTGCTAGATTGGGCGGATGCGCGAGGTGTGCCATGCGGTGCGGTCACCAATGCGCCGCGCGTCAATGCAGAACATATGCTTGAGGCGCTCGGACTCACGCACCGCTTCGAGGTGTTGGTGATTGCTGAAGAGCTTGAACACCAAAAGCCGCATCCTTTGCCCTATCTCACCGGTCTGAAATTATTGCGGGCAGATGCGGGCGTCAGCATCGGTTTTGAGGATTCTGACTCCGGCCTCACGGCTGCCGTGGGTTCTGGTTTAACCACGATTGGCCTGACGACTAGCTTGACCAACGAAGCGGTTTTATCCACCGGAGCGCATCTCGCTGCCGCCGACTATCTGGATAAAGCATTGCTGGCCTTGGTTGGAAAAACGGTGCGGATTTAACTGCTCGGGCCTCAGGCCGAAAAAGTTACTAATCAAAAGCTATTGACAGAGCAATGCGGGGAAACACAAACTCGCGGGTCAGGAGTTTGCTTTGTCCCCCGAATTTCTCATCACCTCTTTGGTCATTGTCGCTTCTCCGGGAACCGGAGCACTCTACACCATTGCAGCGGGGCTTTCGCGCGGCGCTCGCGCCAGCACTGTTGCGGCGTTTGCCTGCACACTTGGAATCGTGCCGCATCTGCTGGCGGCTATTCTCGGCTTGGCGGCGATTTTGCACGCGAGCGCAATCGCCTTTAACGCGTTGAAATATGCCGGAGTTGGCTATTTGCTTTACATGGCATGGCAGTCTTTACGCGTAAAAGGTGCGCTGAACGTCCAAGCAAAACGCGATTCGCGCTCAAATTTGCGGGTCATCAGGGATGGTATCCTGATTAACCTCCTCAATCCAAAACTGTCGATTTTCTTTGTAGCATTTTTGCCGCAATTCATCAGCACGGCTGAAGCAAACCCGCTACCGCAAATGCTCATGCTTTCCGGTGTATTTATGGCGATGACGTTCTTGATTTTCGCGCTTTACGGTGTCTTTGCAGCGGCCATGCGAGATCATGTGGTTAGCAAGCCGAATGTTATGGCTTGGCTTCGTCGCAGTTTTTCTGCGGCTTTTGGAGCATTAGCTGTCAAGTTGGCGCTAACAGAGCGGTGAACCTCAGCGAATCTGAAAAAAGCAGAAAATCAGTAAGCTAACCCCACGCCCCGATTATCGCGCCCATGAGCACCATCACAATCAACCAATGCCCTACATCGATTGCCAACAACTTTGGTTTATTATGGGCATAGGCGTAGCTTGCGGCAAAAGTGGTGAGAATGAAGCCGCCCCACAGGATGAGTGCGGAAATAACCCCGTTCTTGAAAGTCACTTGTCCGGGGCCAAGATGGCCGATCGCACCGGCCAGAACAAAAGCCATTACAAATTCGCACACAAATGAGAGAATAAAGGTTGGCGTTGTGGGCCTGCCATTTGGCATTAGCGTCTCTTTGGTTTTCCCCGATGCGGCAATCCAGCCAAGGCTGAGAGCGCTGTAGTAAACAGCTCCGGCTAACCAGGCCGCTGCTGCGGCGACAAATACCGCCAGATAATTTATGCCCGCATGTTGCATGTTACATGCCTCCCATTTTGCAAACCAAGTCCCATTCTTCGTCTCGCACAGGTTGAACCGAAAGCCGAAAGCTTTTCACCAGCGACATATTTTGCAGCGCAGGTGTTTCTTTAACTTGGGTCAACGTTACCGTTTTTGGTAGTTGTTTGACGCTGCGAAAATCCACCATACCGAATTTGCCGTTAGAGTCGGTCGGGTCGGGGTGATACTCGCGGCACACCTCCACCACTCCGACAACCTCTTTACCGTCGTTGGAATGGTAAAAAAAAGCCTGATCACCTAGTTTCATCGCCATCATATGCAGCTTGGCCGTATGGTTGCGCACGCCGGTCCAGCCTGTGCCGTCGGTACCCGCCGCGACCTGCATGTCCCAAGACCAAGCGGACGGTTCACTCTTAATCAGCCAATATGTCATCGTGTCCTCATTCGGCCTTGGATGGCCGTGCAAGCAATGCGTCAATCGCATCCGCAATGGTCAACTGCCCGCTCAATACCGCATCCACACTCATCGCAATCGGCATATCGACGTCTTTTGCCTTTGCCATTTTGACCAGCACAGCGGCGGTGTAAACACCCTCGGCCAACTTGCCACCCATGGCCTCATTTACGCTCATGCCGCGGCCGAGGTTCAGCCCAAACGAAAAGTTTCTAGATTGGGTTGAATTGCAGGTTAAAATCAAATCTCCCAAACCGGAAAGTCCCATCAGAGTTTCCGGGCGTGCGCCATAGGCCAGCCCGAAGCGGGTCAGTTCGGCAAAGCCGCGTGCGATCAATGCAGCGCTGGCGCTGGCGCCAAGCCCGCGTCCGGCAGTGATCCCGGCGGCAATCGCCAGCACGTTCTTGGCCGCGCCGCCAATTTCCGCGCCGCGCAAATCATCGGTATGGTAAAGCCTGAATTTCGGCGATGCCAAAACCCCCGCGATATTCCGCGCCAGATTGTCATCCTTTGCGGCTAAAGTTACCGCAGTTGGCAGCCCGAGCGCCACATCGGTGGCGAAACTGGGCCCGGAAAGCAGCACCGCCGGATTTTGCGGTAAAATTTCGTTGATCACATCGGACAGAAATTTGCCGGAAGCCTGCTCAATCCCCTTCGCGGCCACTACGATGGGCACATCAACCCCGCCGTGTTTGGCAATATCAAAAACTATACCTCGCAGAGATTGCGCTGGAACGGCAGCGACAATCAATTCGCCCGCGCCTATGTCCCATATGTCAGCGCTGATCTTTATTTGAGCGGGGATAGTCACGCCGGGCAGATAGGACGTGTTTTCACCTGTGGCGTTAATTCTCGCGGCTTGCTCCGCATCACGCATCCACAGCGTGACCCTGCATCCGGCACGTTGCGCCGCCAGCGCCAAAGCGGTGCCCCAAGCGCCGCCGCCTAACACCGAAACATCTGCGCCACGCTGCATCACGCTTTCCGGTTCAAGGAAAGCTCGGCCTTTGTGTCGAGCGGCCAGCGCGGGCGTGGCGCAAATGTAAGGTCGTCGATCATCCCCAGCCCCAGCCGTTCAATACCAGCCCAAGCAATCATTGCACCATTATCTGTGCAGAGAATCGGGTTCGGCACCACAAGATGCAGGCCTGCCTCAGCCGCAAAGCGGGACAGCGCCCGCCGTATGGCGCTATTTGCCGCCACACCGCCCGCAACCACCAAGGCCGTTGGCGGGCCGAATTGTTCCACGAACCGCTGCAGTGCCACCCTGATCCGGTCAGCTATCACATCCACAATCGAGGCTTGAAATGATGCACACAGGTCCGCAATATCGGTTTCTGTCAATGGCGCTGTGCGTTCGGCCTCAATGCGCACGGCAGTTTTCAAGCCTGAAAGTGAGAAGTCAGCATTGGGCCGCCCCATCATCGGACGCGGAAAATTGAAGCGCTCCGGGTTCCCGTGCAGTGCTTGCTTTTCCACCTGCGGCCCGCCGGGGTAGGGCAGGCCGAGCATTTTTGCTACCTTGTCAAAAGCCTCGCCCACAGCATCGTCCAGCGTCGTGCCCAAGCGGACATAATCGCCAACGCCTTTCACGGCTAACAACTGTGTATGTCCGCCGGACACCAGCAACAGCAGATACGGAAAGGCAATGTTGTCCGTTAGTCGCGCCGTGAGGGCGTGCCCTTCCAAATGATTTACCGCCACAAACGGCTTGCGTGTGGCCAAGGCCAGTGCTTTCCCGGCTGTGAGGCCAACGATAATGCCACCCACCAGCCCAGGCCCGGCCGCTGCCGCAACCCCATCGAGCTGCGACAGTTTCAAGCCCGCCTTGTCTAAAGCCCGCTTGATCAAATGATCCAGCACATCGACATGCGCCCGCGCCGCAATCTCCGGCACCACGCCGCCATATGCGGCATGTTCGACGATCTGGCTCATGATCTCGTTGGAGAGAATATCGCCGCCGCCCGAGGGCCGCAGAGCCACCACAGAAGCGGCAGTCTCATCACAGGTTGTTTCAATTCCAAGCACACGCATCATAGCGGTTTACTTTTGCTCCCGACGAACTTATTGCCTGTTTAACCTATATGCAGACAG
>JAYTYD010000259.1:0-1266 GCA_043742625.1 Methylovirgula sp. | reverse complement strand
CAGTTCTGATGTATAAAATAAAATGGCAGCGCCTTGGTCGGCCAATTCGCGCACCAGTTCGTATATTTGCTGCTTGGTGCGGACATCGATGCCTCGGGTGGGATCAAACAGTAAAAGCGTGTCAACGCCGCGGGCGAGCCAACGTGCGATGGTGACCTTCTGCTGGTTGCCGCCCGAAAGGCGGCGGACTTCGCCTTGGGCTCTTGTATCAATTTGCAGGCGCGCAATTGCGGCATTGACCTCCATGGCCTCATCCTTGAGTGCCACCGCGCCCCAATTTGAAAGCTTTGCCACGCGCGGCAGGGCAATATTTTCATGCACCGATCGCGACATCAGGAGCGCGCCAGAACGATCGCCCGGGACGAGATTGATGCCAGCTGCAATGGCATCGGCTGGATG
The DNA here is from genome assembly GCA_043742625.1 of Methylovirgula sp. Classification (GTDB taxonomy): domain Bacteria; phylum Pseudomonadota; class Alphaproteobacteria; order Rhizobiales; family Beijerinckiaceae; genus JANXSV01. The sequence goes on along the minus strand of JAYTYD010000259.1, from coordinate 867 downwards.
GTTAAAATGGGCAGGAACGCCCTTTACGTCAAAGCTTCCGCCCTTGGGTTTCCGGAAGCCGGAGAGGACATTGAATAACTCGTCTTGTCCTTGCCCTTCGAGCGCCACCACTCCCAGAACTTCGCCGGGCTGCAGTAAAAAACTCACACCCGACAGTCTCAATCCGTCGCTCAAGGAATGCACACTGAGACGCGGCTCTTTTTTTGCAGTGGAGCGGAACGCGGTGGTTGCGGCTGTAAAGCGCTTGTCTTTAGATAAGGCGGAGCCCAGCATCAATTCTACGATATGCTCTTCGCTACCCTTTTTCAAAGCTACATCGCCTACGGTTGCGCCGTCGCGCAGCACGGTGGCGCGGTCACAAAGCCGAGCAATTTCGATGAAGCGGTGCGAGACATAGATCACCGCCATGCCGGCATCGGCTTGTTGGCGCACGACCTTTAAAACTTTTTCGACAAGGTCTGTGGGCAGAGCGGCTGTCATTTCATCGAGCAGCAAGACGTCGGGCTTACTGGCGAGCGCACGCGCCAGATCGAGGATGCGCAGCGTGGCCAGTGGAAGCTCGCGGGCATTCAACTCAAGCCGCAAATCGGTGATGCCGAGTTCTCTCGTCCAATGCAGAAAGTTTTTGGTGGGCGTGTTTCCCAACCTGAGGTTATCGGCAACGCTCAAATCTGGGATAAGTGATGGCTCCTGATAGACGGGTAAGAGACCCGCGCGGCGCGCCGCAGCCGGAGAGGCCAGCGCAGTATCTTGTCTTCTGATTACAACGTGGCCTGATTCGCGGCGAACCGCTCCTGTCAGGATTTTGACAAAGGTCGATTTGCCCGCGCCATTGGCGCCCATCAAGGCTACGATTTCGCCCCGCTT
>JAYTYD010000258.1:0-6024 GCA_043742625.1 Methylovirgula sp. | reverse complement strand
GGGCTTTTCTGCATTCCATATTGGTCAAATCAGGCGTCGGACGCATTACGTGAGCAGCTATGGCAACCTGAGGAAAGTTTCGATGATCGCCGCGCGTTTTTGCGAAATGGCGCTCCCAAGGGGAATCGAACCCCTGTTTTCGCCGTGAGAGGGCGACGTCCTAGGCCTCTAGACGATGGGAGCCATGCTACATCAGCGTCTATAGCAGCAAAGAGACGTTTTGCAAGCTCGAAAGACGAGCGGTTTTATGCTCTCGCCTCAGACAGAAGGCCCGCGCGAAACGCCATAGGCGCGTAAAAACATTTTAACAGAGGCATGAACGTTGGTTTCAATAATCTCATTTTGAGAGTGTTGTGCAATGTTGAGCAGGCTCTGCATGGCCAAATTGCCACGGCACAAATGCACAAACTGGCCCGCCGCCAAGGCGGGGTCTTCCATTTTCAAGTAACCGGCGTGAGCCAAGTCTTCGAGATAGGACGCCAGTTTAAGGTTGCCGGCTAACGGGCCCTCTTCAAAAAAGGCCTTCCCCAAATGCGGAAATTTCGGAGATACAGCGATGATCATGCGCAAAGAAGCAATCATTTCATCCGTCAAAATCATGTGAACCAATTGCCGGGCCAGTTGGGTGAGGGCGGTATGAATATCAAAATCGTCAGGGTGCTCAAAGTCCTGCGGTCTGGGCGTTGCTATTTTAGATAGGCTCAGTCGGCGCTCCTCGCGGATCAGACTCTCAAAAAGTGCCACTTTTGAGTCAAAATAGGCATAAATCGTACCTTTTGAGACGCCAGCCGCCAAGGTGATTTCATCCATGCTGGCGCGCTCAAAGCCATCGCGCAAAAAAATAATGCGCGCGCCTTTCAATATTTGGCGGCGTTTGGCGCTGTCAGGCCTCGCAGAGTCAGACGTGGTCATAGACCTACAGAGCGGTTCCAACTCTTCAAGAGGCGCGCCTGTGTGCGGCACAAGCGGTTTCGACGCAGCTCTCATTGGTTCGGTCTCTGACGGTGAGCTATTTGGCGGGCATTTACGGGGTACTTTTTTACGCATTTTCTCTCGCGGTCTATCTGGCGGGGCCTGTCTGGGAAGGCGAGATCGGACTAAAAAAATATGCACCGAACTGTTTAGTTCGATCTTGCTTATGCCATTTAGATGGTTTATGTCAATACTAATGATGCGGCATCTATGAGGCCTGAGCAGACCAAGTTGTAAACCGGATAACACCGCGTCCAGCGACTTGAGGTCAGACCTTTTGGCTTGATATGGTGCGCGGTAAGGTTCGGGGCAAGTGCAGATTGCGCGTCGTAATTGGCTGATATCGAGAAATTCAAAGTGTTGGCGCAGTTGTGAGCGTCTGGTGAAGCGCAAAAATTGCAGAAGTTCCTAATTCGGGTGGTATGATGACTGAGTCCGGCAAAAGCATAGCATCTAATGAGCAAAACGTTTTGCAATTGCCCCTAACTGTACAAAGGAGCGCGGGTTTGGCAAACGTGGCTCCCGGAGGAACCGTTGCCGGCAGCATGGCCTCAGTGTCTGAGCAACCGCACGTTCCTGTTCGCTCTGAAAACGTGCCGCAAATAATTGAACAGATGCCGGTTCAAGCTCCGTCTAAAGCACAAGGCCAAAAACCGCGATCTAAGAGGAGTATAATTCTGCCGTTGATCATTTTGGGCGTTGTCGGATTTGGCGCTTACAAAGCTTACGGCTATTTTGTCGACGGCCGTTTTCTTGTCACCACGGACGATGCCTATATTAAGGCCGACACTGCTACAATCTCGGCTAAAATTCCGGGTTACGTCACAACCGTTCAGGTGGCAAACAACGCCTCCGTTAAGCAAGGCGACCTTTTGGTGACCCTGGATGCCGGTGATTACCAGCTTGCACTGACCGCGGCGAAAACCAAACGCGACACGCTTGATGCAACTCTGTTTCGCCTGGATCGTCAGGGCGAGGCGGCAGCTTCGGCGGTTGAGCAAGCCAAGGCGCAGCTTGCGGCGGCGGAAGCCGATGCGCAGCGCGCCATTGTTACATTTTCGCGGATAAATCCGCTGGTCCAAAGTGGATCGGCCACCCGCTCGGCCTTGGACACCGCAACCGCTGATCGTGACCATAGCGCCGCCTCGGTTATTGGAGCGCGCGCCTCCGTCACCAGTGCAGAGGCCGCTTTGGCTGTAGCCAAGGCTCAAAAGGGCGAAGCGGTTGCAACCCGCAAAGAGCTGGACACCATGGTGGACAAAGCGGTTCGGGATTTGAGCTTTGTGGAAATCCGGGCACCGTTTGACGGCATCATCGGAAACCGCGCTGCGCAGGTTGGACAATATGTGCAGACAGGCACCCGCCTTCTGGCCGTAGTACCGGTAGAAAAAGCCTATATCGAAGCGAATTTCAAAGAAACCCAGCTGGCGCGAATTTTACCGGGGCAGCAGGTGGATGTGGAAATTGACGCTTTGCCGGGCGAGAAGATTCAGGGTTTGGTGCAAGGGGTGTCGCCCGCGTCCGGGGCAGAGTTTTCTTTGCTTCCGCCTGAAAATGCCACAGGTAACTTTACCAAAATCGTACAACGGATTCCTGTTCGCATTTCGTTACCGCCTGAGGTGAAACTTGGAGGAAATTTGCGGCCCGGCCTCTCGGTGACGGTGGCCGTGCGCACGCGCGACGAAACCGTGCCTAAGCCTTCGCTTTTCCGAAGCCTCGGCCTTGCCGGCATCTTCGGTGACAGGATTTAAGCCCGATGAGCAGCACCACAGCCCAAAGCCCGGGATCAAAAGCGCCGGTTGCCTCGGCTGCTGCGGCAGACCGGATTGATCCTAAACGCGCCATCGCCTTTTTTGCGATGGTTTTTGGCATGTTTATGGCGATTTTGGATATCCAGATCGTTTCGGCGTCGCTGGCCGAAATTCAGGCGGGATTGTCGGCCAGCTCTGAAGAGATTTCATGGGTACAGACCAGTTATCTGATCGCGGAAGTGATTATGATCCCGCTGTCGGGCTTTTTAAGCCGTGTGATTTCCACCCGCTACTTGTTCACCATAGCCTGCGCCGGATTTACACTGATGAGCCTGATGTGCGCACTTTCGAGCTCGATCAACGAGATGATTGTGTGGCGGGCATTGCAAGGGTTTATTGGCGGCGGCATGATTCCGACAGTTTTTGCGTCGGCCTACACCATTTTCCCCCGCTCCAAACTGCCAATCATCACGCCGATTATTGGCTTGGTTGCTACGCTGGCACCCACAATCGGGCCAACTATCGGTGGCTATCTAACAGACTTGTTTTCTTGGCATTGGTTGTTTCTGGTCAATGTTGTTCCGGGAATCATCGTGTCGGTTACGGCTTGGACGTTAATCGATTTTGATGAGCCGGATTTTTCGCTGCTGAAAAAATTTGATTACGCCGGATTGGCTGGTATGGCGGTTTTTTTAGGGGCGTTGGAATATTTGCTTGAGGAGGGGCCGGGCAAGGACTGGTTCCAATCTGAATTGATTATTTATGCTGGAATTGCCTCGGTGAGCGGCGCGGTGCTGTTTTTCTGGCAGGCGTTTCGGGCGCCGCAACCCATTGTGGATTTGTCAGCATTCAACAACCGGAACTTTTGGACGGGCTCGCTGTTTTCGTTTGTGATGGGGATAGGGCTTTATGGCCTGACCTATCTTTACCCGGTTTATTTGGCGCGCGTGCGCGGTTATTCGGCGCTGCAAATTGGTGAGACAATGTTTGTCACCGGCGTTTGCATGTTTTTTACTGCGCCGATTACCGGAAAACTGATGACCAAAACCGATCCGCGCTGGATGATTGCGGTTGGGTTCAGCATGTTTGCTTGCGGCACTTATCTTGCAACGGGTTTGACCAAGGACTGGGATTTTTATGATTTGCTTCTGCCGCAAATGTTGCGCGGCAGCGGGCTGATGTTGAGCATGGTTCCGATTAATAATCTGGCGCTGGGAACCATGTCACCCGATAGAATCAAAAATGCGTCCGGCCTGTTCAATCTGACCCGAAATCTTGGCGGTGCCGTCGGCTTGGCGCTGATCAATACGCTGATGAATGACCGTTTTGATTTACATCTGCAAAGGTTGCATGAGTCTGTGAGATGGGGTTCGGTTAAAGCGGAGGAAATGCTGGCCAGCCTGACTATGGCTATGGCCCCGCTTGGCAGCGATGCCAATGCCGCCGCCGTTAAGAAATTGAGTAGCATTGTACGTCGTGAGGCGACGGTGTTTTCACTGATGGACGTATTTTTTGTGCTTACGTTGCTGTTTTCAACTTTGGTGATCATGGTTCCACTGATGCGACGTCCGCCACCGATAACAGGCAGCCGCGGCGGACATTAGAGTAATTCAACGTTTGATAGCCGCGAATTGCTCTTCCATCTCATTGACAACCCATATCATTTTCTCAAAACCGCTCCACACTTTTGCCTGATATGCTCTAGCGGCCAAAGAGTGCGTTAGTCCTTTGCCAGAATTTTTTCTGCCAAGCTTTGAGCTTTGGCAGTTTTACCGCGCGGCTTTGGACCTTTAATGCTCTGGGCATTTTGGGAAAGCTGTTCAAGAATGGCAGCGCCGGTTGCATCTTTGGTTTTTTGGCGCACAATCTCGGCGGCAAGGTCTGTAATGGCGCTTCGCAACAGTGCAAATTCATCCTGAGAGGTTGCATTTATGGGCTGCTCAGCCTTTTGAAGCTGCTTGGCTTGGGCCTTGCCGCGCGACGCGGACAGGGCACCCTCCAAGGCTGCGACTTCGGACCGCAGATTTTCGATTTGTTGTTGCCAGCCTTGTGCGATGGACAGGTGCTCCTGCATCGCAGCGGTGTGCCGGGCGTCTTGATGATTGTAATTAGTTTGCAGCGCCTCGTACAAACCGCGCAGGTCTGCAAATTCGTGTGTCTGACTTTTGAGCCTCAGGTCAGACCTGCTGGCGCTCTCGTGCAGGATCTCGGTCTGGGCCTTTGCGGCGGCGAGCGCCTCTGTCAGCTTGTCACGAAGGCGGACTGAATTTTCTGCCTCGTATTTTGCCAGCTGAACCTCACGGTTCAGCAGCTCATTTTCAGCGTCGACTTTGTTAATTTGTTGTTGTGCGTCATGCAGGTGATGCTTCATGTCCTCGATATGAATTTCGAGTCCGGCCTTGGCTGCCTCCAGCCCGGCTAGCCGGGTTGTAAGGTCGTCGATTTGGTCAGATTGGTGGTTGTGCGATCTTTGCAAGTCAGATTGTCTGGCGTGCAGCGCGGCATGACGCTGGCTTTCATCATAAAGGGCGAGCGCCTGTGCGCCTGATTGGGCTTCGCTGGCATACAAATTCAGGGTGGTCAGATTTAGCACGGTGCTTGTGACTTTAAGCGCATCGGAAATGGTTGCGTGCTGGCCTTGCAGGGTTACCAGTTGAGCAGTACGGCGGCCAAGCTCGCCTGTCGCCCCGGCTTGGGCGATCTGAGCGCTTTCGTATTTTTGTTCAGTCTGGCGCTGTGCCACTGCATATTCGGCGCGCAGCTGGTCGCGCTCGGCCAGAATTTCGGCGGGAGAAAGCGGCAACTGTAGTTCCAGCCGCCTACGGGAAAGACGCATGGCACGGCGCGACAATGCCGGAACGATCATCAACCCGATGAAAGTGGCGCACAAAAAACCTAGAATGAATATCAGCAATTGTTCGACAAGCACGTTACAGAGACTTCCTTTAGGCATGTGCCGCATCATGATATCACAAAATTTATTAAATTTCGCGGTCGGAAGCTTGTTGAAATAATAAGCCGCGTAAACCCCTTTCACTTATGCATCATAAAGCTTATATATCAGCTGCCGGTGCAAACCGGCTATGGTGATAAACGTTCATTGGAATAAGCCTTTCGGACCCGGGGGCGGTACCCGGCGCCTCCACCACAAGTGTTGCAACAGCAGGAGGGCCTGCTTCAATCAGCACTTCTGAGGGGGGCGAAATAGGATCGACGAGGGTGTAAAGAGTGAACTTTTGCCCGGTATGGTACCGTCGTTATCGGGCCATTTCTTAGTTGCAAATGACAACTATGCTCCGGT
>JAYTYD010000257.1:0-5122 GCA_043742625.1 Methylovirgula sp. | reverse complement strand
ATTGCAGCATTTGTAGGCGGGATGGCTTGAACCAAAACGTAAAAAGGCGCTTCAAGATGGTTCTTGGTGCATTCAAGCAACTATCGTTACGATGCAATTTTGCTAAAGTCCTAAGAGTGATTCTAACTCTGGAGTTGATATGGCTGGCGCATGTACCGAGGGAATTGATACCGGCTTCGTAGCGCTTGGCTACGCCAAGGTTGGTATTTTGGGAATTGTGCAAGGCGTAACGGAGCTTCTGCCGATTTCATCAACCGCGCACATGCGCATCGTGCCGGCGTTTCTTGGATGGCAGGATCCCGGCTCTGCATTTTCAGCCGCGATGCAACTGGCCGCGCTGGCCGCGGTTATCAGTTATTTCTGGAGTGATGTGTCCAGCCTGACCACCGGTTCGATAAAAGCATTGGTTCGGCGTGATTTTGCGCACCCGTCATTCAAATTTGCAGTCGGCGTTGTCATAGCCACCATCCCTATCGTGATTTTCGGAATTTTGCTTTCCAAAATTCTCAACACCTGCGACTCGCCATTGCGCAGCTTGAATGTGATCGCCATGTCCTGCATTGTCATGGCTGTTCTGCTCGGCATAGGCGAATTGATCGCGCGCAGGCGGCGCACCGCTGCAGACATGGATTGGCTGGACGCTCTTCTGATTGGTTTGGCGCAAGTTGGCGCCCTTATACCCGGCATATCCCGCTCAGGATCCACACTCACCGCCGCCCTGTTTTTGGATTTTAAACGCGAAGATGCTGCCCGCATTTCTTTTCTGCTCGGCGTTCCTGCCATTGCGGCTGCCGGACTAAAGGAAATGTACATTCTCTACAAGGCCGGATTGAGTGCCGAAGGCTGGATGATCTTGATGTTTGGATTGGTCGTTGCCAGTGCCAGCGCATTTGTCGCAATTTGGGGACTCATGCGGTTTTTAAAGGAACACAGCGCTTGGCCATTTGCTGTCTACCGTATGGCATTAGGTCTCATCTTGCTGCTTGGGTTATGGCGCGGCTGGCTCACTTGAAGCGGATAAATCGATGAAGGTTTAATGGTTTTAAGGCCCGGCTCAGCGATATTTTATGGCGGCATTGCTTTGAGCTTTACGAAATTTTAACCGTGAATGTGTGGAATGGGTTATGCTTTCGCGTATCAAATACCGCACCATCATTACTCCGCTGCTGATCTATGTGATTTGTGGCGCAACGATGAGTTATTTCGTTTGGGCAGCGGTGAACGGTGATCGCGGTTTAAAAGCCAAGCGCGCCTACAAAATTGAGATTACAGCTTTAACGTCCGAGCTGGATAGCCTGAAAGCGGAACACGCGTCGCTTGAGGCTCGTAATCTTCAACTCAGATCCGGGGCGTTGGATAAAGACTTGTTGGAGGAACAGGCGCGCTCAGTTTTAGGGCGCGTCCACAAGAACGACCTCGTTGTTTTCCTGAGCAAAGTCCCGAACAACTGAACGGCTACCCCATTTTGCATTGCTGCAGTGCAATAAGATTTTACAGGATGTAAATTAACCAAATTCGAGTTATTTGTATAATATAACTGAATTTGGGTTAATCGTCGAAAATTCATATTTATCAAAGATTTGAACCGCACCTTAGGCGGTCTATCCTAGCTCGCTTTTCTCAATTCCTTCGTCTAGATTTGCAGGATGAGAGCTGCGCGAATGCTGTTGCTCCGGGGATAAAGATAACGACAACTGCGGCAACGTCACAGCGGCGGATCATCAACCTTCGCGTGCACACTCCTTGATCAGGGGCAAGGGCAGCAAGATTTGTCTAAAGCAAGATTTGTCTACAGCGGGATTTGTCTTAAGGGAGTGTTCAATGGTTGCCGTATCTGTTTCAGGCTCTAAGCCTAAAAGTGTCAAAGATAGCATCAGTAAAAAATCGCCTGGCGCGATATCAAACACCCCGACTTTCACAAACGACGAAGAATTATTTGCCTATCGCGAAATGTTGCTTATCCGGCGATTTGAAGAAAAGGCTGGCCAAATGTACGGCATGGGGCTTATCGGCGGGTTCTGCCATCTTTACATCGGTCAAGAGGCAGTCATCACCGGGATGCAGATGGCGGCAAAAAAAGGTGATTCCGTCATCACCGGATATCGTGACCATGGGCACATGCTGTCCTTGGGCATGGACGCTAAAGGGGTTATGGCAGAACTGACGGGTCGCCGCTCCGGTTTGTCGCGCGGCAAGGGCGGCTCCATGCACATGTTTTCGAAAGAGGCGGGCTTTTTTGGCGGCCATGGCATCGTTGGCGGTCAGGTTTCGCTGGGGACCGGATTGGCGTTTGCTCACAGGTATCGCGGCAATGATCACGTCTCCATGACCTACTTTGGTGACGGTGCAGCAAATCAAGGCCAAGTTTATGAAAGCTTTAATATGGCCGAGCTGTGGAAGCTTCCGGTGATTTACGTCATCGAAAACAATCACTACGCTATGGGAACCTCGGTTCAGCGCTCTTCGGCGCAGGGCGACTTCTCCAAGCGCGGCCTGTCTTTTAATATTCCCGGAGAGAAAGTTGACGGTATGGATGTGCGCTCGGTGCGTGACGCCGCCGCACGCGCCATCAAATGGTGCCGGGATGGCAACGGCCCGATTATTTTGGAGATGGAAACCTATCGCTATCGGGGTCACTCCATGTCTGATCCTGCCAAATACCGCTCTAAGGACGAAGTCCAGAAAATGCGCGAGGAGCGTGATCCGATTGAACAGGTGCGGCTGCGATTGCTCGCCTCCAAAGCTGCAACAGAGGACGATTTGAAGAGAATTGACGCGTCTGTGCGCTCAATTGTTGCCGAAGCGGCAGAATTTGCCAGCCATGATCCGGAGCCGGACGCTTCTGAGCTCTACACTGACATTTTGCTTTAAGTTTCGGGAGAAAATCACATGGCTATCAATATTCTAATGCCGGCACTCTCCCCGACTATGGAGCAGGGCAAACTGGCCAAATGGCTCAAAAAAGAAGGTGACACTGTTAAATCCGGCGACATCCTCGCCGAGATTGAAACAGATAAGGCAACGATGGAAATCGAAGCCATTGATGAAGGCATATTGTCAAAAATTCTGATTGCCGACGGGACGGATAACGTTGCTGTAAATACACCTATAGCGATCATCACAGCGGAGGGCGAAACTGCATCGCCCGCGCCCGCCGCTGCCGCAACTGTTACAGCCGCCGTGCCCTCCCTGGAGACGACTCCAGCCAAATCCGAAACGGCCAAATCCGAGCCAACAGCTGCCCCCATCGCACACGATGCGTCCGGCGAATATCCTGCAGGCACAACATTTGTGACTATAACAGTGCGCGAAGCTCTGCGCGACGCAATGGCGGAGGAAATGCGCCGCGATGGCGACGTTTTCATCATGGGCGAAGAAGTGGCTGAATATCAGGGTGCGTACAAAGTTACTCAGGGCCTTCTGCAAGAATTTGGTGCCAGACGTGTAATTGATACCCCCATCACCGAGCATGGCTTTGCGGGTATAGCCGTTGGCGCTGCCATGATAGGACTTCGTCCGATTGTCGAGTTCATGACCTGGAACTTTGCTATGCAAGGCATTGACCACATCATCAATTCTGCCGCTAAGACGCTCTACATGTCGGGCGGGCAGATGGGAGCGTCAATTGTGTTTCGCGGACCGAATGGCGCGGCATCACGCGTGGGGGCGCAACATAGCCAGGACTATTCCGCTTGGTATTCCAATGTGCCGGGTCTAAAAGTGGTTGCGCCACACACGGCCGCCGATTTTAAAGGGCTGCTCAAGTCTGCCATTCGTGACCCCAATCCGATCATCTTCTTGGAAAATGAAATCCTATATGGCCAGCAGTTTGATGTCCCGGTCGGAGATGACATACTTGTGCCGATCGGCAAGGCGAAGGTTGCCCGCGTCGGCAAAGATGTCACGCTGGTCTCGTTTGCCATTGGCATGACTTATGCGCTCAAAGCTGCGGCAGAGCTCGCAAAGGAAGGCATTGAAGCCGAGGTCATCGACCTGCGCACAATTCGCCCGATGGATAAGGATACCATCATTGCTTCGGTCATGAAGACCGGCCGCTGTGTTACGGTTGAAGAGGGTTGGCCACAATCCGGCATTGGTGCGGAAATCATGGCGGTGATCATGGAGCGCGCTTTCGATTACCTCGATGCGCCGGTGATGCGCGTCACGGGTAAAGATGTGCCCATGCCTTATGCCGCCAACCTCGAAAAACTGGCGCTGCCTACGGTTGCCGATGTTGTCGCTGCGGCGAAAGCCGTTTGTTATCGCTAAAAGGGAGGCTGACCATGGCTATTAATGTTTTGATGCCCGCCCTTTCGCCGACGATGGAAAAGGGCAATCTGGCCAAGTGGCTGAAAAAAGAAGGCGATAAGATCAAGTCGGGTGATATTCTTGCCGAGATCGAAACCGACAAAGCCACGATGGAAGTCGAGGCTATCGACGAAGGAATACTTGCCAAAATCGTTGTCCCTGCCGGGACAAATGATGTGCCGGTAAACGATCTTATCGCCATCATCGCCCAAGAAGGCGAAGATGTGACTTCCGCTCCGGCACCAAAGACCGCAGCAGTTCCGGTAGCTGCCGCTCCCTCAGCAGTTGCACCTGTTGCTGCCAGTGCCACTCCTATAATAGCTACCGTAGCCACTCCTGCAGCGCCCGTCTCCACTCCTGCAGCGCCCGTTGGGAACACAGAGCGCGTGTTTGCTTCGCCGCTTGCCAAGCGCCAAGCCAAAGAGGCTGGTCTTGATCTTGCCAAGATCGTCGGCTCCGGCCCGCATGGCCGCATCGTCGAAAAGGATGTGAAGGCAGCCATTTCGTGCGGCGGCGCAAAAGCGGCACCTGTGTCAACTGCGGCTCCTTCGGCAGCTCCGGCTCCAAAACCCGCCGCACAAGCGGGCGCGTCCGATGAGCAGACAAAAAATCTATTTGCTCCCGGTAGCTTTGAAGAGGTGCCGCACAGCGGAATGCGTAAAACCATCGCGCGCCGCCTGTCAGAAGCCAAGTCAACAATCCCGCATTTCTATCTTACCGTGGACTGTGATCTTGACGCGCTTCTGGTCTTACGCGAGCAGATCAATAAAGCTGCACCGGTCAAGGACGGAAAACCTGCCTATAAGCTCTCGGT
>JAYTYD010000256.1:0-1400 GCA_043742625.1 Methylovirgula sp. | reverse complement strand
AGGTCGCCGTGCTGAAACCGCATGATCACATAGCCATCACGACTCTGCTCGCCCGCAGTGGTGGAGGGTGCCGAAAGCGCCGCCGTGCGGGCCTGCGTCAAGGTAATAATATGCTGTTGATAATGATAAACCAGGGTCGCGGCCAATTGTCCGTTCACTGCATCCACCCGCCCACCGGCTAGCGGAAATCCTTGAATGCTAAGATCAACCACCAGTGGCGAAAAGGCAAGGCGGCCGTCAAACCAAGGTTTGACATTGTGGCGGTCATTGGAAGCGATATCATAGGGTTGCGGGGTGGCAAGGCCGCGAATATGAGCCGACAGCACGCTCGCTGCTGCCTCATCTGCTGATATGGGGCGGAGCACCATCCAAGTTGTGCCAGCCGCCAGCAGCGCTGAAACGCAGGCCGCCATTGCCACCGCCTTCCAGTTGGCATTTTGTAGTTTTGGCGGACTCGCCACGGCTCGAATCCGTTTCAAAAACAGGGGCGTGGCGTGCTCGGGTGCCAAGCCGATAGTGAGCGACAGTTTCCGGATCTTTTGATAATATGCCGCCAGCTCCGGATCATTCCCCATCCGCCGCTCGAGCGTCAGAGCTGCCGCCGGATCAAGCTCGCCATCAGCAAGGGCATTGAGCAGCATCAGGTCGTCTTCAGTCATTGCAGTATGTCCTTTAGAGCCGCCAACAGTTGGGCGCGGGCGCGGGCAAGACGGGACATGACGGTCCCCGCCGGGACGTCCAGCACTTGGCTAATCTCGTGGTAACTCAGGCCGTTGATGTCCCGCAGAATGATGATTTCGCGGAATAGGGTTGGCAGGTTTGCGATGGCTTTATGGACGGAATTTTGATCCAAGTTCTCCATCAGGGAAGTTTCGGGACTTTGGCTGCCATATTGGTTGGCTTCCAGCGTCTCAAACCGGGCAGGATCATCGGTCAGCAATAACTCTTTTGGACGGTTTTTGCGTAGCCAAGTGAAGGCGCAACGGCGCACAATGACCAGCAACCATGCCCGCGAAGAGCCACCGCGAAACGCATCAACTGCCTGCAATGCTCGAATGCACGCCTCCTGCGTGATATCTTCTGCATCGGCGCGCGAGCCGGTGAGCCAGCGCGCCAGTGTCAGTGCTGCATCCAGATGTGGCAGAACAATCTCGCTGAAGCGCTGGCGGGTGTGCTCGCTCGTCAATTTTTAAATGTCTCCAGCAACTACTTAATCACAATCACTTTGCCTTGCATATGAGGGTGTAATGAACAAAAATAGCTGAATTCTCCAACTTTTGTGAAGGTAAAGCTAAATTTATTGCCGGTGTCGAGGGCCTCCGAGAAGAACTCGGTGCGATTTTTTTCAGTGACGGTATGGGGAATATCATCGCGGTTTTCCCATTCCACTTTGTCACCGA
>JAYTYD010000255.1:0-7309 GCA_043742625.1 Methylovirgula sp. | reverse complement strand
CGCTTCACATCCGTGAAATTGGACTCCAGGCAGGGCTGTCACACGCTATGCCACCCGGAAACTTGACCGAAATTACACCCGAGGAGCGACAAATTCTTGCAAACGCACTGATATTTGGCGTGAAATCTGACTAGGTTGCGCAAAACGATCGCAGTCAGCATAGCTTTTCACGTTGGAACAGTAACAAGTTCAATTTTAAGTTCCCCAAAAAGGAACGGCGACTTTTGGCAATTTAACTTGGGGGAAATACAAAATGAGTGAACAAACACCCGCGCGCGTCGATGAGGTTTTGCCTGTAGGCAAGCTTTTCGCACTTGGAATTCAACATGTGTTGGTCATGTATGCAGGGGCGGTCGCAGTTCCGCTCATAATAGCAGGCGCTCTCGGGCTCAACCCTGAACAAAGATCCTTGCTGATCAATGCTGATCTCCTGGCGTGCGGACTCGCAACTTTAATTCAAGCTTTCGGGTTTGGGTTCATTGGAATTCGCATGCCGGTAATGATGGGCGTCACGTTTGCGTCTGTAGCCCCGATGATGGCTATAATTTCAAGTGCCAAAGAGGCTGGCGGTGCGGCGTTTATCCCCGTCAATGCGCTTTTGACCATTTACGGCGCTGTTATCACAGCAGGACTGTTTGGCTTTTTAGTTGCGCCATTCATGAGTCGGCTTATCAGATTTTTTCCTCCTGTGGTCACTGGAACAATTATCACGGTTATTGGCATTTCGCTTATGCGCATTGGCGTCGGTTGGGCCGAAGGCCCATTGGTAACGTTGCAAAGTATTGATGGCGCAATGAAGATGGCACCAAATCCAAATCGGGACGCGCTTGATGGCTTGGCCATAGCCTTCACCGTTTTATTAGTCATCCTCGCAATCACAAAATACACGAGCGGCTTTGTCAAAAACATTGCGGTCTTATCTGGAATCGTCATCGGCGCGCTTATCGCGAGCCTCATGGGCAAAATGAGCTTCGCAGCCGTCGCAAGTGCGCCTTTGTTCGGCGTGGTTTTGCCACTACAATTTGGTATGCCTATCTTCGAAATAATTCCAATTCTTACCATGTGCATCGTCATGATTGTTGTCATGATCGAATCTACCGGCATGTTCCTCGCTCTGGGTGAGATGGTCGGAAAGCCCATTCATCAAGATGATCTCACGCGCGGCCTGCGCGCAGATGGTATTGGCACCATTGTCGGCGGTTTATTCAATACTTTTCCGTACACGAGCTTTTCACAAAATGTTGGTCTGGTCGGTGTTACCGGCATCCATTCGCGCTTTGTCGCGGTCGCAGCGGGTTTTATACTGATAGCGTTAGGATTTATCCCGAAATTGGCAGCTTTGGTTGGGTCTGTGCCGGTTGAAGTGCTTGGTGGCGCCGGTATCGTTATGTTCGGAATGGTCGCAGCCACAGGTATCCGTATTTTGAGCAATGTCGATTTCAAAACCAATCGCAATAATTTGCTTATCGTCGCCATATCCGTTGGCTTTGGCATGCTGACGCTCATTGCGCCGGGGTTCTTCAAAAACTTCCCTTTGAGTTTGAAGCCGCTGCTCGATTCTGGCATTATATTGGCATCGATTGTTGCAGTGAGTCTAAACGCGTTTTTTAACGGCATCGGTTCAAGTTATTCCGGCTTGAAAGGTGCCGCCCAAGTGGCTCAGGCAGAACACTAAACTGTAAAAAATCTGCGTGACAAAGCAAAATAGCCCCGCAAGCGGGAGAGATGTGTGGCAAGAATTGCATATGTAAACGGAGCAATGATCCCGCTGGATCAGGCCACAATATCAATTCAGGATCGCGGATTTCTATTTGGCGATGGTATTTATGAGGTTACCGCAGTGGTTGGCGGGCATCTGGTTGATTATGACAACCACGCCGCCCGACTTTTCCGGTCATTAAATGCCATTGCTCTGCCCGCCCCGGTATCCGCCGGGCGGCTGTTGCAGCTGCATCAGGATATTATCGCAGCTAATAAACTTGAAGAAGGGTTGGTTTACCTGCAAATTACGCGAGGGTCGGCTGAGCGGGACTTTGGCTTTCCAGCTCAAATCCACGCCAGCCTCATAATGTTCACGCAGTCGAAACCTGTCATCGACAATCCTCGGGCAAAAACCGGCATCAAAGTGGTAACCACACCGGATTTACGCTGGAAGCGCTGCGACATCAAAAGTGTGTCTCTCTTGGCGCAGGTTATTGCGAAACAGGAAGCCGCCAAGGTTGGCGCGCAGGAAGCTTGGATGGTGCGCGCCGGAAAAATAACCGAAGGCAGCGCTTCCTCCGCCTACATCATTAAAAATGATGAAATTATCACCAAACCACTGTCGAATGCTGTTTTATCGGGCGTTACGCGTATGGCTCTGTTGCAGTTAGCCAGATCACACAAGTTGAAGCTTATACAGCGCGCCTTTACGTTGTCCGAAGCTTATGCCGCAGACGAAGCTTTCATTACGGCTGCGACAAATTTTGTTATGCCCGTTGTTTCCATCAATGACAGACCCGTCGGCTCTGGCAAACCGGGGCCACATTCGAATGCTTTGCGCGAGGCCTACGTCGCTTTCGCTCTGGCCGACTAAGGAAGGTGCACAACATCGACATCCGCAAGCTTTTTGAGGGCATCTTTCAACGGCTGGCCGCCTACCAAAAGGTCTGGTTTCAATTCCAGCAACGGAACCAATACAAAGGCGCGGTTAAGAAGCTCCACGTGCGGCAAAGTCAGATTTGGCGTTGCGACGCGTGCGTCGCCATAATACAAAATGTCGATGTCGATATTTCGTGGTCCCCAGTGCACGATGCGCTGGCGCCCCATTTCGAGTTCTACGCGTTGCACCTGGTATAACAGGCTCTCGGGGCTCAGATCGGTCTGCGCAATCGCGCAGGCATTCACGAACCAGTCCTGATTAATATTTCCCCACGGGGCTGTACGGTAAAGCGAAGAAAGGCGCAAATTGTGCACGTGCCCGGTAACATTCAACAGGTTTACGGCCTTAAATATCTGGGCAGTTTTATCCCCGATATTACTGCCGAAGCCGATGCCAATTTCAATCATATTTGATGTAGCCGGCATCCGAAGTTTGCGGAGTGCCTTCAAGCGATGATCCGGTTTTTGCAGGTTGCCAACAGACAACCTGCTCAATCATACGGGCAAGGTCAATGTCGCGGCGTGTTATCCCGCCAGCATCATGGCTCTGTAGCCGCACCGACACGTTGGAGTAGCACACGCTCAAGTCTGGGTGGTGCCAAGCAGCCTCTGCCAAGTGCCCGATAGTGTTGGTAACCATCAGGCTTCCCTTCCACCCATAAGTCTTGAAAGTCCGTGTGAGGTGTCCATCGACAAAACGCCAGTAACGAAGTTCCAATGTCAGCGACATCGCAATTTCTTCAGAAGTTAGCTTAGGCAAAACTGTGTGGCTCACGGTCGCATCCCTCCGGAAGTGCATATTTACGAGAAGCGTAAAATGGTCGGAGTGGCGGGATTCGAACCCACGACCCCTAGTCCCCCAGACTAGTGCGCTAACCGGGCTGCGCTACACTCCGACTGCTTGCGCTTATAGACAAGCCTTCGTCATTGCGCAACGCCAAGCTGATCATTTAGCGGTTTATTCTTGCGCGCCTAGGGCATCGCCTAAAAGCCTGATACCCTCGTTCATCTCAAAGAGGGCAGCTTTAAGGCGATGAATATCTTCAGTACTAAAAGCAGCGGCTTTGACCGTTATATCCGACGCGTCAACTGCATCAGCACTCATATTGTCGTCTAATGCAGTTTGTTCAGGCACGCTATTTTGGGGCAAATGACCCGCAAGAACCTGCGCAACGAGCACCTTGGCACCCCGCTCTTTCAACATCCGTTGCACACCCTTGATGGTGTAACCCTGCCCGTAAAGTAGCTGACGGATAGTCTTGAGCAGTTCAATGTCATCGGGGCGGTAATAGCGCCTGCCACCGCTGCGCTTGAGAGGACGGATTTGAGTAAAGCGCGTTTCCCAAAACCTCAGTACGTGCTGCGGAAGTTCTAGGTCCGTCCCAACCTCGCTGATGGTCCTAAATGCGTCTGGGCTTTTTTCCATCATCATTCCGGCTCATCCCGTCAGATAGTCAAAATTACTCCGCCTCGTCCGCCACGTTATTGCCGTTAACGCGGGACTTCATAATATTCGATGGTTTAAAAACCATCACGCGACGCGGGGTAATCGGAACTTCAACGCCAGTTTTTGGATTGCGCCCAATGCGCTCGGATTTAGACCGAACCAAAAAAGATCCGAACGACGATAATTTCACATTTTCGCCGCTTACCAAAACCTCAGAAATCTCAGCAAGGACAGTTTCCACCAGCTCTGCGGATTCGGTTCGCGAAAGCCCTACACGTTGATACACCGCCTCGGCCAAATCGGCGCGCGTGACTGTCTTTGCCACTTGAGCTGCCTTCGCCATACTTATCTCTCCAAATTATAATTACACTGAACACAGACATTCTAAAACTTTAACCGAACACGACTTTTATGTGTCTTTTCAATTAAATGGAAGTGTCTTGTCTCACAAACTTACCAATTCGGGTTAAATCACCAGCGAATTAAAGCACTGCCCCAAGTAAAGCCGCCACCCATGGCTTCAATCATGACCAGCTGGCCCTGCTTAATGCGACCGTCTGATTTGGCAACGCTCAGCGCCAGCGGAATCGATGCTGCGGAGGTGTTGCCATGCAATTGGACAGTCGTCACAACCTTTTCCGGAGCTATTGAAAGCTTGTCGGCTGAAGCATCAATAATCCGGCGATTCGCCTGGTGCGGGACAAACCAATCAAGATCCTGCGCCGTTGTGCCGGTTGCAGTAAAGGCATCCATAATGACATCTGTCACCATGCCGACAGCATGACGGAAAACCTCCCGCCCTTCCATGCGAAGGTGACCGACTGTTTGCGTGGTCGAAGGTCCGCCGTCAACGAAAAGCTTCGCCCTGTGCCGGCCATCAGACCGCAAATGTGACGTCATGATGCCACGCTCGTTGGCAGTCCCGGTGACCTCTTGAGCCTGCAAAACCATAGCTCCGGCACCATCTCCAAATAGGACGCATGTAGTTCGGTCATTCCAGTCTACAATTCGCGAGAAGGTTTCGGCGCCGATGACCAGCGCGCACTTGTGGGAGCCCGAGGTCAAATATTTATCCGCAGTGGCCACACCAAAAACAAACCCGGAGCAAACCGCCTGAACATCAAATGCGACGCCTCGCGTTATCCCCAATGCGGACTGAACCATCGTTGCCGTCGCTGGAAAAGTGTAATCAGGCGTCGACGTTGCCACGATTATCAAATCAATGTCTTTGGCTTCCAACTCGGCGTCCGCAAGGGCTGCCAACGCTGCCTTCGTCGCTAAAGTGGAAGTTGTTTCGCCAACACCGGCAATATAACGTTGCCGAATTCCGGTGCGCTGAACAATCCAGTCATCGCTTGTGTCAATCTGCTTTTCCAAATCCGAATTGGTTACTAGCCGTTCGGGCAGAGCAGAGCCAACGCCAAGCACCACTGAGCGCAAAGCAGGATGATTTGCAAATTTAAATTGGCTCACGTGAAAGTCCGATCAGTCAACAGCAAGAGGCAATGAAACATCCGCTGCGCTCTGTAGCCTTTCTTCATGGGCTTGGGCAAGAGAATGATGGATTTTACCCAACAGCTCGTGCTTTACCATTTCATAGCCCACTTCAATTGCACCGGCGTAACCGATAGCATCCGTGCCGCCGTGGCTCTTTATAACGACGCCATCCAAGCCCAAAAACACGCCGCCATTGACCTTGCGGGGATCCATTTTATCGCGAATCGCGCTAAAAGCTCCGCGCGCCAAAAAATAACCTAGCTTTGCCATTAGGCTGCTGCTCATTGCCTCACGCAAATACTGCGCAACTTGGCGGGCGGTGCCCTCAGCGGTCTTCAGGGCGATATTTCCAGTATATCCTTCTGTAACGACCACATCAACTGTGCCCCGACCAATATCGTCGCCTTCAACAAAGCCGTGATAGGCAAGATTTCCGATATTGCTCTCCCGCAATATCCGCCCGGCGGCCTTGATCTCTTCCAAGCCTTTAATTTCCTCGACGCCCACGTTAAGCAAGCCGACCGAAGGGCGCGGTAAATCAAATACGATTTGCGCCATGGCGGCGCCCATAATAGCCAAATCCACCAGATGCTGGGCATCAGCTCCAATCGTCGCACCAACATCGAGCACGATGCTTTCGCCGCGCGTGGTCGGCCACATCGCTGCAATTGCCGGTCGGTCAACGCCGGGCATGGTCCTTAAACAGAATTTTGACATCGCCATCAGCGCGCCGGTGTTTCCAGCCGAAATAGCCGCGTCAGCTTCCCCGGTTTTTACCGCTTCCAGCGCCATCCACATTGATGAAACCTTACGCCCTGCACGCAGAGCTTGGCTTGGCTTGTCCGTCATTGCGATTTCAACATCGCTATGCTCGACGCGCGAAGCTGCTTTCAACGCTGGATGCGCCGCCAAAACAGGTTCAATCTGTTCTTTTTTTCCAAAAAAAATGAAAGACGTATCAGGCCGCCGCACAAGCGCCAGCGCAGCCCCGGGGATGACCACTTTTGGTCCGAAATCCCCGCCCATCGCATCTATCGCGATTCGCACCTTCAAATTACCCGCCGCCAACGCCATAAAATAAAGCCCAATCATTCACCAGTCAGCGCAGATCACTGCCGTTTTTGAGGGCAGGATTAAGGCCGTAAAACCCTCGCCGGACAATAACGCCTCGCAGACGAATCGCAATCATCGAAAGCGGGTTTATCAGGATTTTTTCGTGTCTTTAAGCGCGGCAAGTCCCGAAAAAGGCGAATTTGCTTCAGCCGGCAGCGGACCAGCGCCAATCTCAAGGAATGTTATCCCGCTTGCAACCGAATTCAAATCAGCATCCGGCTTGCGCGGATAAGGATTTAAGCCAAGCACAAAATACTCGGTTGCAATGGCACCCAAATCAATTTTGCCGTCGTGCATTAGCTCCGGTGGATCATCCCCATCAAATGCAACCTGCAAAACCTGCTCTTCTAAATCTACATCTAACTGGTGCGGTTTTCTTGAACTGTTTGGCCGGTGTAATGCCTCCGGCTGGAATCGAACCTCAAAACTCTCCTGAACTCTAGCTGCAAACGGCTCCAAACTGACGACACACGTTTGCGTAACGGACGCTCTCACCTGTCCGCTCACCTTTGCCCCGAACCGTCCGGAACGCGCCAAGTCAAAATTAACTTCGAAAACACTCACATCAACCAAGTTGGCATAGGCCGCCAATTGCTGACAGGTGCCCGCATC
>JAYTYD010000254.1:0-6432 GCA_043742625.1 Methylovirgula sp. | reverse complement strand
CACGGAAGGTTGATGTATTGGGTTTATAAGGCGTGGGCGACGTAAGACAACAAAAAAGGGCCCGCCGAGGCGAGCCCTTCTCATCAGTTTAAAAAACTTACTTCTGTTCGACGTAAGTGATTTTGCCGTCAGCGCCCTTTTTCCAAACGTACCAGACGTAATCGACGTTGGTGCGGTCGCCCTTCTTGTCGTAGGAAATGTCGCCGATGACTGTCTTGAACACCATGCCGGAGTGCATCACTTCAGCCATCTTTTTGGTGTCGAGCGAGTTTGCCTTTTCAGCAGCCTGCTTCATAATCTGAACACCGGCATAGGAATACAGAGTATAGCCTTGTGGATCGAAGTTTTTCTTTTTAAACGCTTCGATAACAGCCTTTGCATTCGGGTTGTTACGTGGCTCTGGACCAAACGACATCAAAGTGCCTTCAACGCCGTCGCCGCCGATGGAAGCAAATTCGTTATCAGTGATACCGTCGCCGGAGATCATCACGGCCTTAACGCCCTGATCGCGCATTTGGCGGATAATCAAACCGCCTTCTGTGTGCAAGCCGCCCCACATCACATATTCCGCGCCCGAAGCTTTGATCTTCGAAACGATGGCGGAATAGTCTTTTTCACCGGCATTTACGCCTTCATAAAGAACTTCCTTGATGCCATCAGCGGTCATATAACCCTTGGCTGCGTCAGCCAAACCCTGACCATAAGTTGTCTTGTCATGGACGATTGCGATTTTTTTGCCCTTTAACGGGCCCTTTGCGTAGTCTGCCCAGAGGCGGCCCTGCTGGTCATCACGACCGCAAGTGCGGAAAGCGTCCCAGAGGCCGCGTTCTGTCACTTTCGGGTTTGTCGCCGCAGGTGTGATGAAGAGAATGCCGTTTTCTGCATAGACTTCGGATGCAGGAATGGTTACGCCAGAGTTAAAGTGGCCGATAACCAGCTTTACGCCATCGCCAACAAATTTGTTAGCAACCGAAACGCCTTGCTTTGGATCAGATACGTCGTCGCCCTGAGACACAATGATTTTCTGGCCGAGAATGCCGCCTGCGGCATTGATGTCTTCTGCCGCTTGGTTTGTGCCATTTACGAGCTGTGCACCGAATGCAGCATTTGGACCCGTGATCGGGCCAGCAACAGCAAGCTTAATTTGGGCGCTTGCGGCGCCAGAGAAGGCCAAGCCCGCTGCAAGAACGAGGCCAGACAACCAGATTTTTTTCATATGTATTCTCCCTAAGAATATCGGGCCGGACCGGACCCGAGACGGCAGATAACCCCCACCTTGAGCGCAGCTTAAGCGCTTTTTAGTGGTCAAGTCACCTGAAAACGGACAGGCGCACTGTGCACCTAGCCGAAAGGCTAATATTCATGCTTTATTTCAAAGCCGGAGTTCTAACTCTTCGGATTCAAACATGAATTTGGATTGGTTCTTACCTAAACTTGTATGATTTAGGCTGAAAAGCAAGTCTCTTTGCGCAGCATTCAAGTGTCTTTGCGCAGCATTATGGTGTTAAAAGAGGCACGTTGACCGCATGTTTCACGTTTTCGCCTTCCAGCCAAACGCGCCTGCCGCATCCATGAGCCATGAATATTGCGTTGTCATCTGCACAACCCGCATGCGGCGATACCCCAGCGCCGCCACTGTGACGATTGCTACAAGCGACATCACGGAAAACCCGGGCGAAAGCAGCTGCTGCCCTGACAGTGCAAAATGCAAAAAGCGCTCGGCGGCCGTCAGAATTACAGCGTAAACCAAAACACTGGAGAACGGACGCCAAGTTTGGGCAATGGCGCGGCCTGATGCAAAGGCCATAACCAGACCGATGACAAACACCACCACATTGACCACAGTGTTAAATGTTGGCGTGTCCGCCGCGCCGGACGAGAAAAAGTCAAACATCAATGGCCTCCTTCAAGATAGGCGGCGCGCACTTCCGGCCGGGACAACAGCTCTTGCCCGGTGCCGGACATGGTTATCATACCATTCACCATAACATAGCCCCGGTGGGCCAGTTTCAGAGCGTGGAAAGCGTTTTGTTCCACAAGAAACACCGTCAACCCTTCTTTTTTATTGAGATCACGGATGGCGTCGAAAATCTGCTTCACAATAAGAGGCGCAAGACCGAGAGACGGCTCATCCAACATCAGCAACCGCGGACGGCTCATCAAGGCGCGGGCAATTGCCAGCATTTGCTGCTCTCCGCCCGAAAGCGTACCACCGCGCTGCGGCGCGCGCTCTTTTAAACGCGGGAACAGGGTGTACATTTTTTCTAAGTCTTCATTGAACGTGGCAAAATTATTGATTGACGCGCCCATCTGGAGATTTTCGTAAACAGTCATGCGCCCGAAAATGCGCCTGCCTTCGGGAGACTGCGCAATCGACATGCGTGCAATCATGTGGCTCGGCATCTGGGTAATGTCTTTACCGTCAAATGTTATGGTGCCGGTGCGGGCGCGGGGCGCGCCAAAAACCGTCATCATCAAGGTGGATTTGCCTGCACCATTGGCACCAATCATGGTAACAATTTCACCTTGATTGACGTCAACATCAACGCCCTTGAGCGCCTGAATTTTGCCGTAGAAAGTTTGAACGCCGCGAATAGTGAGAAGAGGCTGAGCCATCATTTTGCCCCTCCGTGCGCCGGGTTCGTATCATCGCCATCGTCCACACCAAGATAGGCCGCGATAACTTTTGGGTCATTGCGCACTTCGTTCGGGGTGCCGTCGGCAATTTTGGTGCCGTAGTCAAGCACAACGACATGATCTGAAATTTTCATCACCACCGACATGTCATGCTCAATCAACAGTACAGATGTTGAGAGATCAGCCCGAATGGAGCGAAGCAGCGTATTTAATTCCAGCGACTCCTTCGGGTTTAATCCTGCAGCGGGCTCGTCAAGACATAACAAAACCGGGTCCGTGCACATGGCGCGGGCAATTTCCAGACGACGCTGCGCGCCATATGGCAGTTCACCCGCAGGATCATCGGCGCGGTCAATCAAGTTGATGCGCTCCAGCCACGCCTTGGCCTTTTCAACAGCCTGCCGCTCGCTGGCTTGATAACCGCCAATGCCGAGCACACCCAAAATAGAAAAGCCTGATGCCGCCATCAACGGGTTATGCTGGGCGATGATGAGATTTTCCAGAACAGTCATCCCTTGAAACAAGCGGATGTTTTGGAATGTGCGCGCGACTTTCGCTTTATGCGCTATGCGGAAATCAGGCATGCGCTCCAGCAGATAAATATCACCCGAAGGCATCTGCTTATGTTGCGCGCCAGACTGTGTGAGCGCTGTTACATCGTCTGCTGCGGCAATACCGGAGCGGGCGAGGGCAAGGCGGCCTTCGGTCGGCTTATAAAAACCGGTGACACAGTTGAAAACCGTGGTTTTACCGGCACCGTTGGGGCCGATGAGCGCAGTGATGTCGCCGCGACCAACAGCGAAGGAGAGATCATTGACGGCGACAAGGCCGCCAAAGCGCATGGTCAAATGCTCAACCACGAGGAGAGGATTGGACACGCTCAACATCAGCCGTGACCCTCACCGACTAAATCGCCTGACACGGATTTCTTTTCCTTTAAGAAAATGCTTGGTTCGCGCGTGGAAACGATACCGCGCGGTTTCCAAATCATCATGATTACCATCGCCGCACCAAAAATGAGGCTGCGATACTGAGCAGGATCGAAATCCTGACCAAAAATTTGTTTTGTCCATTCCAGCTCACGCAGCAACTCTGTGCCGCCGACGAGCACAACAGCAGCAATGGCAACGCCGATTTGGGACCCCATGCCGCCTAAAACCACGATGGCAAGGATGGTGGCGGACTCGAGGAAGGTGAAACTTTCAGGACTGACGAACCCCTGCCGCACCGCGAAAAACGAGCCGGCAAAACCGGCAAACATCGCGCCTAAGGCGAAGGCGGTCAGCTTGGTGCTGGTGGTATTGATGCCAAGAGAGCGGCACGCGATCTCATCCTCGCGCAGAGCTTCCCAAGCGCGGCCCACCGGCAGACGGCGCAAACGCATAGAGAAGTAATTGGTCAGCAGCGCCATGCACAGAATGAGGTAAAACAAAAACATGGTGCGGTGGATAGGGCTGTATGTGAGACCAAAGAAGCTTGAAAAACTGCCGTCGTTGTCGTTGAAGGGCAGGCCGAAAAAGGTGATGCGCGGGATGGAACTTACACCCGCGTAGCCGCCGGAAAAATCGACCCAGTTGATCAAAATAATGCGGATGATTTCACCAAAGGCCAGCGTGACAATGGCGAGGTAATCGCCCCGCAAGCGTAGCACGGGAAAGCCGAGAATTACGCCCCATGTCGCGGCCAAAAGACCCGCCAGTGGCAAGCATATCCAGAATGACCAGCCGTAATGGGTTGAGAGCAGGGCATAGGCATAGGCGCCCACCGCGTAAAAGGCGACATAGCCAAGATCAAGCAGTCCGGCGAGGCCGACCACAATATTCAAGCCCCAGCCGAGCATAATATAAATCATGATCTGGACGCCGTAATTGTTGATCCATTTTAGGGCGCCCTGGCCGCCCAAAGCTGAAACCACCACGAGCGGAAACAGGAAAAGGGCGACGAGGCCAACCGCGCCAATCCACTTCGAGATGAATTTTGAGCTATCACTCTGCGGGGCTATGGAGGCAACTTTGTCCGCCTTTGGGCGGGCAGCGTAGGCCAGAACTGCCAAACGCCCGACAAATACCAATGCAGCGGCAACAAACAGCCATGACCAACGCTGATTCAAGATCAGCTTGTTCGAAATATCCATATCTGTTTTGAGTGCCAGAATCGGAAAGCTGAGGCCGGCGGTAATAACTGCCGCAAAAGCGGCTTCTTTGATGGCAAATGCCCAGTCAAAGCTGGTGCCGGTTTTAGTTTGATTTGACATCGGCTCAGACCTTCTCGACTTCTGGCCGGCCAAGAATGCCGGAGGGGAGGAAGATCAGCGTCACAGCAAGAATAGAGAATGCCGCCACGTCCTTGTAATCAGTGGAAATATAATAGGACCAAAAAACTTCGATGAGGCCGATCAGCAAGCCGCCGATCACAGCGCCGGGAAGCGACCCGATGCCGCCCAAAACAGCGGCGGTGAAGGCTTTAATACCGGGCAGAAAGCCATCTGCAAAGTTCACCGAGCCGTATTTGAGCAAATAAAGACAACCGGCCACTGCGGCGAGAGCAGCACCCATGACAAAGGTTATGGAGATGGTGGCGTCAACATCGATGCCGAGCAGCGACGCCATTTTACGGTCCTGTTCGCAAGCACGCTGAGCGCGGCCAAGAGGCGTGCGCTGGACAATATACCAGAATATGACCAACAGGATCACGGTTACGAAAAAGATCACAATGCTGGAGTATGGCAGACTTACGCCAAAACCGCCCTCTGCCCCAAAGTTGAAATTGCCGCTCAGAATGCCATTGATGGACTTGCTGCGCGGCCCTTGAACAACCTGCACAAAGTTGGATAGAAAGATGGACATCCCAATAGCGGAAATGAGCGGCGCAAGGCGGAAGGAACCGCGCAGAGGCCGGTAGGCGACGCGCTCAATCGACCAATTCCACAACGAAGTCAGTACCATTGAGGCGAACAGTGCGAGCAGGAATGCCAGCATCGGGCTGGACAGTCCGAGCAGCTGCGTGATGGCAACATAGATAATCAGGCCGATGAAAGATGACAGCATAAAAACGTCGCCGTGGGCGAAGTTAACCATGCCGATAATACCAAACACCATCGTGTAACCGATAGCAATCAAGCCATAGATCGAACCGAGCGTCAGCCCGTTGATCAGCTGCTGCAGGAAAACTTCCATGCGCCGCTACACTCCCCCTGTTTTCGCGCTTGTTCCCGGCGAATTCTAACTGTTCGCACTGAGAAGCTGGCGCAATTCTCCACACTCAAAGACCGAAAAACAAACCTGCTTATTCGTTTCGCTTATCGACATGATCAGAAAATCACATGTCTCAAGCATTAAATGGAAGCTAGACTGGAATTCTGTGCATTTGCAATGAGCAATGGACACAATTTTGACGAATAGTGAAAAAAATTATTTTTGACGTAAAAACTAGTGATGATGCGACCCACACAGGTGAATTGGCGGTTTGAAGGGTGAATAATTCTTCCGGAGGACCTCTGTTCGATGAAACACGAAACATCGCAACAGTGTCGTTTTAGGTAAAGTGCACAATTCACGCTCACAAAAACTGAAAAAATGTGCATTTTGATTGCAGCGGTCGTGAAACTTCATACCGCACCGGCTGACGGGGACAATATGCGCATTGAACATGATCTACTGGGTGAGCGCGAATTGCCGCTCGAAGTGTACTATGGTATCCACACCTTGCGGGCTGTGGAAAACTTTCCGATTTCGGGCATACAAGTCTCGGCTTTCCCCGATTTTGTGGTGGCGCTGGCGCAGGTAAAGCAAGCTT
>JAYTYD010000253.1:0-2581 GCA_043742625.1 Methylovirgula sp. | reverse complement strand
ACAGACCCGAAGGTGGACGTCGCTGTGCTGCGGATCAAGCCAGACAAGCCGCTCACCGCGGTCAAGTTCGGCGATTCGGAAAAAATGCGTGTGGGTGATTGGGTGATGGCGGTGGGTAATCCGTTTGGCCTTGGCGGCACCGTCACCGCCGGCATCGTGTCAGCGCGTAACCGCAACATCGAAAGCGGGCCTTACGACAACTATATTCAGACAGATGCCGCTATCAATAAGGGCAATTCGGGCGGCCCGTTGTTTAACATGTCCGGCGAAGTCATCGGCATTAACACCGCGATTTTGTCGCCCACAGGCGGCTCGGTCGGCATCGGTTTTGCCACGCCTTCAGCCACCGTCATGCCGGTGATTGAGCAATTGAAACAGTTCCGCGAAACCCGTCGCGGCTGGCTTGGTGTCAAGATCCAAAATGTTGACGAAACCATTGCTGACAGCCTTGGCCTCGGCACAGCACGCGGCGCGTTGGTGGCAGCGGTTGATGATCGCGGCCCGGCAAAGCCCGCCGGATTGTTGGCAGGCGATGTGATCATCAAGTTTAACGGTAAGGACATTAAAACTTCAGCCGATTTGCCGAAGATGGTGGCCTCCTCCGCAGTTGGTGCGGTGGTGGAAGTGGTCATCGTGCGCAAGGGTCAGGAAATGACCAAGAACGTGACGCTGGCCCGCCTTGAAGACGGCGAGAAAATGGCCAAAGACACGAGCGGTGACAGCAAAGATGTTGCCAAGCCGGAGGCCGCGAATAAGACGGTTCTCGGTCTTGATCTTGCACCGCTCTCTGACGAATTACGCCAGAAGTACCAGATCAAAGACGATGTGAAGGGTGTTGTCATCACCGACATCAATCAGAGTTCGACTGCTGCTGAAAAACGGCTTCAGGCCGGATATGTGGTTGTGGAAGTGGCGCAGGAAGTGGTCAAAACGCCTGCTGATATTGCCAAAAAGATCGACGCTTTGAAAAAGCAGGGCAAGAAAAACGCGCTGCTGCTGGTGAGTGATCCGCAGGGGTCGTCGCAATTTGTGACTTTGAGTCTGGATTAATATCTTAATTAACAATCTCTTTGCTCTCATAGCCCTGCGCATAAAGCAGGGCTGTGAGGTCCGAATGATCGATGCGGGCATGGGCGGCTTCTGCCACTTTTGGCTTTGCGTAGAACGCCACGCCAAGCCCTGCCTCTCCAAGCATGGCCAAATCATTGGCACCATCACCAACGGCCATTGTTTCTTGCGGTTTTAACCGAAGCTTTGTGCGCAGTTCAATGAGGGTTGCCAGCTTCGCAGCCTGTCCCAGAATAGGTTCTGCCACGGTGCCGGCAAATGCGGTGCCATCAAGCTCAAGTAAGTTTGAGCGGTGCTCATCAAATCCAATCATCGGGCCGATTTTGCCGGTAAACACGGTAAAGCCGCCTGAAACCAGCGCGGTATAAGTCCCGAATTTGCGCATAGTTTGCACCAGCGCCCGCCCGCCCGCTGTCAGCGTGATGCGGTCTTTTATCACCCGCTCCACCACGTTGGCTGGCAAGCCTTTCAACAGGGCAACCCGCTCGCGCAAGGCCGGTTCAAAAGCGATTTCGCCGCGCATCGCCTTTTCCGTGATGGCGGCGACGCGCGTCTTAACGCCAACCAAATCGGCCAATTCGTCAATACACTCCTGCCCGATCATGGTGGAATCCATATCAGCCAAAAACAGCTTTTTCCGACGGTGGGCCACAGGCTGAACAATTACATCTATTGGTATGCCGTGCAGGGCGCGGCGGATATTTTCGCCTTCCTCACGCGTTGACACAAAAAAATCAGCGGCGATGTTTGCGTGCAGAATTTTAAGCCAGGGCGCGCCGCCTGTTGCCGCTGCCGCCCGCGTAAGGAGAGCTTGCGTAAGATTGGCGGCGTTGGGATTCGCAATCAGGGTTGCGACAAATGCAAAATCTGGCATGAAAGGTTCCTCATGGATTTTTGTAACGTGACGCAAGTTTCTGCCCCAAACCAATTTTCTGCTCTTCTCATTGCAGGCCCCACCGCCAGCGGCAAGTCCGCCTTGGCAATTTCTTGTGCCAAAAAGCTGAATGGCGTGATTATAAACGCTGATTCGATGCAGGTTTATGGGGATTTGCATATTT
Source organism: Methylovirgula sp. (assembly GCA_043742625.1). Lineage (GTDB taxonomy): Bacteria > Pseudomonadota > Alphaproteobacteria > Rhizobiales > Beijerinckiaceae > JANXSV01. The sequence goes on along the minus strand of JAYTYD010000253.1, from coordinate 455 downwards.
TATCAGCGCGCCCGAGCGTGAAAGAGGCGGCGCAGGTGCCGCACCTGTTGTTTGGCCATGTGGATGGCGCGGTGAATTATTCGGTGGGCAAGTGGCTGGAAGATGCCGCTGCGGCGCTCAAAACAGTGCGTGCGCAGGGTAAAATGCCGATATTTGTCGGCGGCACCGGCATGTATTTCAAAGCGCTAACGCAAGGCCTATCGGAAATTCCAGCCGTGCCGGAAAGCGTGCGGGCAAAGGTGCGGGCCGAGGCCGAAGGTATACCGGTAAGCGCGCTGCATGGCTGGCTGAAATTGCTGGATCCGGAAATGGCAGCCCTGTTGCGCCCGTCTGATCCGCAACGGATTTTGCGGGCGTTGGAGGTGTTTGAGGCTACAGGCAAAAGCTTGAGTTTTTGGCAAGGCAAACGCGGCGCGCCGTTGCTTGACGCTGGAGCCTGTTCAGCATGGTTTCTT
>JAYTYD010000252.1:0-7978 GCA_043742625.1 Methylovirgula sp. | reverse complement strand
CGTAGCGCTATTTTACGCGAGACACGAAAAATGCGCTGCGAAAGCGGCGGGGTCCCAAGAACGGCCTCGCCGCTTTTCAAGTTACGGCCTCGCCGCTTTTCAAAATCTACAAATTTAGCGTTTGGCTAGTCTGTTGTCTGCCCCAACTTTCCGGCAATATCTTGTACAAATTGCCATGCAGTTCGCCCGGAGCGGGCACCACGCGTTGCAGACCATGCAATTGCTTCTGTTTGAAGAGCATCTTGATCAATTCGTAGCTGGAAATGATCAGAATAGCCTTGCACCATCGCCAAATATTCCGTTTGGGAGCATTTGTGAAACCCAAGCCAGAGTCCGAAACGATCTGAAAGCGATACTTTTTCCTCCACCGCCTCACCCGGATTGATCGCTGTGGCACGTTCATTGTCCATCATATCGCGCGGCAGCAAGTGCCGCCGATTTGAGGTTGCATAAAACAATACATTGGCAGGGCGGCCCTCGATGCCACCTTCCAGCACCGCTTTGAGCGATTTATATGACGTATCATCCCCATCGAAAGACAGATCGTCACAAAACACCAAGAAACGTAAGGGCGCGTCCCGTAACTGCGCCATTAAAGCAGGAAGCGACTCAATGTCCTCGCGGTGAATCTCAATTAGTTTAAGCGCGGGCAGCCTTGTTGGTGCTAAGGCAATATTCACGGCCGCATGTGCCGCCTTCACGAGGGATGATTTACCCATTCCGCGCGCGCCCCACAGAAGCGCATTATTTGCGGGCAAGGCATTGGCAAATCGAGTGGTATTTTCCAGCAAAAGATCCCGAACACGGTCAATACCATGCAGCAGGAACAGCTCCACGCGGTTGACACTTTGAATGGGTGCAAGTGAGTTCGTTTTTGCGTGCCAAACAAATGCGTCAGCCTGCGAAAAGTCCGGCACGGTTGGGGATTTGCCCGCCCGGCTTTCAAGAGCAAGCGCTATGCGCTCTAGTGTAAGGAGCAGTCTTTGCGTCGTATCCATATCAAACCTCATGAGCAACCCTTGAAGGCCGCATCGCTGAAAAAGCATTGGTCAAGCGAACAAATCCTTCAACATCAACTTCTTCGGCACGCTTCTGCGGCTCGATTTGTGCTTGATTGAGGAGCGCTGCCACATCGACACCGAGTGATTTTAAGCTCTGACGCAACATTTTCCGGCGTTGTCCAAAAGCAGATTGCGTGACTTGGCTCAAATGCCTGCCATTACAGGGAAGGGGCGTGGCACGTGGAATAAGCTGCACCACCGAAGAAATTACTTTGGGCGGCGGCGTGAAGGCCGATGGAGGCACGTCGAATAAAATCTTTGTTTCACACCGCCAGTTGCACAGCACAGCCAAGCGGCCATAGTCGGCGCGTTGGTCCGGCGTTGCGACAATCCTTTCTGCCACTTCACGTTGAAACATCAAAGTTAAGCGGTCAAACCATGGCGGCCATATGTGCGTCTCGAGCCACTGAGTGAGCAAAACTGTGCCGATATTGTAGGGAAGATTGGCGCAAATTCGTTTTGGGCCCTCAATCTCCTTCACCAAAGCCTCAAGATTGGTTTGGAGTGCATCGCCCGCAACAGCGGTAAAATGCCCGTCGGCAGCCTGCACAATGTCTTGCAAAGCAGGAAAACAACGCTCATCCCGTTCCACGGCAATGACTTGCCGTGCGCCCTCCAATAACAGCGCGCGCGTGAGGCCGCCAGGCCCCGGTCCGATTTCGACAACCGTAACGCCGTGGAGAGGTCCTGCCGCACGGGCAATTCGCCGCGTAAGGTTAAGATCAAACAGAAAATTTTGCCCCAGTGCCCGCTTAGGTTCTAATTCGAAGCGCTGAACAACCTCCCGCAGCGGCGGTAGACTTTCAAGTGCTGAAATAGGCGGCGTGCTCATTCTTGGGACGGCTTGCCCACGTTTGAACTTAGCCCGGCATCCCCCAGCGTGCGCAAATTCAGCTGGAACATAATCGTCTGGTTGCGCACGTTGCGGCTGGCGGCCAAGGATGAAGTTTGATCCAGAACATTGGTGTAATTTAAGCTCATTGTCGTGCATTCATCCGAATAGCCAAAGCCTGCACCCATCGCTGCGATAGAAAAGCGCGTTGCAGTTGGCACAACTTTCCAGCGCGCCAGATCAAACACAACCGAGCCACTCACCCACCAACGATCAGTCAATTTATACTTTGAAGCAACGCTCAGGCCTTCACGCCAATTGGTAAAACCGATCTGGGGTTGTGGAGCGTATCGGCCATATGCAATGCTTGAAGTTAAGCCGCCAAAAGTGAAATTGCTAATGACGTCTAAGCGCTTGACAGCAAAGGTCTGCTCATCGAAACGGCCTTTTGCGATAAAAGACACTTGCGAACTCGGGCTGAACGCGATGCGGCTCACATAGTCCGATCTGCGGCTGTCCAAGCCGGAATCAGCACCTGTATTGACCACATCGGATGAGGAGAAGGAGTTTTTGCCAGCCAGTTGGAATGACTGCCCAAACATGGCATTGGCAAAACCACCGCGGTTAAATTGCATGGTGTATTGCACACCGGCGTTCAACCGAACGCCGCCTTCGGTGCGGTCGTAGCCTGAAAACTTATTCCATTGGAACAGGTTTGTATCGTCGAACACCAAGCTTTGAGCATCTTCGTTTGGCATGGAGCGGATACTTTTCTCACCCGGTCGGGCAATGATTTGTGCAATTGGCTCAAATATGTGCGTTGCCCAACTGGTTTTGGCCACGAACGGATACCGGTATTCCACACCTATGGCAGGAGACGCCCGACCAACAAAAGACTCTGACTTGGAAAAGAAATTTGACTGCGAAGCATTGGTCAAAGCGACGTTGCTTGAATTTAGAACATCATTGTAAGTGCCGCTCTTGGTCAATCCAAGCCAAGCTGCGTCAACACGACCATAGACAAACGGCGTCCAAACTTCCCCGATTGGGTCAATTAATTGCTTGCGCCAATCAAACTCAGCAGAGAAACGGGTGTAATTGCCCGCTGTGCCACGCAAAATGCAATTGTTCGGCGAATATAAGTTCGGGCCAGAGGGCGTGACTGCCGTGTTGTTGCAAACATCATAGACCTTATTGAGTGTATCGACTAATTGTCCGTGGGTGAGCGGATCAGCTACCGTCGATTGAAACGAAGCTGCCTCACGCGAGACGCTGGTCAGATTGAAAGTTACCCCGAGTTCACCTGCCAACAACCCGAAACGCTCTTTGGGCAGATCTAAGGTCTTGTGATAGTCCCATACAGGCGCAACAATTGGCAGCTGCTTTTGATAGTCTGTTGTTGAGAGGCCCTGAAAGGCATAGCCACGCAGATCAAAAAATGCCCGCGGGCTTTGGCCGTTCAAATACAAAGTTGACGTGAGCTCTTTGAAATAGTTGCTGGTCAACGTCTCGCTTGGGACTTTGAAGTCCGAATAGAAATATTTATCCGTGGCGACGGCAATATTCCATCCGAAACTCCATTGTGGATTGATCAGAAAATTGCCGGTGGTCTCAAACGAGCCGCGAAACGTCTTTTTACCCGGGCCAAACGGCGGTGCGGCGAAGTCTTGCGGGTTCATTGGCGATATGCCGGCAACGTGGACATCGTAACTGCCATGCTCGAGACGATGCCGCCATTCGACTTCGCCCAGAAACCCTTGGCGGGATAAAAATGTCGGCGTCAAGGTCAGGTCGTAATTGGGAGCCAAATTCCAGAAAAACGGCGTCGCAACTCCAAAACCAAGATGCGATTTGTTGATAAATTTAGGTCCAAGAAAACCAGTCTTGCGGTGAACTGTCGAGTCTGGTGCGCTTAAGAACGGCAGCCAAAAAACCGGAATTCCAGCAACCTCCAGCGTGGCATTTTCAAAGTAAATTGTTTGATCGGCCTTGTTGTGAATAACACGTGTTGCTTTCACCTGCCAAAGAGGCGGGCGATCAGGGTGCTCTTTACATGGTTCGCAGGCAGTGTAGGTCGCCTTGTCCAGCTGAATGATATTGCCGTCAATCCGCTCGGCGCGGGGGGAGGTAAGGCGGGTTTTATCTTTACCCAAAACTTTCAGAGATTCGATAAATCCGTCTTTAAAATTGTCCGAGAGATCGAATTTGTCACCATAGCTAACCGAACCATCAACTTCGGTGATTTTAGCATTGCCGACAGCCAAGACACGCTTAGATTTTCGGTTATAGGTCACGCGGTCGGCCTGTAAAACGCGCCCTTTGTAGTAGATTTGAACGTCGCCAACCGCGGAAACCGTGTCATTATCCTTGTTGTAGACCATTTCATTGGCCTCAACGAGCATCTTCTCCGGATCTGGCGGGGTGGTTGCTGCACGCGCTGTCCCGGCAAAGCCTGCGGTAAACAGAAATAGACAGCAAGAGGCAATCGCGATCAAGGCGTTCAGTTTGAGCAAAAAACCGGACGAAAGGAAACGGCAAGCCATTTCCCTCGGGCGTATTTCCCGCCCCATTCAGCCATCCTCCTGGTGCAATAACATGAGCGCACCGAATAAAATCCCGATGATTGCCGGTGTCCAAGCCGCCAAGCTGGTGTTTAGAATACCGGCTCCGCCTAAATCTCCGACCAACTTCTGGACAACATAAAGCACGAAGCCCGCCGCAACGCCACCGGAAACCATCCGCGAAACGCCGCCTATTCTGAAAAAACGCAAACTAAAAGACGCTGCCACCAAAACCATTGCCACCAATAAGAGGGGACGCGCAAGAAGCGTCTCAAATCTCAGCCTATACCGCGTGGAGTTAAGGCCAGCTTCCTGCATTCTTGCTGAAAGGGACGGAAGTTCCCAAAATGGGACGGCATCGGGTGCAATAAAGCCTTGCGTGACCTGTGCCGCAGTTAAATTTGTCGACAAATTATAATTTCCAGCTGATTCCGGCGGTTCGCCAACCCTCAGTACCCGGGTGCCGCTCAAAACCCAAAATCCGGGGTTGAGCTGCGCCTCTTTGGCTTCAATACGTTCTTGAAAAACGCCGTTGACGTCAAATAAGAACGCCGTGACATTTGATAATTTTCGGCCGGAGTCAGACGCTTTTTCCGCGCGGATGATGGTTTGCCCATCACCACTGCGCTGGCGGATCCACAAACTTGTATCCGGCCCGCCGGGCGAAAAATTGGTAAAAAGTCCGGATTCAATATGGTCTGCATGATCTTTGAGCAATGCAGACACAGGATTATAAACTGCCGTTGCGAAAATCCCGATTAAAAGTGCGACCAAAATTGGCGGAAACAAAAATTGCCAAACAGAAACGCCAGAGGCCCTAGCTACAACCAATTCCAGCTTTCGGGTTAAATTTAAAAACGCCGCCATACCGCCAATCAGAATTATAAATGGCAGCACCTGCTCAACAATCGCAGGAACGCGTATAAGCGTTAAAAATGCAAGAAAACTTGCGCTTGCCTTGGTCGTTTCGCCGGATCGACGCAAAAGTTCAACGAGATCGATGATATACACCAATGCAAATATGGTCGCGAAAGCTACAAAGCAGGCTTTCGCAAAACGCGACCCGATATAAATCCCGAGCGTCTTACCTATCATGATGATATACCAATCATGCTGTCAGGGCTTTCATGACGATACAGCCGCATTAACTCCAACGGCTTGAGACTTGCTCGGCCAAAACAGGTAGGCGCACGCTGCGACAATGGTCGAAACCGGCACCGCGTAGGCTAGGCCGATATAGTAAGCATCTCGAAGCATGAGAGTTGAGGCTGCTGCCCCCGAAAGGCGCACAGCAATGAGCCCGGCAACACTCAAGATAATAGCTGTGCCACGACCTTGCCGTGTGGTGCGTGCCTGGCCAAGTCCGACGAAGGCAATGAATGAAAATGCAATTGCATAGACCGGGTTTATGAAACGATCATGTAATTCAGCACGAATACGGCCCGCCTGGGCTGCCAACGCAGGCAACTTCAGATCAGCATTGACCAACTCATGAGTTTCCCGTTCCCGCGGGACAAAATTTGCAGCGGCGGAATTGGGTGCAAATTGTGATAAATCAATAGCGTAACGGTCAAATGTCACGATCGCCGCGTCAGTCGCGCCGGGGTCCTGACGCTGTATGCTTCCCTTTTCCATAATCAAGTAATTTTGCCCGTTTAGAAAGATTGTTTTACCAACTTCGGCCAAGTAAACCGCAATTTTAGTAGGGTCCCGGCGATCTTGCATGAAGACGCCCATTAACTCACCATTGGGTCCGCGCTCGCGGTAGTGAAACAAAAAGCCGTCAGTAAGCGATATAAACTGTCCGGCTTCAACAATACGAGTGAGAAAGTCCGTCCGGACCCGAGTAACAAGGTCTTTTTGAACCGTAAAGCTCCAAGGCATCACAATAAGGGTCATGCTTGCAATGAATAAGCTGACGAGAATAGCGAGCAACATAAAAGGCCGCAACAAGAGCCCCGGAGAGAAGCCCGAGGCGCTCAGAACCACAAGTTCACTGTCACCATTAAGCCTGTTCAGAACATAAATCATTGCCATAAACAGAGCTATCGGCGCGATAACCATCAGCAAAATTGGAATGCCCAGTCCTGTAATCCCAAAAAAAATCCACAGCGTTTGCCCCTTTGTGGTCAGGAGGTCAACCTCCCGCAAAGCTTGGGTGATCCATATTATACCGGTCAACCCGAGCAGGGCCGCCAGAAACGCTCCGAGCGTTGTACGAAAAATATAGCGCTCAATCAGGATCATCAGCCACCAAAACACGGTGGCGAAACTGATTTCCACTGCTCAAGCTCGGATTTGGCTCGCGCTGTAAGTGCGTGACGTTTAGCCACAATTTTGTCGTGACCACGCAGCCGCTTTCCCTCAGGGGCTTTCGGCGCGTGTTCCAATGGAGGGAACAAGCCGAAATTAATATTCATTGGTTGGAAAGAGCGCGGACCGGCATCAATAGTTACCAAATGACCGCCAGTTATGTGGTTCAAAAGCGCGCCCAATGCGGTGCGCTCCGGCGGCATCGCCAGCTCCACGCCAAGACGCTCAGAGGCCGCAAGCCGCCCGGCAATCAGGCCGACTGCTGCGCTCTCCACATAGCCCTCGCACCCTGTTATTTGACCGGCAAATCTCAAGGACGGGCGCGCTCTGAGACGAAGGCGGTTATCTAAGACCATTGGCGAGTTCAAAAAAGTGTTTCGATGCAATCCACCCAACCGTGCAAATTCCGCATTTTCAAGCCCCGGAATGGTTTTGAAAATTCTCACTTGGTCGGCGTACTTCAACTTTGTCTGAAAACCCACCATATTAAACAGCGTTCCCAATGCGTTATCCTGCCTGAGTTGAACCACAGCATAGGCTTTTACGCTGGGGTTATGCGCGTTTGTCAGGCCCATGGGCTTCATCGGTCCGTGGCGTAAAGTTTCAGCGCCGCGTTCTGCCATCACTTCAATTGGTAAGCATCCATCAAAATAGGGTGTCGATTCCCACTCCTTAAAGCTGGTCTTTTCTCCGGCAATTAAGGCCGCGATGAACGCCGCATATTGATCCTTATCGAGGGGGCAATTGATATAATCGGCACCATTTCCGCCGGGGCCGGCCTTGTCATAGCGGGATTGGAACCATGCCTTATCCATATCAATTGAGTCGCGGTGTAGAATCGGCGCAATCGCATCAAAAAATGCGAGGGCATCCTCGCCCGTTAAGCTTCGAATTCCCTCGGCCAGTGCGGGCGAGGTCAATGGCCCAGTGGCAACGATGACATTGTCCCAGTCGGTTGGTGGCAAACCTGCAATTTCGCCACGGGAAATGGTCACCAGCGGGTGATTTTGTAGAATCTGAGTGACTTTTTGAGAAAAGCCAACCCGATCAACAGCTAGAGCGCCGCCAGCTGGAACCTGATGCGCATCTGCGCACTGCATAATAAGAGAATTAAGCGCACGCATTTCATAGTGAATTTGCCCGACAGCATTGGCATTCGAATCATCAGAGCGAAATGAGTTTGAGCAAACAAGCTCGGCCAAATCGTCACT
>JAYTYD010000251.1:0-3599 GCA_043742625.1 Methylovirgula sp. | reverse complement strand
GACGCAGGCCCGCACGGCGGCGCTTTCGGCACCCTCCACCACTGCGGGCGAGCAGAGTCGTGATGGCTATGTGATCATGCGGTTTCAGCACGGCGACCTCACCAACTGGCTGGTAACCGATCTGCCTGTTGGGCAGGCCAGAAGCTTTGTTATGGCCTGGAAAGCAGCGGCGGACGGGATTTAAGCTGGGATCCGCCATCGCAAGATTTTAAGCCCGATCCCTGTTCAGGTTCTTCGCGAGCTGTTATTGGGTGGAGAGTTCTAAATCCTCTGCGCTTATCGGCGGGTTGAGTTTGCTCAAGCTGCATATATTCATCTCGGATGAAGCAGGCGCTCAAAAGCTTCTCGCCGAAACTTAACGCAGTTTAAGGCAGTAAATCTGCCAAATCTGTGTAGAGATGCCCCAAGACTTCCGAAGGGTTAATAGTCTGCATTTTGCTCAAAAATGTCAGGTAAGTCACTTTGACCACTTCTGTGGCGCTCTCCAGACATTCCTCGGGATTGCTATCCGGTTTCAGCGCATAAACAGTCGCGGCCAGACCGATGCAAAACGCCGCGAAAGCGTTCGGATTTTCAAACACAGGATGGTCTGAAGCCCCTTCGCTCTTGTCGAACAATCGAATAGGCTGCGCGCTAATAACGCCTATGGTTGCCTGCGCAAAAAACTGTGCGGAACCATGCTGCGGATTAAGCACCAGCTTACGGGCTGCATTGCCATAGTGATGTTCAGAGATATAGGCATTTTCGACGCCGTTGGCTTTCAGGATGAACTTGGTCAAAGCGTAGTAATCTGACTGAAATCTTGCCGAAAAAACCTCACGCTGCCGACATGCCTGCAGTGATTTGAGATCATCCATAGCCGCGGCTGTCGACGCGCCAACTAGGCCTGCCGTTTCAAGATTTGTTACAACGCCGCCCTCAAGAGTTGAAATAATGTTGTCGGCCAGCAGTCCTAGTTTTGTTCGCACCAAGACGTCCGGTAAAATTGACGAGCGCAAAGAGTGCCGCACGGCAAATCTTGCCCCACGCAGCGTATCTTTGACCAATACTTTGAACTCTGGTGGTAGCATTGCGTTTCGAGGCCCAATTTGATGCCGATTCTACGATGTTGACCACGCACTTGCCATAGTTCGGAAACATATTCGGCGGTGTCAACATTTCAGCGCCAAGCGATTATACATTAGGAATAGCGGGTACAATTGCATTTGCAAATTACTTTTTGTACTAAGGAAGCAGACAGTCGACGTCCGCGATCATTTGGCGTAGACTTTCGTGGTAAGAGGACTGAAAAGCGATGCCCCGTCTCGATTTAATTCACCCGGTGAATGTCGAAAATGTTCCAGATCTGGTGCACAGGGTGCGGCACTTGCGGTTCTTCACCCAGCATCTTGCCCACGGCATAAGGTCTATCGGCCGCGACGAAGTGCTGAACGCAAGTTTTGATCAAAAAAAAGCAGCACGTGTTTTTTTGGAGTGGGTGCAACACGTCAATCAACAGAAGGCCTTCGCCACTGTCAACCGTCGCGATTACATCGCCTTTTCTGCCGGCACGTTATTAACCCGGATGCTCGCCCAAGAAGCAATCCGTGTTACACCGAAGTTCGGCTCAAGCGCGTCTGAGAAAAAGCCCCTCGACGATATTATCGCCTTCTGGCCGGAGGGGTTCATTGGCGTGTCCTATTGCTTGACCGTGCTGGATGCCATTTATCACCAGGAGGGGATGGAGCCGTTCAAATTGCAGCCATCAGCCTATGACCTGAAAGCATGGTGGTCCTTCAAGGAAAATTTGAACGAAAATCCTTGGATAGCCGTTGCCTTTCTCGATCACTTTATCGGACAGCGTCCGAACTGGGAAAATCCCTCCATGGCGGCGTATCGCACAGCGATGCAGCCGCAGTTGAGCGTAGAAAATCCTGCTGCTTTAGCTTCTTAAAAAAACACCCGGCGCAAAAAGACGCCCGCCTATTTCTACGCGAGCGCGAGAACACCCATCGGGGGGCCAAGGGTGATAGATTAAGGCTGCTCGTGCGCCACCATTTCGGACAAGCACTTCTTAGTCCGCAAAATGAGCGAAGAACTCATACTGAATTCCGTCAGGCCCATCTTAACAAATTCGGGTACGAGGTCCGCACGCCCGGCAGCTTCGCCGCACATTCCAACCATAATACCTGCCTCGCAACCGGCTTTTGCAACCATTGCAATGGCACGCATCACCGCTGGATTGGCGGCATCATTTAAATGAGCGATTGTAGCATTGAGCCGGTCGGCCGCCATCACATATTGCGTAAGATCATTGGTGCCAATTGAGAAAAACGCGGCTTCCTGCGCCAATTCAGGTGCGATGAAAACGGCTGCCGGAGTCTCTATCATAATGCCCAGCGCAAATCCGGCGTAAGGCTTGTTTTCGACTTTCAGCTCCGCGGCACATTCGTCAATCAGCACACGGGTGCGCCGCAATTCGCTGATATCAGACACCATTGGTAACATTACTTTGACATTGCCGCTCACCGCGGCGCGAAGCAGAGCCCTGAGCTGTATTTTAAAAATGTCGGGCCGATCGAGGCACATACGCACACCGCGCCAGCCCAGAAACGGATTTTCCTCCTGCGGAAATTGAATACCCGCGACAGGCTTGTCGCCGCCGACGTCGAGGGTTCGGATTATAACGGGATTAGGCGCAAAGGCCTGCGCCAGTTTGGAGTAACTATCAAACTGGACGTCCTCGGACGGCAAAACCTTGTGTGTCATAAACAAGAGTTCTGTGCGAAACAGCCCGACGCCCATCGCACCAGCATCCTGTGCGGCCTCTATTTCTTCCAAGGAACCAATATTGGCCGCAACTTCAATAGGCGTGCCATCTGCCCGCAGAGGATGATAATCCTTGAACCGCCGCAATTCCAAGCGCTCCTGCTCGGCCCCCTGAATCTTGTCAGAATAAAACTTACGCGCCGCGTCCGAGGGTTGTGCAAACAGCAATCCTCTTGAGCCATCAACCGCCAGTTCATTGGCGTGTCGCACGGTTTCAATGGCCTCTCCAACACCCAGAACAGCCGGAATGCCATGGGCGCGCGCGATAATCGCGATATGCGACGTCGCACCGCCGCGGGCGCAGACAATGGCCTTGATACGTTTCAAAGGGGCTCTGGCCAGATCGAAAGCGCCAATATCTTCTGCAACGACAATCGCGCCTGCCGGAATATTTTGCAGCCCGGCATCCTGCTTGCCCATCAAGGCGAGACAGATCAGACGCCCGACTGCCAAAACATCATCGGCGCGGGTGTTGAAATAGGAATCATCCATTCTTGAAAAGGCGTCGCCGGTGGTGTCAGCAGTCAGCTTCGCGGCGGATACGGCATCACGCCCCTGCTTTATCATCGCGATCATTTCATCGCACATGGCCTCATCGCCGACGATTTCACTTAGAGCCTCGATGATGCCGCTGTCAGCGGGCGAGATATTCTCATCGGCCAACGTGATCCTCATGCGGCTCTGCACAGCAGCAACGGCGGACTTGAGACAGGCGATTTCAGCAGGAATATCCTGAGCGGCGATCAACCGGTCGCTGACCGCGATCCGGTCAGGAAAATAGGCAAAAACCG
>JAYTYD010000250.1:0-2477 GCA_043742625.1 Methylovirgula sp. | reverse complement strand
AAAAGTTTAACTCGGCATTCAAATGTAAAAATACACCGCCAAGGCCGATGGCGGCGCGGTCCATGAATACGAATTCACGCGGCACCTGAACCGGGCCTTTTTCCTTCAGGGCTTTATGCACCTGAAAAGCCTCGGCACGGCCATATTGGCCCGGCGCAACACCATCGGCGATGGTGCGAACGCGGTCGTCGAGCAAAGGGCCATAAATGAATTTGGCCCAGACGTTAAGCACGTCAATGAGATCGTTTTTTAAGCCCTTGAAACCCCAGGTTTCATAAGCATGAACGAGGCGGGCGCGGTCATTTTCCAGCAAACCGTGATAGAGATCGACAACCCCGGCGACAAACTTGGGTGGAAAAACGCGAATACACCCGTAATCCAGCAGGTTTATGCCCTGAGGCGCACCGTGATCGCTAAACACTGTGTAATTGCCAAGATGAGGGTCACCGTGAATGACACCGAAGCGTGAAAACGGCAGCCACCATGCTTTGAACATCGCAACCGCAATGCGGTTTCGCTCGTCTTGAGGGTGATCTTTGAAAGTGAGCAGTTTTTCACCCTGCAACCACTCCATGCTTAACAGACGCCCTGTCGAAAGCTCGGGATAGATAGCGGGCACCCGCACTTGTGGCTCGCTCTGCAACATTTCCGTGTAGAGCGCGGCGTGCTTCGCCTCTCGCTTATAGTCCAACTCTTCCCGGATACGCTCGCCGATTTCCTTATAAATTTCACGTGTGTCTATGGCGGAGTCAAACCGGCGGTGAAGCGAAAACAGCATACCAAGCTGTGACAAATCTGCTTCAACAGCGGATTTCATGTCGGGATACTGCAGCTTGCAGGCCAAATCTGCGCCCTGTACGGAAACCGCGCGGTGCACCTGCCCGAGCGATGCGGCTGCTGCCGGCTGCAAATCAAAGCTTTTGAATTTTTTCTGCCAATCTGCGCCCAGCTCGCTCGTCATGCGGCGGCGGACGAAGGCGCTCCCCATCGGCGGCGCGTCAGATTGCAGTTTTTGAAGCTCTTCCGCATATTTTGGCGGCAGCGCTTCCGGGATGGTAGCCATAAGCTGTGCGACTTTCATCAAGGGTCCCTTAAGCCCGCCCAGAGCCGTCGCCAAAGCAACAGCACCAAGCCCCGCATCATTGTTGGAGAAACGCGATGTCGCCATTTTGGCAGCAACCCCGCTCAAATTCGCACCCACGCGGGCATAACGGCTGGCACGGGCGGAGAACCGGTTTTTTTCAAGATCTTCAGGCATGATATGCTTTTTGAACGAGTAAATTACAATCATGATACGCCCGATGAGTGCGTTTTAGATGCGGCATCCGCTGAGAAATATCAGCGATGGCACGCTCTTCACTTCACGTCCGGATATTGTTCTTCACTGTCTCGATCAATTGTTTCAGAGAGAAGGGCTTCGGCAGGAAACCGAAATCTTCGCCTTCCGGCAGGTTTTTGGCAAAAGCATCCTCGGCATAGCCGGAGACGAAAATCACCCTTGCGGTTATGCCGCGTTTGCGCAGCTCGCCAAACATGGTCGGCCCGTCCATTTCCGGCATCACCACATCGGACACGATGAGATCGATCTGCCCTTTAGCTTCGGCAACCACGTCGAGTGCCTCTAAGCCGGACGCTGCCTCTAGCACCGTATAACCTCGCGCAGACAGAGCACGCGCCCCGAAAGCACGCACAGCTTCTTCATCTTCCACCAACAAAATAGTGCCGTGCCCGGTAAGATCAGCTGCGGCAGCGGGCTTTGCCTCTTCTTTTTTGACGTCTTCCTCGCCTGCAACCGGAATGTGGCGCGGTAACAAAATGCGGAAAATAGAGCCTTTACCCATCGTCGATTCGCAGAAGACATAGCCGCCGGTCTGCTTGATAATGCCATAAACCATTGACAGGCCAAGACCTGTGCCTTTCCCCACCTCCTTGGTGGTGAAAAACGGTTCGAAGATTTTCGCTTTCACGTCATCAGGAATGCCGGTGCCGTTGTCTTCAACCTCCACACCGACATATTCCGCCGCAACCAGCGACGCTTCCGGTATTTGCGCGCAATCAGCAGGTGTGAAATTGCGCGTACGAATGGCGATTTTGCCACCATTTGGCATCGCATCGCGGGCGTTGACCACAAGATTGACAATCACTTGCTCGAATTGATTGACGTCTGCCTTGGTGAACCACAGATCGCGCCCGTGTTTCAAATCAAGCTCAATGCGCTCTCCAGCCAATCGCTTGAGCAGCATTTGCACATCTGACAACACGTCACCAAGCTGGATCACCTGCGGGCGCAAAGTTTGACGGCGCGAGAAGGCTAACAATTGGCGCACCAGTCCGGCGGCGCGGTTGGCATTCTGCTTGATCTGCATAATGTCCTGAAAGCTTGGGTCGGTCGGGCGATGCGAGTTGAGCAGCAGGTCGGAATAGCCGATGATGGCGGTGAGCACATTGTTAAAGTCATGCGCTACGCCGCCTGCCAA
>JAYTYD010000249.1:0-2037 GCA_043742625.1 Methylovirgula sp. | reverse complement strand
GTGTGTCCCGCCTGATTTTATCGCAGTACCGCTCCTATGCGGCGCTGGACATGGCGCTCGAAGCGCAGATGGTGGTTTTGCACGGAGCGAACGGCGCTGGAAAAACCAATATCCTGGAGGCCTTGTCGCTCCTGTCACAGGGGCGCGGACTCCGCCGGGCCGATTTGCGCGAGTGTGCCCGCGAAGGCGGCCCCGGCGCGTGGAGCATTTCTGTGGAAGTGGGTCACGAAACGGGCGCGGTGCAACTTGGCACCGGCTTTGACCCGCTCGATACAGCCGGACGAAAATGCCGTATTGACCGCGCTCCCGTCAGCTCGGTGGCGGCGTTTGCCGATTATGTTCGTGTGGTGTGGCTGACTCCGGCCATGGACGGGCTGTTTACCGGCTCAGCCGGCGAGCGTCGCCGCTTTCTTGACCGTTTGGTGTTAAGCGTAGATGCCAGCCACGGGACACGGGTCAATGCGCTGGACCGCGCCTTGCGTAACCGCAACCGGCTTTTAGAAGATCATTATGCCGATCGGGTGTGGCTGGACGCCGCCGAGCGTGAAGTGGCCGAACTTGGTATTGCTGTTGCCTGCGCCAGGCGCGAAACCGTGGCAAGGCTGGTAACCCTGATATTGCAGGAGCGTGACGAGACGTCAGCTTTTCCGTGGGCCGAGCTGGGACTCAGCAGCGAAATGGATGCGTTGCTGGAGGAAAATCCGGCGGTGATTGCCGAGGAAAAATACCGGGAGATTTTGAGAAATGCCCGGGGGCGTGACGCGGCAGCGGGCCGTACATTGATTGGCGCGCATATCAGCGATTTGATTGTGCATCATGGCCCTAAGAAAATGGCGGCGGCGCGCGCCTCTACCGGCGAACAAAAAGCTTTGTTGACCGGATTGGTGTTGGCCCACGCACGGCTGGTAAAGGTTATGTCTGGCTTGGCACCTTTGATCTTGCTTGACGAGATTGCGGCGCATTTTGATCCGATTCGCCGCGCTGCCCTGTTTGACCAATTGGAAATGTGCGGCGCGCAAGTGTGGATGACGGGAGCAGATCGCCTTTCGTTTGACACTCTGAACGGCCGGGCCACGTTTTTGAAGGTAGCGCAATCCAATGTCGAGGCGGAGCAATGACGCTGCCCGGACTTCTGCTGTTTGCCGGTGTTTATTTTGGTTTATTTTGCCGGTGCGCCTGCGGCAATCGCCACGCGCTGAACGCAGAGCGGATTAAATGCCCAAGGCAGTGTGCCAGATTTCGGTATCCGGAAAAATCATCAATCCAGCCGCAGCCAGGGCCAAGCCATAGGGCACGCCGTTGTTGGCATTGTAGAGCCGCGCAATCCATTCGCGCGCCTGCGCCCATTCGGGCAACGGCCATTTGCGGATGTGAATAAAGCCGAGGGTGAGGAAACCTCCGAGCACTGACGTGAGCACGCCATAGTCCAGCACATTGACCCAGCCGAGCCAAACGGCGGTGGCTGCCGCCAATTTCGCATCGCCGCCGCCGACATAATTAAAGGCAAACAACGTGAAGGTGATGAGCAAAACCGCAACGCCGCAAGACAGGTGCCAGGCAATATCCTGGTAAGACAGACCGGCATAGAGCGCGAAGCCTACAAACCCCGCCACCAAAATCAATGATATACGATTGGAAATCGTCATCGTAAAAAGGTCTGATGCAGCGGCAAAGGCCATCAAAAACGGGAAAACCACAAGGGTTAAAATGGCTAACATAGGTTGTGGCTCCAAGCCTCAGCGGTGTCTGACGCGTGCAGCTTAGAGGAAGGTTATTGCGCGGCGGTTAATTGGCTACGAAAAGTCGCCAGCTTGCCTAATAAAAAAGCGACCCTGATTGCTCAGGGCCGCTGGAAATTACCTTAAGAGGTTTAAGTCTTAGAGCTGGTTTTGGACGTTGGTGAATGTGTTGTTCAGTTTTGTACCGGTGAGGCGCAAAGCACCGATGATGGCAACGCCGATCAAAGAGGCGATCAGGCCGTATTCGATTGCAGTTGCGCCGGATTCATTCTTTACAAAACGTGCGATCAAAGAAGTC
>JAYTYD010000248.1:0-8675 GCA_043742625.1 Methylovirgula sp. | reverse complement strand
CGGCGCGGTAGCCGCTCTAACAGATTAGTACAATATGAGGAAATGGCGAGAAAGACGGGACTCGAACCCGCGACCTCCGGCGTGACAGGCCGGCGCTCTAACCAACTGAGCTACTTCCCCGCAAGCAAACGACACTGCGTTGCGAATTCAATCGGGATAAAGGCTAGGCCCACTCAAGTCAACCCCAACTGACGTAAAGTTGGGGTTTTTGTCACAGTTCGTCGGTAGAAATAGCATCGTCGCCGTCCTCCACGCGTTCTGATGGCACAGCATAGCCGCCGGACAGCCAGCGGTGCAGGTCAACATCAGCGCAGCGTTTTGAGCAGAACGGTTGATACCTCAACGCGCTAGTCTTGGTGCAGATTGGGCAAGCGTCGCTATTGCTCACTTCAAAAGGAATTTCAACCGGTTCGGCCATCAAACAACCGTCCATCCTGCTAAAACGGGAAACCCCTCGCCCGCCAGCAGCGCCACAGTCTCCTGCAAGGGCAAGCCGACAACAGAACTGTGAGAACCGATTAATTTTGCCACGAAAGCTCCCGCAAGGCCTTGAATGGCATAGCCGCCTGCCTTGCCGCTCCATTCGCCGTGTGCCAAATAGCTTTCTATTTCCATGGCCGACAACCGCTTAAATCGGACCCGGGTTTCGACCAGTTTGTGACGTCTTGCACCCTTTGGCGTGATCAGGGTAACGCCGGTGTAAACGCGATGCGCTCGACCAGACAACAACCGCAAGCACCGGTCCGCTTCATTCGTGAGTTCGCATTTAGGCAAAATCCGCCGTCCGACGGCCACAACCGTGTCCGCAGCTAAAACATAAGCGCCGACCAAATCCGACCGCTTTTTGACAATTTCATAAGCAGAATTTGCCTTTTCAGCCGCCAGACGCGATGCCAATGTGCGCGGCAGCTCAGACCTGCGCGGCGTCTCGTCGAGGTCAGTTGGAATAAGCGCAGTTGGCTCGATTCCGACCTGTTGCAACAGCGCAAGGCGGCGGGGCGAGGCCGATGCCAACACCAGCTTGCCCCTGTCTATATTAGAATGTGTGAAAAAACCCGGCGCAAATGGATCGGGATTGAGCGCAGACTTATCCGTCATAGGTCGATCGCCAAGCTCTTAAAGTGACATTGCCGGGGTTATTTAAACCTGTAGGTGATGCGGCCCTTGGTCAAATCGTAAGGGGTCATTTCAATCAGAACCTTGTCGCCGGTTAGAACACGAATTCGGTTTTTGCGCATTTTACCTGCGGTATGAG
Source organism: Methylovirgula sp. (assembly GCA_043742625.1). Lineage (GTDB taxonomy): Bacteria > Pseudomonadota > Alphaproteobacteria > Rhizobiales > Beijerinckiaceae > JANXSV01. The sequence goes on along the minus strand of JAYTYD010000248.1, from coordinate 7,420 downwards.
CAATAATTTCGTGATCATTTTCTAATTTAACCCGAAAAGTCGCATTCGGCAGCAGTTCGGATACAATCCCCGGAAACTCCAACAGTTCTTCTTTCGACATATGATTCCATCTTTCTGCGGCTGTGGACGCAAAGGCGCACCCTCAGCCATTAATTTTCGCGCGGACTATAGTGCAAATATGCAACAAAGTGAACTGCTGCTAGCCATTTCTTTTGTCGGCTTTGTTCAGTGCTAAACGAAATTTATCTTGCCTTATTCGGTAATTTGCGTTTAATTGTGCAGTGCACAAATTTTTTCATGCACGAGGATTATTTCCATGAAACAATATTGGTCTCTATATCAAGACGCGACAAAATTTTGGACGAACGTTGCTCAATCATCTCTCGATACCCAAACCACTTTGTCTCACCGCTTGCCCATGATGGCCGGCCTCACCCCCGCCCCGTCGCAAGAGATGGACCGCATGGTGACCGAAAAGGTCAAGGCAATCTCAGACGGTATGATGGATGCTAGCTGGGTTATGGGCACGGAAATGATGAAAGCTTTTCAAAAACCCACGATCATGTCTTTTGCTAAGGCGTCGCTCTCTATCGCCAATGCCGGCATGGCTCCGGGTCACCGCACGGTGAAGTCCAACGCCAAGCGACTCTCCAAATCCAAATAACTTCCGCCAGCTTGTTTTCGGCCTAATAGCCAGCTAACAAACGGCATCAGCTATCAGCCGCGCTCCTTCATAAGGCGCGACTTTTCTCTGCCCCAATCACGATTCTTTTCGGTTTCGCGTTTGTCATGCAGCTTTTTACCCTTACCGATAGCGATCTCGATTTTTGCTCGCCCCTGATCGTTGAAAAACAATTTCAACGGGACAATCGTCATACCTTCGCGCTCAATGGCTTGCGATAATTTGACTATTTCACGCCATTTCAACAACAGCTTACGCGGACGGCGGCGCTCGTGATTGAAACGGTTGGCCTGCAAATATTCGGGAATATCGGCGTTGATAAGGAACATCTCGCCTTTTTCAACTGAAGCATAAGACTCACCGATGGTGGCTTTGCCGGTTCGCAGACTTTTCACTTCCGTTCCAGTCAAGGCAATGCCTGCCTCGAACACTTCGCCGATTTCATAATTAAACCGCGCTTTACGGTTGTCTGCCGCGACTTTAAAATTCTTATGGGGCGTTAGAGCCAAAACCAAGGTCCTTAATCGTTCAAAACACCGGCGTGAACCATTGCCTTGCGGATAATCATATTGGTGGCTTCCGTGCCCGGCACAAGAGGCAGCCGCATTTCATTTTGCATCCGGCCAAGCAAAGACAATCCAAATTTGGAACCAGTCACGCCGGCCTCGGTAAACACAGCAGCATGCAACGGAATCAGCCGATCTTGGATATTCAATGCTTCGGCATAATTGCCGCCCAGCGAGGCCAGCTGCAATTCCGAACAGAGGCGCGGTGCCACATTTGCCACCACAGAGATGCAGCCGTGGCCACCCGCCGCATTAAACGCCAGCGCAGTCATGTCCTCGCCCGAAAGCTGAATAAAATCCGGCCCCATTGCATGTCGTTGCAAAGACGTGCGCGCCACGTTTCCAGTGGCGTCCTTCACACCTGCGATATTCTTAAGCTCAAACAACCGCGCCATAGTATCGACGGCCATGTCAATCACCGAACGTGGCGGGATATTGTAAATCACGATCGGAATACCAATCGCATCATTTATGGCCTTGAAATGCTGATAGAGCCCCTCTTGGTTCGGCTTGTTGTAATAGGGCGTCACTACCAAAACACCGTCAGCACCCGCCTTTTCGGCATGCTTGGCCAATTCAATCGCCTCACGCGTATTGTTAGATCCGGCCCCGGCCAAAACCGGCACTCGGCCATTGGCTTCAGCAATGCAAATCTCCACAACGCGCATGTGTTCAGCATGGCTCAAAGTCGGACTTTCGCCAGTTGTCCCCACAGGCACCAGACCATGTGTGCCGGACTCAATCTGCCAGCAAACCAAGGCACGAAACGCATTCTCATCGACATCGCCATTTTTAAATGGCGTAACCAAAGCGGTCATCGAACCCTTGAACTTATTTCCTTGCGACATGATGGCGTCCATAGCTAAAATCTGCACTAGACATACCGATAGGACGGATAAGGTGCAAGGCGCAACACCACTCTAAGCCGCAACACCACTCCAAGCCTATCCGCGGTTACAATTTGCCAGCAAAGAGACCAAACGCATGCACCATCATTTTATTCAGAGCAAAGACGGTCTCAAACTGCATTATTCTGAAACCGGCGTGCAGAACACAGTGCTTCCGGTGGTGTGCCTGCCGGGCCTCAGCCGACCGGCGGCGGACTTTGATAAGATTGCCGCCATTCTGGCTGATGAAAAAATAGGTCAACCGCGCCGCGTCATCCAAATTGATTATCGCGGGCGCGGGCTTTCGGACTGGGATACAAATCCGAAAAACTATACATTGCCGCAAGAGCATGCGGACTTGATGCAAGTGTTGCAACATCTTGGAATATCTAAGGCAATATTCCTAGGCACCTCACGCGGCGGCATGCAAACCATGTTCACCGCCAGCCAACAACCTGCGCTCGTCGCCGCCTGTATCCTCAATGATATTGGCCCGGTAATCGAAAATGACGGACTCGCACGCATTCAGGCTTATGTCGGGAAATTTCCTCCCGTCAAAACATGGCGCGAGATCATCGATATTTTAAAAATAGGTATGGAGCCGCAGTTCCCCGCCGTTACCGATGCCGAATTTGAAGTCTACGCGCATATTAGCTTTGTTGATAATGACGGAAATATAACCATGCGCTATGATCCAGCCTTGAGCGAGGCGCTTAAAACCTTTGACCTGTCCAAACCGATTCCCCCCGCATGGGGCTTGTTTGACCTGCTAAACCAAACACCTATGCTGATTATTCGCGGCTCAAACTCGGATTTATTCACCCGCCAAACTGCCGGAGAAATGATGTTGCGCAACGAACGCGCTGAATTTTTCGAAGTCAACGGACAGGGCCACGCTCCGCTGTTGCTTGATGACCTCACCTGCAACCGGATTGCGAAATTTATCGCTAAACTGTTTTAGAACGGAGCGCGCATCCTGAGCACGGCAAACCCGGGGTCTGTTTCGACTGGCAAAACCCGCCTCACCAGCGCAATCGCGCTTCTGGTGTGGTTTGGCGTCGCGCTGCAATTGGTGCTGTCTCTGCAACTGGCATTAGTCAATGGCAAATCTGTCGGGCAAGGGCTGGTCATCTATTTAGGATTTTTTACCGTGCTGACCAACATCTTGGTGGGCTTGACACTGACATGGCCGTTGGCCGCGCCCCGATCCAAGTCCGGGCAGTTTTTCGCGCGCGCGGCTGTGCGCGCTGGTGTAGCTTCAAACATCCTGTTTGTCGGTATCGCCTATCATTTGCTTCTGCGTCACATTTGGCAGCCCCAAGGTTGGCAATGGCTCTCTGACATGGTGTTGCACTATGTAACTCCCGCTATTTATAGCCTGCACTGGGCACTTACCCGTCCAAAAACACCGCTTAAGTGGACAGATCCACTGCTTTGGTGTCTCTATCCCGCCGCCTATTTCGCCTACGCGCTCGCTCGTGGCCCCTTGATCAACAGTTATCCCTATCCCTTCATTGATGTAACTGCGCTTGGATATGGCCAAACTCTCCTGAATGCACTGGCCATGATGATGGCATTTTATCTGCTGAGCTTGATGCTGGCCGCTTCAACCAAGTTGCGAAGCTAAAAAGAAAAAAGCCCGGATAACTCCGGGCTTTTTCAATCGCGCAAACTATCCGCCAATTACACCTAATTGACGTTCTTTGCACCCTTGCTGCCGTCGTCCTTCGAAGTTGGCACGTCTCCGGCGGCGGCGCGCTTGGCAAAGTCCGTCATCTTGCCTGCAGCAAGTTCCTTGGCTTGAGCAATCCAACCTTCACGGTCAATGCGGCCCGGGAAGGCGAGATAAGAGCCGATCCAAAGAACTTGGTCATGCGTCCACGCTGCAACTTGGTCAAAATGCCAAATGCCAAGACCATGCAAACGGCCTTCATTTTGCGGACCAATGCCTTTGATCAACTTCAGATCATCTGCCGTGCCGCCACGTGCGGTTTTGAGACCCGCAGGTCTCTTTCCCGCATGCTTATCTTCGTCAGGAAGAGGTGTTGCCGCGTTTGCGGCATCGTCTTTGGCCTGTGCGTCGGCTGCCAAATCCGCCGCCGATTCGCCCGGCTTGCCGCCCGTGCACAGCACATTGGCTTGCGCAATCCATTTTTCACGCTCAATACGCCCAGGGAAAGCCATATGATGGCCCATCCACTCGGCGTTTTCCGGCGTCCATGCAGCAATCTGGCAAAAGTGGAACACGCCAAGATCGTGAAGAATTTTCTCATTCTTCGGACCAATGCCGTCGATAACCTTCAAGTCGTCGGCCTTGCCGCCTTCCGGCGCAGCTATGCCCACAGGCTTCATGCCCGCATGGTCGCCGGTAACACTGGCGGAGGCGGCGCTCACTTTATCAGCAGTGGCCTTTGCATCCGAGTCAGCTCTGGCCTTCGCCGCCGTGACATTATCTGCTGCAACTTTATCTAGTACGGCCTTATCAGCCGCAATTTTGTCGGCAGCTGCTTTGTCAGAAGCCGCCTTTACAGCTGCGGTCGCGGTCAAATCCGCTGCTGCTTTTGTCTTGTCCGCCGCAAACTTGTCCGCCGCAAACTTGTCTAGTACAGCTTTGGCCTTTGCGTCCAATTCGGCTTTCTGCTTGGCAAGATCAGCATCCGAGATAGGCGCGTCATCAGCCTTGATCGCCCCGGACTTCACAGCCAATGAGTGCTCAGTATCTCCACCAGCACACAAAATATGCGCCTGCGAAATCCAATGTTCGCGCTCAATACGCCCCGGAAAAGCCATATGATGGCCCATCCAAACCGCATTTTCCGGAGTCCAAGCGGCAATTTGGCACCAATGGAATACACCAAGATCATTCAAAATCTTTTCGTTTTTCGGGCCAATACCCTTAATGACTTTCAAGTCATCGCCCTTACCGCCTTCTGCGGCGGCAATACCAACCGGCTTGGTCCCGGCATGGGCTGCGGCGCCAGGCGCAGAAGCGACCGCAGGATTTGCGACCGCAAGCTTTGCAACTGGCGCTGGGGCGCTTGTTGTTTTTGCAGACATCAAGCCCGCCGCAGCCGTGGCCGTGACGACCGCCGCAGGAGCTTCACTGGACTCCAACATGCCTTTCAGCCAGCAGCTTAGAACACAACCGACGATATAGGAGGCAAACAAGAACAGCGCCGATTCCAACCAGAAACCAAATCGCCCCGGAAAAACCGCCAACCACGCCAAAATCAACCCGACAACAAACGCCACCAGCGCCCATTTAAGCCAGCCGGACATCCAGCCTGCATTTTTTTCGCGTGATGCTGTAAGCCAACCGACAATCAGCCCCAAAACCAAGGCCGCGATAATCCACCAAAATAATACTGAAAATACATAAGACATAATATTCTCCCCTACTTTACGAGGAATTCAATACGGCGATTATGGGCTTTGCCCTCATCCGTATCATTCGAGGCGATTGGTTTGGTTTCTCCATATCCGACTGGCGTTAGTCGGTCGGCTGGAATACCGGCTTTTACCAGATAGTCGGCGGTTGTTTGCGCGCGCAATCGCGACAGCTCGAGGTTTGAGGCGGGCGCCCCGACGTTATCAGTATAGCCGCCAACTTCGAAATGTGTTGCCGGACAACGGCTGACTTCCGCCACTACAGCATCTAAAAACCCGAAAGAATCTGGATGAATTGTTGCTTTGCCTGTTTCAAACCGGATTTTGCCCTTATCTAGCAGTTCGGTCATCACAACCTGACATTTTGCCGCGTCTTCAATCACAGGGCCAGCCGCGCGCGTCGTCACAGATGATTCACCAACAAACCCCGACGGCAGTGCAGTAACGATATTGCTGTTAATCTGCTTCGCCGCCGCGTCGTAGAGCGCCTCACCCTTCAAGCTGATACGGCTGTCCGCAATGCTGGCGGAGCCAGAGCTCAATCGTGATAATTGCGAAACCGCAGAAACAGCAGCTTGGCTAAAGTTCTTCGGCGCGCCTTCCATCAGCTTGGTCTGGTCAACTAAGGTGATGCCGAAAAACTTCGCCTTGATTACCCCCAAAATTTTGTCGTGGGAATCTTCATCGGGATAGTTGCCGGTCAGTGTGAGCGTGCTCCCGGCCCGCACTGCGTCAAATTTATATTCACCACCGGCAGTAACCGGATCACCGGCCTTGGATGGATCCGGCTCTTTTACCGCCTCAGGGGCCTTTGCCGGCTCCGCTGCCTTAGCCACCTCGGACGGTGGCGCGGGGCCGACAATGGCGGTAGCGGCAAGTTTCACGCCTGCCGGAGCGCCAGCCGCAACCCCTGCCATCGCAGCTTTTAGCGCCTCAGCGCTCGGTGCATCGCCCTTAAGCGAGAGCAAACCATCAACAAACATGGCTTCGCCGGTTTTCAAATTGCCCAGTTCAGCAACCATAAAACCAGAGAGCGCGCCAAAATCAATTCCGGCAGGCAGTCCGCGCGCAATCTGCAGCTGATCCGTCACTTTGCCGCCCGGCGCAACCGCTTTTGCTGCCGCCACAAATTTAGCTTCCGCATCAGCGGAAGGCGCAAAACCGGAAAGTGTTATGCCGTCAGCAGATTTCACTGCGCCAACGCTGTAGGACTTGACGCCGGGCGGCAAAATGTCCGCCGCGCCAAGTTTCACACCTTCGGGCAGAGTTGAGAGTCCTTGCACTGCTGCCAGATATTTTGCTGAGTTCGGCGCTTCCCCTTTGATGGAAAAGGTTCCGTCCGAGAAACTAATTTCACCTTTGCTCAATGCGTTCAGCTCTTGAAAGCCAAATACCGCAGCTCCGGCAACTCCCGCAGCGGCTGCACCGCGCGCATAGGTCATACCGTCCGTTATCGTCGCGCCCGGCAGGCTTTCCGCTGCCGACGTCATTACGGCCAGCCGCGCCACAGGGTCCGGCACCGAACCCGTAAGCGTAACCTTGTCACCCTCACGGCTCGCGCCCCACATATAGGGTTTGCCTTCAGGAATAAGGCCGGTCACATCATTAACCAAGCGAACGCCGCGTTGTCCCAAAATCGCACTGATGGCGGCGGTCTGGCCCTTGTCAGCAAAGGCGGCGCCGCTCAAACTCACGTCGCGTCCAGCCACGCTGAGCGCGCCTTTGTCGAGCAGGTTGGCAATCGCAGGCGTTGAGCGGGCGCTAAGGTCAGCCTCAATTTCCGGTGTTTTATTATAGTCGGCAAAAATCCAAAGCGGAATGAGCGGCAAAAGCCCCCAAATCCATTTGTTAGGTTGGTACATAGAACCCCCTCAAAGGCAATCGGCAGTAAGATAAAT
>JAYTYD010000247.1:0-25731 GCA_043742625.1 Methylovirgula sp. | reverse complement strand
CGAAGCAGTTTGGCAGTCTGTTCGCGCCGGTTTCAGGTTCAATGGGTTATGGAATTCCGGCGGCGGTGGCGGCAAAATTGCTGCATCCGGACCAGATGGTGGTGAGCTTTGCCGGCGACGGTTGTTTTTTGATGAATGGTCAGGAATTTGCAACTGCTGTGCAATATGGCGCAAATATCGTGGTTATTGTGGTCGATAATGCCCAATATGGCACGATACGGATGCATCAGGAGCGCGAATATCCCGCGCGTGTTTCCGGAACGCAGCTTAAAAATCCGGATTTTGCTGCGCTGGCGCGGGCCTATGGCGGCCACGGCGAGATGGTGTTGACTTCTGAGGAATTCGGACCGGCATTTGAGCGCGCTGTGGCGTCAGGCTCACCTTCAATTTTACATTTAAAAGTTGATCCTGAAGTGATTACTCCGAACCTGACCTTGCAAGCCATGCGCGAAAAGGCGGGCGCAAAATGAGGTTGACAGAGACAATACAGCTTGCGGCGCACAAAGGCCAAAAAGCGGTCAAACGCCGTCAAGGTGGCCGATGAGTTTTTGTGCTTGCCAGAATTTTAAACGCGCGGGCGTTGAATGGGTTTTTTTGGCGTTTTTAATATACGGAGCGCAGCCGGAAACCCGTGCGCACGCCCAACAACCGACGCAAGAGCAGGCAACTATGCAACGGCTTCAACTTGAAATTCAGGTTCAAGAGTTGCGCGCCGCCCTGACGCCGGCTGCGAAAACAGAGAATACTTTTTCTTGGGCGATGGACGAGATCATGCTGGGCAATAAATTGCGCAAACTAGGAGAATTTGACGACGGGCCAGAGCGGCTCGACGAGGCAGCGCGCGCTTACCGGGCTGCCATCGGCGGTTTGCCATGCGACAAATTTATCACACTGTGTGGAGGAGTGAGGACAAGCCTCGAAGACGTAACAGCGCTGATAAAGCGGGGGGAGAAGTGACAAGCGCAGGTCTGCTAAAAGTGTTGCGAGCCGAGGTCGGAAACACGAATGGTATATTTAGCACGAATCAATTATTCTAATTTTGATTGCAGCTCTCCTCGATTGCCCGTCGCTTTTGCAAGTATACTTTTGCTTCTGACAATGATTTACTTAAGATATTGGTCTGTATTTTCCTGAGCAATATGTTGATTTTATGATAGGGAGCACCCGATGAGAATTCGTTCACTGAGTTTGGTAGTTCTAATTATGGCAAGTGGGTTGCCATTTACCGCCTTGGCTCGCACTAAAGGGTCTGAGGCCGGTTCGCAAGCAGGTGAGCACACCAAGCAAATGTGCGTTGACATGGTCGCGGCCAAAAAAGTACAAAGTAACGCCGTCGCACAAGAGCTGACCAAATGTTTGAGCGATCCTACAGTTTACAAATAGACTGACGTATTCCTCGCCTATCGAGCCGCCGTTGCTGCTTTGCCCTGCGACAAATTCATGATGCTGTGTGGTGGCGTGAGTCTGAGTCTTGAAGAAGTTGCGATGCTGATTAAGTGGCGGGAGAAATGAAAAGCGCAGGCCTGCCAAAATTGTTATCAGCTGGCGTGACGTGAAGCTTTATGAGTAACGGTCGCACTTTGCACGGCTGGGTGCTGGCTTTTTTCGTCTGCTTTTTTATGGTCGCGTCCGGCCATATAAAGGAAAGCGCATGATGTTAAGTTTTACTGCCCTGCTGATATGTCAGCTTATCGGCGAGGTTTTGGCGCGGGGGCTGCACATTCCAGTACCGGGGCCGGTGTTTGGCTTTGCGTTGCTGTTTGGGGCGCTGATGTTGCGCGACAGATTTTTTAAAGTGGCGACGCCGGTGTCGGAGTCAGAGTTCGGCGCGTTCGGAAAAGTGTTGTTGGGCAGTTTATCGCTATTGTTCATCCCGGCAGGGGTTGGCATTGTGTCTAATTTTCAGGTTTTCAGAGATTACGGGCCGGCGGTTGGCGTGGCCCTGGTTGGCTCGACCGCACTGACGCTGGCTCTGACGGCGCTGGTGTTCCGGTTGTTCTCCAGGACCGGAAGAGCAGGTTCGCTTTGAACGGCTCCAGCTCTCTGTGGGTCTATCTTTCCGCATCGCCATTGTTGTGGCTGACTGCGACTATGGTGGCTTTTGTGATAGCCGATGCCATTTCCAAAAGGTTTAATCGCCACCCGGTTGCAAATCCGGTTGTGATTGCGGTGGTTTTGCTGGTTACACTGCTAACGCTGACCGGAACATCTTATGAAACCTACTTCAACGGTGCGCAATTTGTGCATTTTCTGCTGGGACCGGCGATTGTGGCTTTGGCTATTCCGCTTTACGAAAACCGCCATATTGTCGCCCGATCGGTGTTGCCTATAATGGCTGCCTTAGTGGTTGGCAGTGTTGTTGCGTGCACTTCCGCAGTGTTGCTGGGGTGGGTGATGAGTGCGCCCTTTAAAATTTTGGTAGCCTTGGCACCAAAGTCGGTGACTGCGGGTATTGCCATGGGCATTGCCCGCGAGCTGGGCGGCGAGCCAAGCCTTGCGGCGACATTTGTGTTGGCGACGGGCATTTTGGGCGGCATTATCGTTTTCCCGCTGATGCGGCTGTTGCGCATTAAGGATGACCGCGCTGTCGGATTTGCTGCGGGGCTCGCCTCTCACGGGCTTGGCACAGCCGTGGCGTTCCAGATGAGCCCGCTGGCAGGGAGTTTTGCGGGCATTGCTCTAGGCCTGAACGGGCTGATGACGGCTTTAATCGTGCCCGTGCTTATCCGGTTTTTCGGCTGATACACGCAGGAGCAAACCTTTGAACAGAGCAATTTTGACATCGGTTTTTATGCTGAGCTTCGGCTTGGTGAACGCCCAAGCCGATAACGGTAAAAAGCTGATTGAATGGGGATGGGACGAGCCAAACCCGAAATTTATGCGCGAAAACGCGGCAAAAATGGACACAATGCCGTTTGATGGATTTGTGTTCCATATTGAAACCAACTCGGGCCTCAATGCGAGTTGGAAATCTTGGAGTGCACAGCGGCTCGATTATGATCAATTCTCGAACGCGTTGACAGATTTGAAAACGGCGCATTTTGACAAACTCACAGATAGGTTTTTGAGACTCAATGTAACGCCTGGCACAGTGGATTGGTTTGATGAGGATCAGTGGGACGCTCTGCGAGATAATAGTGCGGTGTTGGCCAGAATTGCATATGAAACACAGAGTAAGGGATTCATGCTCGACCTCGAACAATATGAAGGCTTGGTGTTTGACTATCGCAAGCTGAAATATGCTTCGACCAAAAGCTTCGCTGAGTACGTTGCACAAGTTCGATTGCGCGGTCAGGAATGGATGAGCGCTGTCATTGCCCAATACCCGGATGTCACAATTTTTCTAGCCTATGGCTATTCATTGGGGGGTGCGCCCGGGCCGCAGCGAGAGATGAATAAATATGGCCTTTCGGCGAGCTTCCTTGACGGCATACTCGACGCCGCAACGGACCAGACAAAAATTATTGACGGCTGGGAAGGGGCTTATACTTTCAAAAAGCGTGAACAGTTTCTGAAGGCGAAACAACTTCTTAAGGTTGATCAGCTCTTATGGAGTGCCAATCCCCAGCAATATCAAAAGCTCGTACAAGCGGGTTACGGGTTGTGGGCTGACTCTTATTCAAACACTAGGGGATGGCAGCCTACTCTTGGCTGGTATAATTATTTCTCGCCGCAACAACTTACAAAGTCACTCGAATTTGCCTTTGAAGCCACAGATCACTATGTTTGGCTCTACAGTGAGCACCCCAAGTGGTGGACAAATGAAAACCTGTCAACGGACTACATTGAAGCGGTGCGGGCGGCGCGACCAAAGTGAGCCGACACGCCGGACGTAAAAACGACACATTTGCACTGGAATTGGGCCGGTAACGACTGCGCTTGCTTATTTAATACTGTCGAAGCTGACATGACATAATATCGGAGATTAACCAATTCGGTTCAGGTATAAAGGCCCCAGTTTCAGGAGTTTAATCATCGTGTCCGTAAGTCTGCGTATGCCGCGCTACGATATCTTGTCCAAGGCGCTGCCTGCCAGTTTGATCCTCACTTTGGCGATTGCCGTTCATTTCATCATCTGGCTGATCGGATCACTCTACTTCGTCGAAAATTTGCATTACGATACGTTGGAACTGATTTATTGGGGTCGGGACTGGATGCTGGGCTATGGCAAGCATCCTCCATTGGCGACTTGGATCGTCGATGTCGCCGTGCGTGCCGGTTCGATCCCGCTGGCACAGATTCTGCTTTTGGCCCAGGTTTGCGTGGCTGTTTCGGCCTATTATGTCTGGGCGGCGGCGCGTTTGTTGATGCCGAAACAACCGGCGCTCATTGCCGCGCTCGTGTTTTTAGCATCCCCTGCGGCCAGTTATTTTTCGATTCAGGTCAACCACAATTCTTTGCTCATGCCGTTTTGGGCAGCGTCACTTTACTTTGCATTACGGCATTTCAGACAGCCGCATTGGCGTACCGGAATCTTGGCCGGGGTAAGCGCAGGGCTGGCGATGCTGGTCAAATATGAAGTGGCCCTGCTGTTTTTGTCGCTTATGTTTTTGGCGATCGTTACGCCAACCTACCGGCGCATATTCTGGTCGCCCGGCACGTGGCTCGGGCTAGGGGCGCTGGCTCTGATCTTGACACCGCACCTTATGTGGCTGGCGGGCAATGACTGGTCAACGGTGAGCTATGCGCTGGATGCCCGTAACGTTTCATCATGGTCCGATGTGCTTCAGGCTTTGAACAACACGGCGGCGGGGCTAGGCGTTTTGGCGGTCGGGCCACTGCTTTGGTTTGGCATGGCACAGATTGTCGGTCCGGGTTTCTCGCTCAACCCGGCGCGGCTGTCCCTGCGCAAAGATCTCACGACGGCGGCGATTTTGGCCTTGGGGCCTCCCGCTTTGCTTGTGCTGGCAGCCATATTATCAAAGCAAAATCCGAGGCAAGGTTGGTTTTTGGTTTTCATTCCCAATATTGCAGTTGGAGTGGCTTTTGCGACGCATCTTTTACAACCGGCACCGCGTCCGGAGCATGACAACAGGAACCTCGCGTTTTCCGGCCTGTTGTCCGCAGGACAGCTCTTTGTGTTCATGGCATTCTTATCGCTCAGCAATCAATTCGGTCGGCCCGTTATTCCGTTTGATTTGCGCTCAACACAGCTGTCGGCGGCTGTTGAAAAAATGTGGCATGATTATCAGGCGGGACCGCTGGGCTGCTTGGTGATTAATGAAACCAAGATCGGCGGGTCCGCTCTATTGGGGTTGACGAACCGGCCGAATGTTGTGGATTTCTCTTCGCCCTTTTGGTCGCGGCCGCAGCGCGTTGCCGATTGCACAAAAACGGGGGCCATCGTCATCTTAAATAAAAAGCACCCGGCACAATTACTCACGGCGGCGGTTCAAAACGAGTGTGTAAACTCCAAAACCGAAGTTTTAATTCCAACCCGCTTTGGTGGAAGCAGCAACGCGCAAAGCGTGGAAATTTCATATGTCCCGCCGGAAGGAGAGGCCAATCACTGCACGATCCAAGATGACGCTGTTGCTTTACGGATGGAGTAGCAAAAAAACGGCTCCCGCTTCATGCTGGCGGCCTGTCATGCGGGTGTTATGAAGGCGGTGAATAGGTTGCGGTGAGTTCGACTTCTACGAACAGTCACCGCGAAGGATTTGTCTATGATCGCCCACTCTGCCTCCCCCCGTATCTCACGATTTATATCTGTGGCACTGGCCGCGACGGCGCTCTGCGCTTTTGTCGGGCCGTCAAAGGCAGAGATGAACAAGGTAGAAATGGGCAAGGTGCAGCACGTCTTGCTGTTCAGTATTGATGGACTGCACGGCGTTGATGTCGAGCGTTTTGTGAAAGCCCATCCTCAGTCGACGATGGCGGCGTTGGCGGCGAGCGGCGTCACCTACACTGAGGCGCGGGTGCCGTTCCCGTCCGATAGCTTTCCCGGGTTGTTGGCGCTGATCACAGGCGGAACACCAAAGAGCACTGGCGTCTATTATGACGACAGCTTTGACACGGCGCTGTCTCCCGCCGGCTCAGATTGCAAGGTAAAGGGCGCAGACGTGCCTTATTCGGAAGACGTCGATATTAACCCGGAAGCGGTTGATGCAGGCGGCGGTATTGACGTGAAAAAGCTGCCACGCGACGGCGCGAAGGGCTGCACTCCGGTCTATCCGCATGCTTATCTGCGCGTAAATACCATTTTTGAAGTCGTCAAAGCGGCTGGAAAGCGCACCGCTTGGTCAGATAAGCACCCCGCCTATGATCTGGTAAATGGCCCTTCAGGCAAGGGCGTTGACGATTTGTTTGTTCCGGAAATTAACGGCGACAAGACCAGCGCCGATGTCAAGAAAACCGCAAGCTATGATGATACGAAGGTGGCCGCTATCCTCAACCAGATTGGCGGCAAGGATTCATCCGGCAAGACCGAAGTGGGCGTTCCGGCAGTTTTCGGTATGAATTTTCAGGCTGTTAGTGTCGGCCAGAAAAATGCCGGTAACGGCTATAAAAACGCTGATGCCGAACCAAGCGATGGCCTTGCCGAAGCTTTGATCCACACTGACGCCTCTTTAGGCAAAGTGGTGGCCGAGCTGAAGGCCAAAAATCTGTTTGAAACCACTCTGATCATCGTCACCGCCAAGCACGGCCAGTCGCCAATTGATCCGGCCAAACGTAAAATTGTTGACGAGAAGCAACTTGAAGTGACAATCAATGGCGTTGAAAAAGACCTGACAGCCCATGTGATTGCCGATTCGGCGGCGCTGATTTGGCTGCATGACAAAAGCAAAACCGGAGCGGCGATTGCTGCGCTGGAAACCAGGAAGAAAGAGCTTTCGATAGAGAAAATTGAAGGCCCTGCTGAAATCAAGACGATGTTTGCCGATCCGGCGACGGACAACCGCGCGCCGGACATTATTGTTCAGCCGGAGCACGGCGTTATTTTTGCCAAGCCGACTGCAAAAAAGCTGGCAGAGCACGGCGGCGGCACTGACGATGACCGGCATGTTGGTTTGATCGTGTCTTTGGCTGGAATGAAGGCGGAGGTGGTCAAGGAAAAGGTGAGCACGGTTTCTGTAGCGCCAACCATACTGAAGGCGCTGGGCCTGAACCCGGACGCATTGCAGGCGGTGAAGGCAGAAAAGGCAATGTCGTTGCCCGAAATCGAATTTGTGAAATAGGCTTCATTTGGATATCTGGTTAAAAGCCTCTGCCCGAAACGGCGGGGGCTTTTTTAGGAGAGCACCTCGTCCGCATCAAAATCGGCCGCACGGGCAAAACCGCCGTTGAGGTGAAAGTGGCTGACCTGCATTTTGTAAAAAGCGAAATCGGGGAAGTCGATATAAAGCTTGGACTTGGGATTTGCCTGCAAGAACAGGGCGCGCAGGTGCGGAGCATCTGACTTATGCACCGCTCCGTTAACCGTCAGTCGCGGGTGGGCGAGCGGATCGCCTTTGCCGGATTGAACCAGCAGCAGCGAGCAGCGCGCGTCGGCACCAAGGTTTTTTGTGTGTACCGAGAGCCGCGAAAACAGAAAAAACGGACTGCCGTCGGTGTCGGGTGCCAGTGTCACCAGAGAAGTGAACGGCTGACCGTTTTCAAGCGTGGCCAGCGCGCCGCTGCGGATTTGGCGCAACAGGTTGCGGGCTTCAACGATCAATTCTGTTCGCATGGTGTCTCCGCCACATTTTGGCTGTTTGGTTTCGCAACAGAACGCCTGTATAGTATCGTATAATAATAATTGATCGGGGCGAAGTTTATGGCAACCATTGCGCTTGTGGATGATGACCGCAACATTTTAACATCGGTTTCTCTGGCTTTGGAGGCGGAGGGCTATCGGGTGCAAACCTACACCGACGGCGTAGCTGCGCTGGAGGGATTGAAAAACACCCCGCCGGATTTGGCAATTTTCGATATTAAAATGCCGCGCATGGATGGCATGGAATTGCTGCGCCGCCTTCGGCAAAAGTCAGACCTTCCGGTGATTTTCCTTACCTCGAAAGATGAGGAAATCGATGAATTGTTCGGTCTTAAAATGGGGGCTGATGACTTCATCCATAAGCCGTTTTCGCAGCGCCTGCTGGTGGAGCGTGTGAAGGCGATTTTGCGCCGCGCTAACCCGAAGGATGCGGCAAGTGCCAAAGAAACCGAAGCCAAGATTTTGGAGCGCGGTTTGTTGCGGATGGATCCGGACCGCCACGCATGCACCTGGAAAGGCGACGCCGTCACACTCACCGTGACTGAGTTTTTGATTTTGCAGGCTCTGGCTGCCCGCCCGGGCGTGGTCAAAAGCCGCAATTCGCTGATGGACGCCGCTTATGATGACCAAGTCTATGTTGATGACCGCACCATTGACAGCCACATCAAGCGCTTGCGTAAGAAATTCCATGTGGTTGACCCGGACTTTGATATGATCGAGACGCTCTATGGCGTTGGATACCGGTTCGGCGAGGCTTAGAGTCAGGGCTGATATTTTCGAGGCGCAGCACGATGAAGGCGGATGCCAGCGATGTTAGGGCCGGAACGCCGCCTTCGCGCTTGCGGAGGGAAGCGGCGCTGCGCTTGCGGCGGTTTTTCCGCGCTTTCGGGCGGCGGCTGTCATCTTCTTTGTCGCGCCGTATCGTGGTTTTGAACCTTGGCGGCTTGGTGGCGCTGCTGGCCGGTTTTCTCTACCTCAATCAGTTTCGGCAGGGCTTGATTGATGCGCGCTCGCAGAGCTTGCTATCGCAAGCACAAATTATCTCTGCGGCGGTTGCATCGTCTGCCAATGTGGAAACCGGCGAGATCATTCTTGATCCGGAAAAGCTGATTCAATTACAAGCCGGGCAAACGACCTCGGCGGACGACACTTCGGCGCTGCAATTCTCAATCAATCCGGAACGCATCGGCCCCGTGCTGCGAAAATTGGTTTCACCAACACGCACCCGGGCGCGCATTTATGACACCGATGGCGATTTGGTGTTGGATTCGCGCTCTCTGGCTGTACGAAGCACTATTTTACGAAACGAATTGCCACCTGCCAATGTAAATTCCGGGTTTTGGGCCGGTATTTGGGAGCGGATAACGTTTAAAACGGTCAAAGCCCCCGATGCACCTTACGAAGAAACGGTCGCCACCAATGGCAAGGGCATTGCCGAGGTGGATTCGGCACTACAAGGCACCGCAAGCACAACAGTACGGGTGAACGGGCGCGGTGAAACGATTGTTTCTGTCGGGGTGCCGATCCAGCGGTTTCGCTCGGTGCGTGGCGCGTTGATTTTGGCGACGCAGGGTGGCGATATTGATATGATTATCGCCTCGGAGCGCTGGGCGATTTTGCGGGTTTTTGCTGTTTCTGCGGCAATCATGGTGGTTTTGTCGATGTTGCTGGCGGGCACCATTGCAGAACCGATGCGCAAACTGGCAGAGGCGGCGGACAGAGTGCGGCGCGGAGTAAAATCACGGCAGGAAATTCCGGACTTTACCGACCGCGCCGATGAAATAGGGCATCTCTCCGGCTCGTTGCGCGATATGACCAAAGCCTTATACAACCGTATTGAAGCCATCGAGAGTTTTGCCGCAGATGTGGCGCATGAGCTTAAAAATCCGCTCACCTCGCTGCGCTCTGCGGTGGAAACGCTGCCGCGGATCAAAGCGGAAGAGTCGCGGGCGCGCTTGATGGCTATCATTCAACATGATGTGCGGCGGCTGGACCGGCTAATTTCCGATATTTCGGATGCGTCCCGCCTTGATGCCGAGCTTGCCCGAACGGATAAAGCCAAGGTGGATTTTTCCAGCCTGCTCGAAGCTGTTGTTTCAGCGGCAAATTCGGTGGAGCGCAAAGACAAAGTGCGCGTTCACTTGCACCTTGCGCCCTTGCCCGAGGGACAAAGCTACATGGTCAGCGGCTTTGATTCGCGGCTGGGGCAAGTCTTGAACAACCTTATCGACAATGCCCGCTCCTTTTCTCCGCGCGGCGGTAAGGTCGATGTGGGATTGCGCCGACTGGATCGTATGATTGAAATTACTGTAGACGACCACGGGCCGGGAATTCCCAGCGACGCCTTTGAACGGATATTTGAACGGTTTTATACGGACCGGCCGGAAGAGCAGGGCTTTGGCCAGAATTCCGGTCTTGGTCTGTCAATTTCGCGGCAAATTATCGAGGCGCATAACGGCCAGATTTACGCGCAAAACCGCATGGAGCGGCAAGACGTGGAGCAACACTTGGGCGACAAAATCTTGGGCGACAAAATCTTGGGCGATAAGATCTTGGGTGCGCGCTTTGTCGTGCAACTGCCGTCGTGGGATGTTTAAGCAGTGGTGCGCTACATTCATGCCAATGCGCTGGTGGTGAACGGGCAGGGTATTCTTATTCGCGGCGCTTCGAAAAGCGGGAAAAGCAGCCTGACACTTGCTTTGATCGCTGTGGCCGGGAGGGCGGGCCAAAGCGCAATACTTGTCGGAGATGACCGCATTGGCTTGCGGGTAAGGAACGGCGCGTTGATTGCTTCGGGCCACCCGCTTATTGCAGGGATGATTGAGGTGCGCGGTGCTGGAATTGCGCAACTTAGATTTACTGGTGAGGCGCGAATCGTGCTGGTTGTGGATTTGATTGAAGCCGATCCGCCAGCGGGGCATGACGGGTTTACGACGGTGGAAAACGTTGACCTGCGACATTTGCGCTTAGCTGCACGCGATATCGACGAAAAAATGTTGCAGCGCATAATACGAGTTCTTAAGTAAACTGTTGCAGAAGTGTGCAGGAAATGAATATTGTGCTTGCGAACGTTAAGGTTGAGCACAAAGTGAAAAGCTTTTGCAATTTAGGATAGCCCCGGAAATTTTTCGGGCCTCTCAGTTGATGTTGGGTTGAATGATTGGAATGGTGTTGGTGACGCATGGACACCTCGCGGATGAATTTCGCGCGGCGCTCGAGCATGTAGTTGGGCCACAAAGTCAAATTGAGACGGTGTGTATCGGCGCCGAGGACGACATGGAACAGCGGCGGCAGGACATTGTCCACGCGCTCAAAAATGTGGAATCCGGGGAGGGCGTTGTTCTGCTGACAGATATGTTTGGTGGCACACCCTCTAATTTAGCTATTTCGGTGATGAAGCCCGGTACGGTCGAGGTTCTGGCGGGGGTTAACTTGCCGATGCTTATCAAACTTGCCTCGGTGCGCGACACAGCAAATCTGGCCAAAGCGGTAACCTGCGCACAAGATGCAGGGCGAAAATATATTAACGTTGCCAGCCAAGTGTTAGGGTTTGCCAAATGAGCGATTTAGATGACAGCGCGCCGCCAACAGTGCCCGAAGGCGCATTGTTGCGTGAGCTGCCGATCATCAATCGAAAGGGCCTCCATGCCCGCGCTACCGCCAAGTTTGTAAATTGTGTTGATCAGTTTTCCGCCGAAATTACCGTGACCCGTTGCGGCGAGACTGTGGGCGGTTCGTCCATTATGGGGATATTAACCCTTGGCGCGGCGCAAGGCACCAGCATTTACGTTACCGCAGCGGGCGAAGACGCACAACGAGCCATGGACGCATTAACCGCGTTGGTCGCAGACCGCTTTGGCGAAGAAGACTAGAGCAATTCAACGCTTGACAGACGCAAATTGATCTTCCATCTCTCTGATAACGCATATCGTTTTTGCAAAACCGCTACACACTTTTGCGTGATATGCTCTAGCCTGCCGCCGAATATTACCGAATTATTGCGCGCTGGCCTGCGCGCCGGCATTTTCGCTCAAAGTCAGCCAAATATTCGGATTTTCCTCAGACTGACGCTTTACAAAGCCATAGCCCGTCTCGCCGGGGGAGCGAATGTCATCGGTGAGGTTATCAAGAACCAGTTCGCCCTTGCTGGTCTTGACTGTCAGGATGGCGTGACCATTGCCTTGCAAATCTTTAACGACAGTCATCAGCAACGCTTGGCGTGGATAACCAAGATCCATCAACAGCTTACGCTTGTAGAGAGCGTAGATTTTACAATCGCCTTTGCCGTCCGTGGGATAGTCCCAATGATCGAGCAGCGTGCCCCAATGTTCAAGATTTGAAACCGGCTCGATGAAAGCATTAACTTGCAAGTTAATGCGGTTCAGGTCTCTGAAGGTTTTTGAAGAGAGCGCCACTTCGCTGGCGGGCAGCTCGGCCACATTACATTCGTCGGCGTGGCGGCTGCAAAAATCCACCCATCCGTAAGGGACTGATGTTGGATTGCCGACATTTAAATTGTTTGATTTCATGGATTTAGCTTCAGCAACCGCTACAAAAGCGAAGGCCACAACAATAATCGCAACCATGTTAAATGCACGCAGTACCATGACTCACCCTTAGACCCGGGCGGGACAAAAACATTGCCGCACCACGCTTTTAAAGGTACCTCACTTGGCTCAGGGGTCAACACAACATTAACGCTTTTTTAATGTCTCTTAAGAAATGGTTAATGCCTGTGGCGAAATGGCGGCGTTTTTTGTTCGCCTTTGCTGAGGTCAAAGACGTTGCTTTCAAAGACCGCAAGTGCTGTGCAAGTCGGTTTCAAATACCATGCGGAGGCGGCGACCCGGTGCAGTGTAGACGCCGTTTCTGTTCTGCCGCGCATAATTGGCAAATGCTTTAGCAAAACAGGCGCGGTGATCCTCCGCCACGCCGCGGCGTTTGGCAACGCGCAAGCCTTGCTCGTAAGCATTTGCGGCGGGTGCGGCCTGCGCCAAGGTGGTGGCGCACAGGGTTGCTATGAGGAAAACTATAATTGCTTTCATGGCCTGACTTTCTTATATGAAAAATTCAGTAGTATGATTACGCTGTCCACATGAACGGAAGCTGACCGCAAGAGGTTGGAGAATTCTCATGTTCAAACCTGAGTTTGGCGAAAACCTCAATTCAGTAAAAGCCCCGCCGGGAGCGTACCGCTATGAAACTTTCTTCCCAAGACATTATGTTGCGCCAAGACATCATGTTGCGCGCGATTGCGGATTGGCGGCATAGCGGACTGATTGGCGCGCAGCAGCAAGCGAGTCTGTCTCAACGCTACGAAGTTGCAAATTCTTTTGGTAAAGCCTTGCTGCAATGGTTGGGCTTGGCGGCAATTTTTCTGCTTGGATTGGGCATTTTAGGCTTGATCGGAATTTTGACCGGATCGCTTAGTATTGGCGCGGTCATGCTTGGCATCGCTGCGGTGGTTTGTTGGATAGCCGGCGTTAAAATGTGCACCGATCCGCAGCAACGTTATGGCGTGAGCGGAGCCGTTTTGGTGACTGTGGCGCTTATTTTAGCGATGGCCTGCATGAGTGTTGCCGCCATAATGGTACGTGGTGAGCAAGAGCCGCCGATCGCGCTTATTTTGTGTGTCACGGCTGCCCTCAGTTTTGGCACTGCTTACTTATACGGTTTGCGCTGGCCGCTGTTGTTTGGCCTGCTGTGCTTATTCCATGCCATCGGTTCCTCGCATTTTTATGGGGGGTCAGGATCGTATTTTTTCGACATTCAGGACCCGCGTATTATGACTCCGATTGCGGCTGTAGCGGCTCTGTTCGGGCTGGGGCATCAACATCGCGAAGAGGGCGCATTGGCACCTTGGTCCGGTTTCGGGCGGCTGTATGTGATTTTTGGACTGCTCTATTTCAACTGCGCTTTATGGTTTTTGAGCTTACGCGGCGGTTGGGAGGAGCAAGATCACGCGGTGTTGTGGGTGCTGATATTTACAGTGGCAGCTATCTGTCAAATTGTTGCCGGTGCCCGGTTGGCGGACGCAAAATTTACCGGATTTGGTGTGGTTTTTCTCGCTATCGACCTTTACACCCGCTTTTTCGAGTATTTTTGGGATAAATTGTCCATGGGGTTATTTTTTCTGATTGCCGGAGTGTCGGGCTTAGGGCTGGGATTTGTATTCGAGACGTGGGCTAAAAATCACGCTTCAGGCAACTCCGGCCGCGGAACGACCCCATGAGCCAGATGCCGCGTAATAAAATTGTCCGTTCAGAACTGGCACAATTGCTGCGGCAAGGCATGATCGACGCCGCAGACTGCGCTAAAATTACGCCGCTGTATCCTCTGGAAAAATGGAATTGGACCTCGCTCAGCCGCTGGTTTTTAATTTTTGGTGCGGTCTCGGCAGCAGCTGGCGCGGTGATTTTATTGCGCGATATTTTTGAATTCACCCTTCAAAAATTGGCGATATTGCTGGTATTTTTGCTGATAGCACTTTTTGGCGGCGCTTTCAGGCTCAGGCACCGAGGCTTTCTTCGCACTGCCGCCAGCGCCGAGTTGCTGGGGGGCTTTGCGCTCATCGGGCTGACATTTACGCTCGCCATCATTTATTCCACCGGTTCCGATAATTGGCCGGTGTTGCTGTTGATTGATCTGCCGGTTTTGTTGGCGCTGTCCTATGTGCTGGTGAATCCGCTGTTGCTGATTTTATCCGGCGTGGTGTTCTTTTCTTGGTTTGGCGGGCGAACCGGATACGAGTCCGGCTGGGGTATGTATTGGTTTGGAATGAATTACCCGTTACGTTTTTTTGGGGCTTCGCTGGTGTTTTGTGCGGTTGGCTTTGGACATATGCTGGCGGAGAGCGCGATTTTGGCGCGCTATCGCGGCTTTGCCAAAATCTGGATTTCAATGGGATTGTTCATGCTTGAGATGTCGTTGTGGCTTTTGTCCCTGTTCGGCAATTTCGGCGATATGATGAGTTTCCGGCTGGCAACCGCCGATGAGCTGATGCTGTTCAATGCGGTTTGGCTGGTTTTAAACGTGGCAGTGGTGTTTTTCGGCACCAAATTCCGGTTTGGCATGCTCACCGGTTATGGCGTGACGTTTTTAATCATCCAACTTTACACCTTGTTTTTTGCCCATGTGGCGCAGAGCCTTGGCTGGGTGATGAGCATGTTTGTCGCCGGCGGGTCAGCGCTGGCGCTGGCGCTGGCAATCGAATCACGGCGCAGGTCGGGTGCAACAGTAACCGGAGGCTAAAACCAGCCGACGATGTGACAACGTGATATTGAACCCTGCCAATTTATGCTTACTATAGTGTCAAATGTAATCGGACTCTTCAATGACTTATGTAGATGCTGCCGCCATGCCGACGCGTAAAAGCGGCGTAATCAAAATTCACGGGCCGGAAGGTTTTGCCGCCATGCGCAAGGCCGGAACGCTTACCGCCCAAGCGCTGGATGTTATGGCTGATGTGGTCAAGCCGGGGGTTACCACCGCGCAAATAGACAAGATAGCGTTTGAATTTGCGATGGATCACAAAGCCTATCCGGCCACTTTAGGCTATCGCGGCTTTCGCCACTCGGTGTGCACATCCATCAACCATGTGGTGTGTCATGGCATTCCGGATGCGAAGCCTTTACGCGATGGAGATATTGTAAATCTCGACATCACGCTGATTGTTAATGGTTGGCACGGCGACTCCAGCCGGATGTATTTGGTGGGAGAGGTGCCGCGCCGTGCAACGCGCCTTGTTGAAGTGACCTATGAAGCCTTGATGTTGGGCATTGCCGCGGTAAAGCCCGGCGCGACAACCGGTGACATTGGCGCAGCGATTCAAACTTTTGCCGAAGCCGAGCGATGTTCGGTGGTACGGGATTTCTGTGGCCACGGTCTTGGCCAGTTGTTTCATGACGAGCCGAATATCCTGCACTATGGCCGCAAGGGCGAGGGTGTGAAACTGAAGGCAGGCATGATTTTTACCATCGAGCCGATGATAAATCTCGGTCGCCCTCAGGTGAAAATTTTGGGTGACGGCTGGACTGCGGTGACGCGAGACCGTTCCCTTTCAGCCCAGTTTGAACACAGCATTGGCGTGACAGAAACCGGCGTGGAGATTTTTACGCTTTCGCCCAAAGGCATGAACCAGCCGCCCTATGCGAGCGTCGACTGAAAATGAGTCCAAATAAACCGACAGGGGGATTTTCCGAAGCCCCGCACTTTCTAGGTCATCGTCAACGCCTGCGGGAACGTTTTACCGAGCATGGCGCGGATGCTTTCCCCGACTATGAGCTGTTGGAGATGTTTTTGTTTCGCTCGGTGCCACGGCGCGACACCAAGAAGATGGCGAAAGACCTGATCCAACGCTTTGGCTCTTTTGCGGAAGTGATTGGTGCGCCGCTGGAGCGCTTGATCGAGATTTCGGGTATCGGTGAAAGCGTTGCGGCAGACTTGAAACTTGTCGAGGCAGCTGTAACGCGCGTCACCAAGCGGCGCATTACGGAGCGTAAGTCTTTGGGTTCATGGAGCGCGGTGATTGATTATTGTCGCGCCGCAATGGCGTTTGATGATCGCGAGACGTTTCGCTGTCTGTTTCTGGACAAAAAAAACGGCTTGATCCTCGATGAAGTGCAGGGCCGCGGCACTGTGGACCATACGCCGGTTTATCCGCGCGAGGTCATGCGGCGCGCGCTGGAACTCTCGGCAAGTGCAGTGGTTTTGGTGCATAATCATCCCTCGGGCGACCCGAGCCCCTCAACGGCAGACGTCAAAATGACACTGGATTTGATCGCTATAGGCCAGCCATTGGGCATCGCCATTCATGATCACATTATTGTTGGCCGTAACGGCCACGCCAGTCTCAAGGGTCTCGGCTTGATTTAAAGCGGGAAGATTCGAGGCGCGGGATCTCGAATTGGCATTCAAACTTTATGAGCATTCACATTACTAGTTTAAACAAATTGCAGAACGGGTTTTAACGCGCATCTGTTTCAATCGGCTAATGTTTGAACACGGCAGGATCAGCCTTACGACTGTGACTGCCAAAGCCGTTTGAGTTTTAAAATGACTGTTTGGTATGATTCGGCGACGCTGCGAGTGCAAACAACAAGTATGCCACGCGGCCGTGGCATGGCTGCGGTAACGCCGGGCAATAGCAGTTTGCGGGGCTGCGAGAAGGTTTGCGGGCGTTGCTATTCGCCTGAGCTCACCCTGCGCATGGGCTGTGCGCAGTGTGGCGGGGCGGCTTTGGCAGGGCCGCGACAGTGCTTAAGATGTAATGCCTCCGCCGCGCCCGCCCCGTTTCGGTGTACGCGTGCAGTGCGTGCGGCCACGCGTCACCTTACGAGAAACTGGCGGACAGCGGACTGTCCCCCCAACCGTCGCAGCGGGATCAGCTTATCGCGGGACTTCACCGGCTTAAATCGATGTGCGGGGTGCTGGAAAGCGCAGTGCTGATGGTGCGGATTGAATCTCAAATGGAAGCAGGCGGGCTTGCGGCCAATGATCCAAGGCCCTTTAACGCCGTGTGTTCCGCCTTACAGCCTCTGGGTGATGTATTCCGTTTTGGCCAATGTTTTCTGGTTTGCATCCGGGACTCAAAAGAGGCTGTCGAGGATTCGATTTTGCATATTCGCGCCTTGGTGCAAGCCACGCTTGATGAGCGGGTTCCATTAAAACTGGATGTTTTCGCTCTCGACCCGGTGTTGGCAACGCTTGAGCGCTGAAATGCGCCGTTAAAACGCCGCGATTCATGGTAATTAAAGATGTTGCGCCGCTGCACGGTTGGCCGTGCGCAGGTAGGGGAGCTTTTTGAAACATGTTGGAATTTTTGCATCACCCGGCGCTGCATGATCTCATCGTTAATTACGGACCGTGGGCGGTATTTTTCCTCGTGATGTTGGAAAGCGCCGGAATTCCGCTGCCTGGCGAAACAATTGTGGTTTCCGCTGCGCTTTACGCCGGGGCCACCGGCAGAGTTTCTATTTATTGGATCGTATTTGCCGCCGCGGCTGGCGCAATCATCGGTGACAATACCGGCTATTGGATCGGGCGTCGGCTTGGCTTGCCCTTGTTGGTGAAATATGGCCCGCGCGTTAAACTCACTGAACAGCGCCTTAAATTGGGGCAATATTTGTTCCAGAAATTCGGTGGCGCGATTGTGTTTTTCGGGCGGTTTGCCGCGCTGTTACGCACCTTCGCGGCGTTGCTTGCGGGCGCAAACCATTATAATTGGGAGAAATTTTTGGCCTATAACGCGGCGGGCGGCGTTATCTGGGCTGGAATTTTCGGATTCGGCGCATTTTTCCTTGGCAAGAGTTTTGAAGCAATCAAAGGGCCGCTTGGCTATATCGGCTTGGCGGGGGCGATCATTGGTGCAGTGAGTATGGTTTGTTTTTTAAAGCACCATGAAGAGCGGCTGATGGCCGAGGCTGAAAAAGCGCTGCCCGGCCCGCTCAAAGTGCGGTGACTTTGAGGTGCACTAACTTGGAGGCGAGGTGGCTTTGAGGTGAAGCGATTTGGCCCGCGTGTCTAATCGTCGTCCGGCCGGGTATTGCGCATGGCCTTGACGGTGCCACGCACCTTTTTGCCTTCAAGGCGGCGCAGCTTGGACCCATAGGTCGGCTTGGTGATTTTGCGCGGCGGCGGCGGCGGCAGCGCTTGTAGGATGAGGTCTTTTAAACGTTCCCGCGCATCTGATCTATTGCGGTCTTGGGTGCGAAACCTTTGGGCGCTGATGGTGATTGCGCCATCTTTGGACAGCTTGCTACCTGCCAGCTTTAGCAAGCGCGCGCGGGCGCCTTCCGGCAACGCGGGGCAATAGGCGGCATTGAAGCGCAATTGCACAGCGGTTTCGAGCTTATTGACGTTTTGTCCACCCGGACCTGAGGCGCGGATAAACTTTTCGTCGAGGTCCGCTTCCTCTATCGTGAGCCAATCATTGATGCGCATCGCGCTTTATACCGTGGAAGCGCAGACTATTCCACCCGCTTTCCGGATTTCACTTACTCTCCAGACTCCACCTGCAACCCGAATTCTGCAGCGGATGTTTCCAGCCAGTGCCAAAAGCTTCCAGCCAAAGAGCGCGGCACGGCAACAATAAATTCCTGATCAGCTTCGCGCCATATCAGTGCGCTGATATGTGAAATCACAGTCACGGCGGCCTGTCCCGTCGCAAATTCATGCAAATTCAGCGTCACGCCTTTGCGCAATGTTTCGTGCCATTTAGCTCCTGAAATGCGGACTATGGCACGGCCATGGCCTTGATCGGCTAAGGCTGCATGGGCGTGCAAGGGTTTCAGCATTTCGATCATGCCTGGTACGGGGCTCAAAGCCATCCACTGCCCGGGGCCGTATGAGATGAGAGTTAGCGTTCCAGCGGTGGTGAAGCGATTTGGCGGAGGCAATCCGGCACCACACAGGTTTTCCACAGCTTCCGTTAAAGCGGCAATCTCGCCGCTAAAAGCCGTGATTGATACGAGGCTGACATTAGCAATTTCATGCATTGTCAGCCCCGTGCCCCGCGCGCCAAAATGGCCGGGCGGCACAAATGCAAACGGGGAAACAGGAGACAAATCAACCACGCAAGCGGCTCCCTTCGAGATCGATAAAGTGCGGGGAGCAGACAATAACGGCGGTGTTGCGGCCGCGAATGGAATCGTAGGCGAGCAGCTCTTGCCCCATCCTGCTTGCGCCGTTTTTCAGCAAGGCGAGGCCGACGTGATGAGCGAGGTTCGGCGAAAACCCCGCCGATGTTATGTAGCCCAGATCATTTTTAGCAATATGCTCGGCTCCAGGGCCAAGCAGATGGGCACCAGCCGAAAATGCTTCAGTGGGATTCTTTGGCTTGAGACCGATGAGAGTCATCCTGTCCGGCGCAATCAGCGCCTCGCGCCGGCTGAGTGCACGTCCGATAAAGTCCTTTTTCATCGCCATCATTTTACCAAGGCCTAGATCGGCGGCGGTGGTGAGGCCGGAAAGTTCCGAGCCGCCAAGATGGCCTTTTTCGATGCGCATCACGTTCAGCGCTTCGATTCCGTACGGTAAAATGCCGTAGGGTGCGCCGGCCGCCATAATAGCGCGAATGAGCGCTTCGCCATAATTGGCAGGAACGCCGATCTCATAGGCCAGTTCACCGGAAAAAGAGATGCGATAAAGCCGGGCTTTAAGGGTGCCGATACTTACCTCGCCATAGGCCATATAGGGGAAAGCCTCGTTTGACACGTCCCCGCTGACAAGCGCGGCAACCACTTTGCGGGCATCCGGTCCGGCGATGGAATATTGAGCCCAATGTTCAGTTTGGGAGATCATCCGCACATCGAGTTCGGGCCAGAGCACCTGCGCGCAAAAATCCAGATGGTTCATCACTTTGACAGCATTCACCGTGGTGGTGGTCATGAAGAACTGGTTTTGCGCCAGCCTTGCGCAGGTGCCGTCGTCCATGACAAAGCCGTCTTCGCGCAACATTAGACCATACCGCACACGGCCTACGGCTAACGTGGAGAAGGTGTTGCAATAGACCCGATCCAAAAACGCCGCAGCATCTTTGCCCTGAATGTCGATTTTGCCCAAGGTTGAAACGTCAGCAACGCCGACAGACTTGCGCACCTGCAAAACTTCGCGGTTGCAGGCGGTGAGCCAATCCTCTTGCGGTGTGGCGGGAAAATACTGAGCCCGCAACCATAGGCCCGCTTCCATAAACACCGCTCCGCGCTGTGCGGCCCAGCCGTGCCCGGCGGTGCGCCGGGTGGGGCGGAAGTCCTTGCCGGTATGAATTCCGGCCAAGGCCCCGAAAGACACCGGCGAATAGGGCGGGCGAAAGCGGGTTGTTCCCGTTTCCGCAATGGTTTTGTGCGCCGCCCCGGCCATCAGGGCCAGCCCGTTGATATTGGCGGTTTTGCCTTGATCGGTGGCCATACCCAGAGTGGTATAGCGCTTGAGATGTTCCACGGCGCGAAAGCCCTCACGATGGCTCAATGCAATGTCCGACGCAGTGACATCATTTTGAAAATCAACAAACGCTTTTCCTGCGGTTTCCGTGACTTGCCAAAGCGGCGGGAACGCTGCTGAGCCCCCGTGCTGCGCGATGGGCTCCTGGCTCTCCTGGGTGGCCGTGGTTCCTTGCAACGCGCGATCCGCCGCTTTCGCGCCGGAGAGCAAACACGCCTCCAGCGCAAATTCACCATTTGCGGCCCCAACCACCTGCATATGTGCTGGCATGGTTCCTGGCACGAATGTGTTCAACGCATCGCTCCACACCGGCTTGCCGCCTTGGTGCGAAGTGAGATGAAGCGCCGGATTCCAACCGCCGGACATGGCAATCAGGTCGCAAGGCAGATCGAAGATTTTGCCCGTCGTATCGCGAACTTCCGCGCCTGAAACCGCCAAAGAGCCGAGTGCGCGGGTGACAACGCCGCAAATAAGCCGCGCGCCAGCGTTTTTAGCCGCAGTTTGCATCCTTGGTGTGGCCGGACGCGGATCGATATAGGCGCAAATTTCCACACCTGCGGCATGCAATGACGTTACTGTGGAAAGCGCATCATCATGCGTGCCAAACACCACAGCCCGGGTGCCTGCCTTGACCCCGAAACGCTTGGCATAGCTGCGCGCCGCGCCTCCCAACATAACATTTGGCCTGTCGTTGTCGCCAAAGATCAAAGGACGCTCGATGGCACCGGCGGCTAAAATGGTTTCCCGGGCGATGATGCGCCACAGGCGCTGGCGCGGCTGGAATTCGGGTGGCATCGGCATGTGTTCATTTATGCGCTCGGCGGCGGCATAAGTTCCATGGTCATAGCTGCCAAAAACGCAGGTGCGTTTCAGCAGCACGACCTTTGAGTTTTGTTCAAGTTCGGCAAGCGTCGCAGCAAGCCAGCGGCTTGCAGGCGCGGCGCTTATGGTTTCGTCGTCGGACAAAAGCCGGCCGCCAAAGGCGAAATCCTCTTCGGCCAAGATTATTCTTGCCCCTGCGCGGGAAGCTTGAAGCGCGGCGGAAAGTCCGGCAGGGCCGGAGCCGATGATGAGGATATCGCAGTGCCCGGTAACTTTGTCGTAAGTGTCAGGGTCGGGCTGTTTAGAGGCGCGGCCAAGGCCCGCGGCACGACGGATGATCGGCTCATAGAGCTTTTCCCAAAAGCTCGCAGGCCACATGAAGGTTTTGTAGTAAAAACCCGCCCCGAAGAAAGGCGATAGCAACGAATTGACCGCCATTACGTCAAATTTGAGCGATGGCCAGCGGTTCTGGCTGGTGGCGGAAAGCCCCTCAAAAATCTCAACGGTGGTGGCGCGGGTGTTTGGTTCGCGGCGGGTGCCGTGGCGCAGCTCAACCAGCGCATTTGGTTCCTCAAAACCGGAGGTGAGGACGCCGCGCGGGCGGTGATATTTGAACGAACGGCCCATAAGCCGAACGCCATTGGCCAACAGCGCCGAGGCCAAGGTATCGCCTTCAAAGCCCGAATAACTTTTGCCGTCAAAGCTGAAGTTGATCTGGCGGGCGCGGTTGATTTGCCCGCCGGTGGCTGAGCGCAAGGGCAGAGTCACGGGTTTGCTTTCGTCGCCGGTTCCACGCCGAAAATTTCGTGTGTGGTTACATCGCGGGTGACCACCATCCACGTCCGACAAGGGCCGTGCTGCCACAACTCACGGTGTTTGCCATGGGGATTGGCGCGGAGGTGGACATAATCGTTCCAGAGTTTCAGATCCATAGTGCCTTCCGGGCGCTGTTTGGTTGCGTCGCCCAGATAGCTGAATTCTTCGGAGGTGCGGGTGCCGCAGTGCGGGCAGGTGATGCGCATGGGTCAGTGTAAATTCGGTTGGGGGCCAACGCCGTGCTCATCGACGAGGTAGCCGGTTTCAAACCGGTTGAGCTTGTGTGGCGCGTTGAGGGAGTGCGCTTCGTCTTGCGCGATAGTGTGAGCGAAGCACCAGCCCGATGCCGGTGTGGCCTTGAAGCCGCCGTAACACCAGCCGCAATTGAGATAAAGTCCCGAAATATCGGTTTTATCGATTATGGGCGAGCCATCCATCGACATATCCATGATACCGCCCCATGAGCGCAAAATTCGCAAACGGCCGAGCATCGGGAACAGGGCCATGCCTTCTTCCATCACCTCTTCCACGGTGGGCATGTTGCCGCGGGACGCATAGGAGTTATAGCGGTCAATCGATCCGCCCAGCACAAGGCCGCCTTTGTTGCTCTGGCTGATGTAAAAATGACCGGCACCAAAGGTGATGACATGATCAATCAGCGGCTTGATCCCTTCAGTGACGAAAGCTTGCAGCACATGGCTTTCAATGGGCAAGCGCAGCCCGGCGAGGCTGGCAACTTTTGTGGTATTTCCGGCGCAGGCGAGGCCGACCTTGCGCGATTTTATCGGCCCGCGCGAGGTTTCAACGCCTAATACCTGCCCGTTTTCGATGGTGAAGCCAGTGACTTCGCAGTTCTGGATGATGTCCACTCCGCGCATGTCTGCGGCTCTGGCATAGCCCCACGCCACAGCGTCATGGCGCACGGTGCCGCCTCGCTTTTGCAGCAGCGCGCCCTGAACCGGAAAGCGGGCATTGTCATAATCCATCTCCGGCACCATCTGCCGCAGTTTTTCGCGCGGGACGAATTCGCCATCGACACCATTGAGGCGCATGGCATTGCCACGGCGGATGGCAGCATCGCGCTGCGAATCGGAATGCACGATGTTCAAAACACCGCGCTGGCTGACCATGACATTATAGTTGATGTCCTGCTCCAAGCCTTCCCATAGCTTGAGGGAATGTTCGTAAAACGGGATGTTAGCATGTTCGCGGTAGTTCGAGCGCACGATTGTGGTGTTGCGGCCCACATTGCCGCCGCCGATCCAGCCTTTTTCGAGCACTGCGATGTTGGTGAGGCCGTGATTTTTGGCGAGATAATAAGCTGTGGCTAAACCGTGACCACCGCCGCCGACAATAATGGCGTCATATTCAGCTTTCGGGGCGGCATCGCGCCAAGCGGGCGTCCAGCCTTGATTGCCTTTAAAAGCCTGACCGATGATGGATAAAAGCGAATAGCGCACGTGAATCTCCCAAGACCACGATAGAGCGGAACCGGAGATTATTTCAACAGTCCGGCCTATCTAATCGCGCGGGGCGTCAGGCAAGTTTGGGCATGGAGCTTGGCTTGCGCGTTTTAAGCCACTGGTTGAGCACGAGCCGGACGGGCTCATCAAACAGCGCTGTGGCAATATGCGACACAAACAAGATGAAGCCGAGCGCAACGACAATTCCAAGCAGGGGTGTGTCGGCGATAGGTGCGCCAATAACCCCGCTCCACATCCAGTTGACAAACTTCAAGCACGGCAGGTGCACCACATAAAGCGCGTAAGACAGGCGGCCAAGCTGATGGCAGAGCCCGCGCAGCGCGGCGCCCGGCTCAACCCGCGCGCCCATGGCCACAAGTAACGGTGCGAACAAAAACACAAAACTAAAATCAAAGGTGAGGCCAAGCGTGGTGACCGGAGCCAACAGTGACAAGGCTAAGAGAGACAAAACCGCCGCACTGTTCAGGTTAAAACGCGGAAACCAGCTCTGCCCCATGGCGTGAAACAACATTTGCCCGAGCGTGAAAGACACAAAAACCCGCGCCAACGCGCCGGGCAGGTCTTGCGTGAAAGAGCCGAACATCAACGACCCGAAATTCGAACCAAACTTTATCATGGCTACGCTGGAGACGATGAAAACCAGCCCGACATAACGCATAGGAAGGCGGATGAGCACCAGTGCCCAAGCAACATTGACCAGAACCTCGCACCCTAACGACCATGCAACGCCATTAAAAGGATAAAGCGGAGGCACGGCAGGGTCAGGCAGGATTTGCGGCAGCCCAAAAAGGCTAAGGGCGAGCAGATGGGCATTGCCGATGATTTCAGGATTAAGCCAAAGCGCACCGGTAATGCCAAACAAAGTGCCCACCAAATAAAGTGGATAAAGCCTGATGCCGCGTAAGGCAAAGAACCGGCTCAACGACATTCTGCCGGATGTCAGTTTGTCTTCATAGCACATAGTAATGACGAAGCCGCTGAGCAGGAAGAAAAAATCGACGGCAAGATAAGCTTTGGAAAAGAAGTCCGTTCCGGCAAATGTTTCGAACTTGACGTGGCCATAGGAGCGCATGTGGAAAATAATGACCAGTAAAGCGGCAACACCGCGTGCTGCATCCAGCGTGGCGAGGCGCGCGCCCGGGGCATTTAAATTTTGGCGATTTACGTTTCCAAGGGTCAAGCGGCGTTTCCTGCGGTCAATTTCCTAAGACTAGTCGCAAAACTTTAAGCACTGGCTAAGACAATTGCCGTTAATTTATGGTTAACCATAAACCATGTACCCTATTATACGAAAGTCATTGACGGAGTTTGAAATGCAAAATAAATCTCATGCCGTGATGGCTCAACGAATTGAGGCCGCAGACAGTCCCGATGATTTTCCAACTCCACCTTGGGCGACTCGGGCGCTTGTCGAACATATTTTGGACGGCAGAGGAGATTTGAAAAATCAGAGCTGCTTTGAGCCGGCGTGCGGTGCGGGGCATATGGCGAAAGTACTCAAAGAATACTTCGGAGAAGTGAGGTTTTCTGATGCCTATCAATATGGATATGGCCCGATAAGTGATTTTTTGACTAGCCCTATTGAGGCGAATTCCACAGACTGGGTAATCACAAATCCGCCTTTTCGCTTGGCGGAAGAATTTGTTCTACGCTCGTTGAATATTGCCCGCATCGGCGTTGCTATCCTTGCGCGGACTGTATTTTTAGAGAGCAGTGGAAGGTACAACGCTATTTTTCGAGACTATCCTCCAAGCAAATTCGCACAGTTTGTTGAACGTGTTCCTATGGTGAAGGGACGACTTGACGCCAAGGCTTCAACTGCTACAGGGTACGCATGGTTGGTCTGGGAGAAAGGATCCAAAGGCTACCCGCGAGTAATGTGGATACCGCCTTGCCGGAAGAGCTTTGAGAAAAAAGGCGATTATTTAAACGCTTCGCCCGTTCAACAACCAAATTTCACCGCTCATGAGCGTC
>JAYTYD010000246.1:0-3725 GCA_043742625.1 Methylovirgula sp. | reverse complement strand
CTGCTCCAATCAAATTTGAGAGTCCGAGGCCGAAGATGGTCAGCGCCAAGCCTGTGGCAACTTGATTCGTCGCGAGGCCAATTGCCAGAAAAGCAAAAAATGCCGAGAGCGCCATTCCGGCGGCAATTCCCGCCAACGCGCCGATAAGAGTTGAGCCGCTCAGATAAGCCACGGCAAAGCCCACAGACGCGCCGACCACCATCATGCCCTCGACACCCAGATTTAACACCCCTGCCCGCTCCACAACCAATTCTCCTACGGCTGCAATGAGCAACGGCGTTGCTGAGGTGACGATGGTTATCAGCACAAGTTCGATCAGGTGCAGATCAAATGTCATTGCCCTGCTCCGATGCGGAAATGAATTTTGTAACGGGTGTAGACATCGGCTGCCAATACACACATCAGCAGCAAGCCCTGAAAGGCGCGGGTCATATCCTGCGGAATTTTGAGAGAAACTTGCGCAAACTCACCCCCGATATAGGTGACGGCCAGGACCAGACCGCCGATCAAAATGCCTATGGGCGACAATCGGCCCAAAAAGGCGACGATGATCGCTGTAAAGCCATATCCCGGCGAAATGCTGGGTTGCAATTGGCCAATTTGACCGGAAACTTCCATGACCCCGGCTAAACCCGCCAAGGCACCGGAAATTGCAAAAACCGCGTATGTTAAACGCCCCGATTTAAAACCTGAAAACTGAGCTGCACGCGGTGCGGCGCCCACAACCCGCACCTGATAGCCGAACATTGTTCGGGCAAACACGATGGCAACGATGACGACAACAATGAGCGTGATAATCACACCAAAATGCAAACGTCCCGCCGACAACAGCAGCGGCAGAGTTGCTTCCGCATCAAACGGCACGGATTGCGGAAAATTAAAGCCCTTGGGGTCGCGCCATGGGCCTCGAATCAAGTAATCGAGGATCAATTGCGCGACATAAACCAGCATCAAGCTGGTGAGAATTTCGGAAACCCCAAGTTTGACCTTCAACACGGCAGGTATCAAAGCGTAGATCATGCCACCTAAAGCCCCAAGCAGGAGCATGGTTGGCAAAATCCAGGCGCCGCCCCAAGCGCTTTGGTACGCCCCGTTGTGCGTGAGAATGGCAACGCCGCCGCCAACAGTGCCGCCAATGACGAATTGGCCCTCTGCGCCAATATTCCACAGGTTGGCGCGATAGCAAAAAGCCAACCCCACAGCGATGAGAATGAGCGGCGAGGCCTTTACCGCAATCTCCTGCAAATCTGTCATATTTGTGAGCGGATCAACGAAATAGACTCGGAAGGCCGCCAATGGCGATATGCCCAATAGAGCCACGGCCACACCCCCTAACAAAATCGCAATTATAAGCGCGGCAACAGGTGCCATCAGCTCTCTCGAACGGGGAATATTTTGGCGCGGCTCAAGGTCAATGCGCATGGGCGGTGCCTGCCGGTGTCGCATTTGCCGCCATTAAAAGGCCGACCTCTTCGCGTGTGGTGAGCCGGGCGGAGACCCCTTCCGACAAATGGCCACCATTGATCACACAAATACGGTCCGAAATTTCAAACAATTCGTCAAGATCCTGACTGATGACCACAATGGCCGTTCCGCGCGCTGCCAAGTCCAGCAAAGCTTGGCGGATAGCGGCGGCGGCGGAGGCATCAACGCCCCAAGTGGGCTGATTCACCACCAAAACTCCGGGTTCACGCAAAATTTCACGTCCGACGACAAACTTTTGTAAATTTCCACCGGACAGGGTACGCGCCGCCGGATCGGGTCCGCTTTTGCGCACATCAAATCCCTCAATAACGCGTTCCGCTTCGGCGCGCGCTTTGGCAGGCTGGAGAAAGCCATGCAGTGTAACCCCGCCGGTGGCGTGGCGGCTCAAAACTATATTATCCGAAAGAGTAAAATCAGGTACGGCGGCGTGGCCGTTGCGTTCTTCCGGCACAAAGGCTGCGTTGAGCATTCGCCGCGCGTTGATGCCAAGATTGGCTGCAGCTTTGCCATCGAGAAACAGCATATCGGGATTGGTGAGGGGCGTTTCGCCGGACAGCGCGGCGAAGAATTCCGACTGACCATTTCCGGCAATGCCAGCCACACCCAGAATTTCACCGCCAGTGACGCAAAACGATATATTGTGGAGATGAGTTCCATGCATTTGCGCTGTGGGGGCGTTCAAGTTTTTACAAGCGAGGCGAATTCCGCCATGGATCCGCTTGGCGGCTCGAATATCGGCGATTTGCGCCCCCACCATCAGGTTGGCCATGGAGCGGGCACTCTCATTGCGAGGGTTGCAGGTGCCGACAACCTTGCCAAGGCGCAGGATTGTAGCGTGGTCACATAAACGTTTAACTTCATCAAGCTTATGAGAAATATATAGAAGCGCCCGCCCTTCCGATTTTAGCCGTTCCAAAGTTATGAAAAGCTGATCTGCCTCTTGCGGCGTAAGTACAGATGTCGGCTCATCCAGTATCAGAAGTTTCGGGTCTTGCAGAAGGCAACGGGCAATTTCAATGCGCTGACGCTCACCCGCCGAAAGGCTCCACACCGGACGATCCGGCTGAAGCATGATGCCGTAGCGATTACCGATGTCAGCGATGAGCGCCGGAACGGTGTCCAATTTTGCAGATTTAGGCAATACGAGCGCGATGTTGTCGGATACAGAGAGATTATCAAACAAGGAAAAATGTTGAAATACCATACCGACGCCCAGCGCACGCGCCTCTGCGGGATTGGCCAGCGAAACAGGATTGCCGTTCCATAAAATTCTGCCGCTGGTCGGGGCCAGCAACCCGTACAACATTTTTACCAGTGTAGATTTGCCGGCACCGTTCTCGCCCAGCAGCGCATGGATTTCTCCGGCGCGCAGTCCCAAACTGATGGAATCGTTGGCGGTAAACGCTCCGAAGCGTTTGGTGACATTCTCCACTTGCACCAAAGGCACATTGTGCAATTGCGGTTGAACTTCCGCCTGACCCATTGTTTACACGCCCCCGGTTAGAGCAATTCAACGCTTGACAGACGCAAATTGCTCTTCCATCTTTTTGATAACGCATATCATTTTCGCAAAACCGCTACACACTTTTGCGTGATATGCTCTAGCGTGATCTTAGCGGCGTCCAGAGTTGGCGCTAGCGTCAATTCTGAACTTTTGTGATTTGATGCACAAAAAATCATCAAATGATCTTCAAATTAACCGGAACGATGGTTCACGGAATCAGAATAGTTGAACCGGTAGTGGCACGGGACTCGAGCGCCCGGTGCGCATCGGCAGCTTGGGCTAAAGGCAGACGGGCGTGGATGGGTATGTCTACAACACCGGATGTCACAGCCATCATAAGGGCGCGCGCGTTGGCAACCAGTTCCTTACGGGATCCCGTATATCCAAAAAGGGTCGGGCGGGTGAGAAACAATGATCCTTTTGAGGCGAGTATGCCCAGATTAAACGCATCTACCGCGCCGGAGGCATTGCCAAAACTCACCATCAAACCGCGCGGGCGCAAACAATCCAGCGACCCCATAAATGTGGATTTTCCAATGCCGTCATAAACAACATCGCACTTTTTGCCGGAGGTAATTTCGTCAACGCGGGCTGCAAAGTCTTCCGTATTATATTGTATTACATACTTGGCACCGGCTTTTTTCGCCAATTTGGCTTTTTCGGGCGAACCAACTGTGCCAATGACAGTAGCTCCGAGCGCCCTGCCCCATTGGCACAATAACAGGCCAACGCCGCC
>JAYTYD010000245.1:0-8079 GCA_043742625.1 Methylovirgula sp. | reverse complement strand
CTTTACACGCTCGCGGGCCTGTTGGTGCCGCGAAACTCCCGCATCGCCTGGTCTGGAACCGATATTGCTGTGTTGAGTGCGGCGCAGCGGGATGGCTGGCGGCGCAAGTATGTCGGGTTTGTGTTTCAGGATTTTCGACTTATCCCTGAACTTACCAGCCTCGACAACGTGCTTTTACCGCTACAATTTGAAATGATGCACATTCCACCCGCTTTGCGCGGGCGCGCGCAAATGTTGCTCGAGACGTTTGGCGTTCCGCAACAGCGCAGTTCGGTTGCAGTTCTCTCGCGCGGCGAGGCGCAGCGCGTGGCTTTAGCGCGGGCATTGTTGCGCGACCCCTCATATATTTTGGCCGACGAGCCGACAGCCAGCCTTGATTCCAGCGCCGCGGCCGCAGTGATAGAGGCGCTTTCAAACCTTGCAACAGTACAAAACAAGCTCGTAATTTGTGTCACGCATGACAAGGATTTGATGGAGCGGGCAGATTGCATCATCACATTAGACCACGGGAGACTTGCTAAGTGAATCCGTTTCCGCTCGTTATAGCCACGCTAAAACGTTATAAAATGGCCTTTGCGCTGTTCGTGGCTTTGGTGGCATTGGCGGTGGGACTCGGCGTCGCGATCTCATCTGCGGAACGCGCATTGCGACACGGAAGCGCCCGGGCCGCCGATAAATTTGATCTTGTGGTGGGCGCGCCGGGAAGCCGTACGGATTTGGTTTTAGCGGCAATTTATCTAAAACCGGGTTTGGTGCCTCTTTTGGACGGCGCTGATGCTGTCAAAGCCATGAGCGACCCGCACGCCAAAATCGCTGCCCCCATTGGCTTTGGTGATCATTTCAAGGGTGAGCCGGTGGTTGGCACTATCGGTGCGTTCGTGGAACATCTCTCCGGTGGTTTGCGCGAAGGAAACATTTTTGTCAAACCCACAGAAGCCGTGATCGGTGCAAATTCCACTCTTAAAATCGGGGAGGTCTTCCGGCCGCAACATGGCGTTGACGAGCCTCCTGACGGTGATGATGATGAGCACGAACATGCTGTCGACATCATTGTAGTTGGCCGGATGCAGCCCACCGGCACGCCCTGGGATAGCGCCATTATCATCCCGATAGAGCTGGTTTGGCAGGTGCACGGTTTACCTAACGGACATGACCCGGCCAACGCGGGCCATGCTATCGGTCCGCCTTTTGATGCTGCGTTTGTGCCCGGAGTTCCGGCGATCATTGTTAAGCCGGACAGTGTCAATTCAGCCTACGGTTTGCGAAACCAATTTAAGTCGAACAGTTCGATGGCATTTTTTCCCGCCGAGGTTTTGGTTGATCTTTATGGCGCGCTGGCAAATGTTCGCAGCTTGATGAGTTTGGTAGCGATTATTGCCGAAATACTGGTAGCCATCGCGGTTTTAGCGGCCCTCTCTGCTCTGTTTGCGCTTAATCGTCGGCAATTTTTGACGCTGCGGGTTCTGGGCGCGCCTCGCAAGTTTATCGGAATGGCGATTTGGATATATATCGTTTTGATTGTTGTTGGCGGTGCCGCTTTGGGGTTGTTGCTTGGCTTCGGTACAGCCGCAGCTCTTTCGTCTGTCGTTTCGGCGCAGACCGGCGTTTCTTTGAGCGCCACCCTTGGCCGGGCGGAATTGCTCGGAGTGTGCCTGTTTGCGCTGTCCGGAGCCGTATTGGCCTTTGTCCCCGCCTATGCGGCCACACGCGGCGGCCTTCAAGACGCGCTCACTCAGAGCTAAAGTCAATATCCACTCGTCATTTAATGATTTTGAACTTGCGCAAAACCAGATATGCAATTGCGATTGAAATGACGCATAAGCCAAGGGCATAGTAAAAACCGCCCTCGGTCTCGCTTAAAAACAGTCCTTTGGCATTCATTCCAAAAACACCGGTCACCAAACTCGAGGGCAGTAGCAGCGCATCTGTCATTTGAACTCCCCTTACCAAAGAATACTTTCGCGATATAATTTGGCCTCTGTGACACGCGTGTGACTTGGTTAACCCGGATGGGAGCAGCCATTGGAATTTATCTACTTGCGCAAGATTATATGTGTGGCATAGCCACTAAAATAGTGTTTCTGCGTGAAGTTGAGGCCGCTTTTCCGTGCGAGCGCTGCCGTCTCGGCGGGCAGTTCTGCGCGCGGGTGCACCGCAAACCAGCCTAGCCATGTGCGCAGCGCGGCGCGAAACCAGCGAGGTAAACCATCCTGCTCGCCAAAGTCCACAATGTGCAATTCGCCACCTTCTGCCAGATGCGCAACGGCGTGGGACAGCACGGCGCGCCATTGCGGGATCATGGAGAGGGAATAGGAAATCAGAATTCTGTTGAAGGCGGTCAATCCAAAAAGGCTTTCCGGAGCAAAGTCAGTTGCGTCAGCTTGAGCCAGTTTAACCCGATCTGATAAGCAAAATCCCTTGACCTTCTCATGTGCTGTTTGTAACATTTCTGATGAAATATCAATGCCATAGCATCTTGCTTTTGGATATGAATCCGCCACCTTCACCAAGTTTCGGCCGGTGCCGCAGCCTATTTCCAAAACCGCCATTTCAGCACGTACATTAATATCCGATATCACCCTGTCACGGCCAAGCAAATATGGCTTACGTGTGATGTCGTAAATGTACCTCTGGTAACGATACATTTTATCCATCAAAAATGCTGCATCGCTCATTCAGGGTCCTTCAAAATGTAAAGGTGAAAGCCACCATAAACCGAAGAACGGTCACGCGCCGTTAAAGCGCGGCACGCCGCCTCATCATATCGCCACCGTTTGAGAATTTCTTGTGGTATCCGCCCCGGCAGCAAGGTGGGTTCGGCAGCGGTGCGGAAAATGACGCGCGCGCCTGGCTTGGCGGTGCGGGTAATTTCGCTCCACAGTGCGGTCAGATCCGCATCATTCATCCAATCTTGCGCATCAAGCAGCACATACCGGTCAAGGCTCGCGGCATCGCAGTTGGATAAATAGCTTGTTAAGGATTGATGCAAGACCTCAACACGCTGAGCTCTTGCGCGCACAACATCAAAATTTTTGGACTGCAAATAGGGCGGCAGGGCGGCATTGGCGGTTTTGGCATAAGCACGCCCAAACGCTTGAGCCGCAAAGTAGTTGTCCTGAATGTCAAAATCGCAAGCAAGCCGCTCCAATCTTGCACGCAAAACCGCGTTAATCCCACCCGACGCTGAACCGGCCAGAGCATGATATTGAGCCGGAGGAATACCGAGTCCAAACAATGATGCCGGTTGGCTGGTGAGCCAGCGGACAAAGCGCTGATCAAAAATTGGGGCGATCTGGGTCTCAAAAATGGCACGCTGCTGGGCCGGCGACGTTGCTGTCAGCATTTTGCGGGGATCACGACCATAAAGCCGACCAAGCCAATGCGTCAGTCCAATGAAATTACCAAGTAGACCGTAAGTATAGAGGTTTTTGCTGAATATGGACAAACGCCGCCGTCCACGCCAATTCCGTGCCTCCCAAAACTTGCGTGACGCATAACTAAGATGCGGATGCAGCGCCTTGTAATAGAGCGTTTGGTTTTCCTCACTGTCTGCCGCGCCAAAAAATTGGTGGAAACTGGCGTAATCAGGCATGTTTCGCGCGGCACACAGCTTGAGCTTGTTGAGTTCAATATGGGCTCCGTTCAGGTCCAGCGCAGTGACTTTTCCCGGATTTTCTACCAGATACGACAATATGTTGCAGCCGCCCGAGGCAATAGCCACAATATGTTGGCCCGGCTCAATCGCCATCGCTTCCATGTCGATGAGCGGGTCTTCCCAAATTTGAGGATAGACCAAGCCGCGAAATGCAAAAGTGAATGCCCGCTCTAACAAGCCAGTTTTGCTGAGCTTTTGGGCGCGGTGAACGGCAGAGGCAAGATTGGAGCTGGTTTGCTGGCGAGGGGCGGTTTCAATAGTCACATTCAGCACTCGAGGTTAGCACAAAATAAGATGATGTGATCCTAATATGCGATTACGCTGACGGATTTGTGACGCCTCAGCAAAATGGCCGCGGCCGGGCTTGAGGGATGGCCGGTTGGCAGCAAAATTTGCTCAGGCTGTGCCCATTCCACCCATTTTCTCAATGAATTGAGCTACTTGTGCGGCCCCTATGCCATTGCGCAAGCTGGTGAAAAGATAGGGCCGCACGCCGCGCTGTAACATTGTATCAGTTTCCATAATGCCCAAATTGGCGCCGACATAGGGGGCGAGGTCGGTTTTATTGATGACTAATAAATCGGACTTTGTGATGCCGGGGCCACCCTTGCGCGGGATTTTTTCGCCTCCGGCAACGTCGATAACATAGATATTGATATCGGCGAGCTCCGGAGAAAACGTCGCTGCAAGGTTATCTCCGCCGGATTCTATTAAGATAAGCTCCAATGCTACAAATTTTTTACGCATTTCTTCAATTGCGGCAAGATTTAGCGAGCAATCTTCCCTAATTGCAGTGTGCGGACAGCCTCCCGTTTCTACGCCAATGATGCGCTCTTGCGG
Organism: Methylovirgula sp.; assembly: GCA_043742625.1. Classification (GTDB taxonomy): domain Bacteria; phylum Pseudomonadota; class Alphaproteobacteria; order Rhizobiales; family Beijerinckiaceae; genus JANXSV01. The sequence goes on along the minus strand of JAYTYD010000245.1, from coordinate 3,584 downwards.
CAATGCTTGCGCCAGCGTTAGCAAGCGCGCATCTTCCTTAGTGAATATGTCATTTGTGATGACGCAGATATCATATTTGGCGCGGAATATTTGACAAAGCTTTTCCACCAATGTGGTTTTACCTGAGCCTACAGGACCGGCAATTCCGACCCGCAAGGGGGCACGTGCGCGTGGCGCGGGCGATGAACTCATGATCTAAATATCCTTGTATATTGGGTTTCATGCTGTAATGAGGCAAAATCCGAGGTTAAAGCCGCGTTTGAGAGGTCATTTAACGTTGAAACCGCCATGTTTTTAACCTCGCGTTCAATTATCGGCAACAGCGCCGCGATGATTTTCTGCCCGGATGTTTGGCCAATGATGCCGAGGCGGATGCTGGCCGAAACCAGATTTTGCACAAAGCTTACGCCATAGGCCGGTAAAACATCATTTTTTTCAATGTTATGGCCGCCGCAAAGTAAAGCCAAAGCAACGGGATAGCTTATATCGCGATCGACCATATCCACCGCCGCGCAAGGCCAAGCCGATTTTGCGGCCAAAATGAGCGCGTTTCCCTGCTGAATTGTCTCAGAATAGCGCTCTTTTGAAGCACAAAATGCCAGATTAAGTTCCATGATACCGCATATTTCCGGCCAAACTCTAAGCAAATCATGGCGCGATGTGGCCAAAAGGCGATCACACGTGGCCACCAGAAAAATCGCATCATTATGCCAGGAGCCATGGGTGAGCAGATCGCTCAACCAGGTTCGCAAGCTTGCCTCATCGGTGACGAGTTCGGCTTTTTGCGCCCATTCCAACCCGTGCGAATAGGCGAATGACCCCACTGGAAAGGTGGGAGACAGCCAGACGAACAGTTTGGCATGTTGCGTGATGGGCCCCACGCTAACCATGCGAATGATAGGCACCGCGTTCCGGCTCAAACGCGCGGGTGACGGTTTTAACCTCGACACCCAACCCGCGCAGCATCTGTTCCAGCACATGGTCATAGGCGAGATAAATCGCGCTCGCGGTTAACTCAGACGGTGTGTGGCGATTGCCGATGTGCCATGCAGCTTTCAACAGGCGCAGCGGATTTGGCGAGGTGACCATTAACAGCTGTTCCGGCGCGGCCTCAACCATAATGACGCCGCCCTGCTCCAGCCTCAGCCCGTCACCATGGCGCAGCGCCACGGCGGTTTCCAGATCCAGCAGAAACTCTGCGCCCGAGACACAAGTAAGCATAAACCGGCGCCGGTGCCGCTCGTGATGATCAAGCAAAACGCGATCTTTAACCTGCGCGGCTTTAACCAGCGCGGCGGGGATGTGGGACGTGGCTTTCATGGAAATTTTACGTGCTCTTTCTAATTGAAAACAGGGAAGGCTTTAATTTTTAAACTCGAACCTCGAAATACGTGCGCATTTTCGAAATATCCCCGTCATTGGCTCCCCATTGTCCGCTTAAATGAATGACCGCAGAAGTTGGAATGCCCCACAGAGTTCCGTTTTGAACAACACGACGGCTGGGTGACCCAACTGCAATATTTGTTTTGATAAATTCTTTTTGTGAAAGGGTAGAGAGCCCTATAATTATAAGGCTCTTAGGCTCCATGGCTTTGACAATTTTTTGACACTCATCCAAACAAAACTTTTCAGCGTCGCAACGGATGCTCTGCTCCAACGAATTCGTTTTCCAAGCATTAATGTTTGGCGAACGAAAAAATAAACGATTTAACGCGACGCTGTTTTCCAATTGATCTCGGTGCCAAATTTTTTGGATATGAGTAGCCAAACGATAGTCTTTCGATATGTATTCGTTCGCTTTAGTCCAGCAATCCCGCTCGCCGGCGGATTTTCCCTGTTGAGCATCATTTTCATTTCCTCCGGGGTTCAACCCAAGGAATAGAACATCCGGCTTAATTTTAGGTGGGCCGTATAATATCTTAAAGCCATAGTCTGACCTTACCATGCGCTGTGACAAATTAGCATAGTAGTCGCGGGTTTTACGGTAGGCTTCACAGCAAACCGCCTCAACGTGCTTTAAGGTCATGGCATTTTTACCTCACCCCAGTAAACCCAGTGTTTCAAACCTAAAACATAAAATACCGCTGCGCCATCGGCAGCTCTTTGGCCGGTTCGCACACCAGCAGTTCGCCGTTTGCGCGCACCTCATAGGTTTCGGCGTCAATCTCGATATTTGGCGTGGCGTCGTTGTGAATCATGCTTTTCTTGCTGATGCCGGAGCGCGTATTTTCAACAGCGACCATGTGTTTTTGTGTACCCAACTGTGCCCGCAAGCCGCAATCAATCGCCGCTTGTGAGGTGAATATCACCGAACCTTCGGTTACACTGCGGCCAAAAGCCCCAAACATCGGCCGGTAATACACCGGCTGCGGCGTGGGGATGGACGCATTGGGGTCGCCCATCGGCGCGGCAACGATGCTGCCGCCTTTGATGATCATGGCCGGTTTGACGCCGAAAAACGCCGGATCCCACAGCACCAGATCGGCCATTTTGCCCGGCTCCACCGAGCCAATCAGCTTGGAAACGCCATGGGCAATGGCCGGGTTAATGGTGTATTTTGCAATGTATCTTTTGACTCGGAAATTATCACTGTCGGTGCCGACATCCTGCGCGAGGCTGCCGCGCTGCACCTTCATTTTATGGGCGGTTTGCCAGGTGCGGATGATGACCTCGCCGATGCGGCCCATGGCTTGACTATCTGAGCTCATCATCGAAAGCGCGCCCATATCGTGCAGAATATCTTCGGCTGCGATGGTTTCTTTGCGGATTCGGCTTTCAGCGAAGGCCAGATCTTCCGGAATGCCGGGGGACAGATGGTGGCACACCATCAACATATCGAGGTGTTCATCCAGCGTGTTCACTGTGAACGGCCGCGTGGGGTTGGTTGACGAGGGGAGTACATTTTCCAGCCCCGCGACCTTCATAATGTCAGGTGCGTGGCCACCGCCCGCACCCTCTGTGTGAAAGGCATGAATGGTGCGGCCTTTGAAGGCGGCAATCGTGTCTTCGACAAAGCCGGACTCGTTCAGCGTGTCTGAATGCAGCATCACCTGCACGTCAAAATCGTCAGCCACCGAGAGGCAATTGTCGATGGCGGCAGGCGTGGTGCCCCAATCCTCATGGAGTTTGAGCGCGCAGGCCCCCGCTTTGACCATTTCGATCAGCGGCGCGGGGAGCGAGGCATTGCCTTTGCCGGTGACACCGAGGTTAACCGGGAAGGCGTCAAACGCCTGAATCATCCGTGCAATATGCCACGGACCGGGCGTACATGTGGTGGCGCTGGTGCCAGCCGAAGGGCCGGTGCCGCCGCCCAGCAGCGAGGTTACGCCGCTCATCAGCGCATCTTCGATCTGCTGCGGGCAGATGAAGTGAATATGTGTATCGAAGCCGCCGGCGGTGAGGATTTTGCCCTCGCCGGCGATGACATCCGTGCCCGGGCCGATGATGATGTTTACATTCGCCTGAATGTCGGGATTTCCGGCTTTGCCGATGGCGCAAATTTTGCCCGCGCGCAGGCCGACGTCGGCTTTGACGATGCCCCAATGATCGACGATCAAGGCATTGGTGATGACGGTATCCACCGC
>JAYTYD010000244.1:0-3214 GCA_043742625.1 Methylovirgula sp. | reverse complement strand
GACGGCATATCGCTTCCGGACCCGACCGCTATGGCCGTGGCATTAGACAAAAACATCGGTACGCGCTGGAGCAAGCACCGTGTTGAGGTGGAAACTTTAAGCGAACTGACTCGCGGCATGACGGTGGTGGATGAACTCAACCTGACCGATGACGCCAATAATCAGGGCGTTTGGGGCGAGCAAAAGCATAAAGCCGATATTTGCTGGGAGCTGGATGTGCCTGCGTTTAAAAAGATATTGTTTGACGCGCTGAAATAGAAAAAAGGGAGCCAACGAAGCTCCCTTCCATATGCTGAAGAGTTGACCAAAAAATTACTTTGGCAACAACACCTTATCCACCACGTGGATCACGCCGTTTGACTGGAATACGTCGGCGATTGTTACTTTTGCGACGCCGCCGTTTTCATCGGTGACGGTTACACCATCGGCTGTTTTGGCCACAGTGAGCGATCCGCCTGCAACAGTCTTCAGCACGGCCTTGCCGCCGTTCATTTCTGCTGTCTTGAGCAAATCTGCTGCGCCCATTTTGCCGGCTACGACATGATAGGTGAGAATTGCGGCCAGCTTGGCCTTGTTTTCCGGCATCAGCAAAGTATCAACGGTGCCCTTCGGCAACGCATCAAACGCCGCATTTACCGGCGCGAAAACCGTAAACGGCCCCGGGCCTGACAATGTTTCCACAAGACCGGCAGCCTTGACGGCGGCAACCAAAGTGGTGTGGTCCTTCGAATTTACGGCATTTTCAATAATGTTCTTGGTTGGCAGCATTGCAGCACCGCCGACCATCACGTCTGCTGCATTGGCAGCCACATTGATGAGCGCTGGTGCGGCTGCCAAAGTGGCGAGGCCGAGGCCAAACGCAAAAGCAATTTTAGTGATTTTCATAGAGTATCTCCCGGATACATTTTCGGCTTTATTGCCGATGTGAGAGCTACGAGACGGTAAACGAAAAGTTTCAGCGCCGGGTCATTACCGAGACTTTTTTTATCGGCGCTGAAAAAATTCTAGCGCGCCACGACGTTGTGCAGGGTTTGGTCCGCACCATCAAAAAACCGGCGTACGCCACGCGCGGCCTGACGAATACGTTGTTCGTTTTCAACCAAGGCCAAACGAACGTAGTCATCACCATGCTCGCCAAAACCAATCCCGGGGGCAACTGCCACATCAGCTTTTTCGATCAGCAGCTTGGAGAACTCTAAAGACCCGAGATGTTTGAATTTATCCGGAACCGGCACCCAGGCAAACATGGACGCCGCCGGTGACGGAATTTCCCATCCGGCTTGGGCAAAACTCTCGACCATGACGTCCCTGCGCTTTTTGTAGGTTTGGCGCATCTCTTCAATGCAGGAATCGGGGCCGTTTAAGGCCGCTGCAGCTGCAACTTGGATCGGTGTGTAAGCGCCGTAGTCCAAATATGACTTAATGCGCGCTAACGCAGCTATGAGCCTCTCGTTGCCAACCGCGAAGCCCATGCGCCAGCCCGCCATGGAAAAGGTTTTAGACATGGACGTAAATTCCACACAAACATCCATGGCTCCCGCCACTTGCAAAACCGAGGGCGGCGGATTGCCGTCGAAATACAGCTCCGCATAGGCCAAATCTGAAAGAATGAAGATTTCGTGCTTTTTGGCAAAAGCCACCAGATCACGATAGAAATCCAGATCCGCAACCATTGCGGTTGGGTTTGACGGGTAGCAAACCACAACTGCAATTGGCTTTGGAATAGAATGCATAATCGCGCGCTCAAGCGCCGGGAAATAAGCCGGGGTTGGCTCTGCCGGAACAGAGCGAATCACTCCTCCTGCCATAAGGAAACCGAAAGCGTGAATTGGATAAGACGGATTTGGCACCAGTACCACGTCCCCAGGCGCCGTGATGGCCTGGGCCATATTGGCGAAGCCTTCCTTCGAGCCGAGTGTGGCAATCACCTGCGTATCGGGGTTGAGCTTGACGTGAAAGCGCCGGTCGTAATATGCGGCCTGAGCACGGCGCAGGCCCGGAATGCCCTTAGACGATGAGTAGCGATCCGTGCGTGGCTTGTTGACAGTCTCAATCAACTTGTCCTTGATGTGCTGCGGTACATCAAGATCCGGATTGCCCATGCCAAGATCGACGATATCCGCGCCCGCCGCGCGCGCTTTTGCCTTGAGACGATTAACTTGCTCAAAAACATAGGGCGGAAGACGGCGAACATTGTGAAAATCGATCATGAACCTGTTCCATTGGAGAAAATTAAAAGCGCTGGCACTTAGATGCCAACGTAAGACTGCTTATCACTTCGGGTAGGATTTCGCCAAAGCCTAATTCGCGGGCTTTAAGGGGCCGGAGCTAGCCCATCAATTAATGCTTTGCGTTTTTTTTTCAGCTCTTCGGCGCTCAAGCCTGCCGACTTGGCAACAGGAGCGGTGAGACGGCCCTTTGCCTGCTCTCCGGATGCAGCAAGGCTTTGGGTATCTGCAGCTGCCTGCGCCGGGCTTTTAACCGCTGTTTTGCGTGGCAAATCTTCGAACCCTATTGATAGATAATCGGTTTGGGAAGGGTCTTTGCGCGACGCCTTGACAAATGGTTTTGGCTCGACCTCATCCGGTTTGAACTTAAAGGCGGTGCCCGCAAAAGGATCCGCTCCGCCGCTGCAGCCGCACAACATTAAAAAAACAGCCAGGGCCAGACCCTGCCGAAGATTTGCGGCTGCAAAAACATTTGATCTCATCAAAACCGCCATTTGTTCCTACGCAACCAGCCCGGGCAACACTGACGCCCCGCCGCTGAGAAGACTTGCATACAACCAATTTGATAATTGGCCAAACCCTTGAAAAGGTTTTATAGCACTAGCAGATTTTTCAATGTCAAATTGACGCAATTCAATATTATATGGATTTTATGAGACGCCGTATTCAGGGCGCATAACGGGAGTAAAACGTCCACATCATGCGCAATTTCAGCGCAAATGAGACGACGCAGAGGGTTCCATGGGCAATAAGAATCAAAAATCCGCACATTCCAAACAAGAAGCAATGGCGGCTAAACAGGCACTGAAAAGTCAAAAATGCTTTGAGGTCGCTGCCGCGCCATCTGCAGAACCGGTAACAGTTACATCCTTAGAGTCGGTGACGAATAGTGATGCAAATCCACGCCCGGATTTTGACACGCACGCTCCGGTTAAGCCGGAAACTGTTAAAGCAACGCTTTCCAAAGCGTCCGAAACAGTTGCGGC
>JAYTYD010000243.1:0-12747 GCA_043742625.1 Methylovirgula sp. | reverse complement strand
CCGCTGAATGTCTTCAGCAGCGCCGCCGTTCATGGGCTTCTTCTACCCACACCAAACAAAACTGTCAATTAAAAAATCAGCCAAATAAAGGAAAGAATGATAACCCATTGTAACGTTTGAAGAACTTTTTTAATCACCCTAGTGTTGCGCGGCTATCTGACAGGTTTTCCAGCCCTAAAATAGCCCCATATTCCATTAATTTGATGATTTGCGACAAGCCAGATGCTGAGAAGTCGGCAATTCGCCCGTAATGAAATCGTTTACGCCGAAGCAAGCGTCCGCAGGTTCTTAAAAATTACGCATACACGTTTTGTCGCAGGAGATATTTCTCTGCACTTAGGATGCCAATTGTCGAATGGTTTACAACGCTGCTTTTTGATTTCAGGTTTTCTGTGGCTCCCACGGTGCAAAAGCTGATAAGAGAGGTTCCAACGGTTTGCATTTTAGCCAGCTTCGGAAGCCCAACACGCTTACAGATTTAACTTTGCAAGGTAACGCACATGATGCTCAACAGTTTGCTGACCCGTAGCATTCAAAAATTCACTGCCTGACGTCAGCCGCCCTGAAAATGCCCGCTGATGTAAGCTTAATCGCCAATATAACTGCCTCACTCGCTATGACGACTCACAGCGACTCAAGCGGTCACGGCCAAGATTATGGCGTCATAGGCAACGAACCGCCTATTGAGACCGGCACCGAACATCACACACCCGCCGACTGGCATCGCATTTCATTGAAGTGGCTCGCTGGCACAGTTTTAGCGGGCTTGGCTGGCGCTGCGCTGATAGGTTCGGCTGTATATGCGGCTCTGGATCGCCAGACCACGTTTGCCGAAGCGCCGACCATCGCCGCAGCCGCCCACAAAGATGAAACTGTCGGCAGTACACTGCGCAAAAGCGATAGGCTTGTTCGGCCAATCGACATTGTTGCTGCCAAACAGGTTTATAAAATAACCATTCCGGTGAGGGTTGGCGATAAGGAGGTTTTGGCAGCGCGCTCTTTTACTCACGTCGCCACCCCCCTCACAACAACCCCGACGCTGTTTGCTGAAGATGTGCCCGCATTTGATCCGCTTAAGCTATTGACCGGATCTAAAGAGAACGCGGAAACGCAACAAGATCAAACACCGGTCATCGACGCGGCGGAAGTCTCGCTCTCCACCCGAGAATTTACTGACTCGGACACGATCTCAACCAGCATCATGCTATCCGACGAGGAGGCTTTGGCCGAAGTCGCCGAACAAGCCAAACAGGTAGGCTCCGGCGTCAAGGCACCGCTTCCAATTCCGCCTCAACTGCTTTTGATGCGCACTAGCCGCGCCAATCTGTCAATGGGTGCCGGAGCGGCGTTTGGAACCACCCCCTTCGGCGACCCCGGACGCGGTACAATATCGGATACTGCCTTTACCTCTATTGCTGTGCGCATGGTGCCTGAAAATGTCTCGTATATTCCGCGCTCTGATCAGACGACGACTCCCTCTTCGGGACAAGAGAAGCTTGTGGTCATGCGCAAAGGAGAATCGCTTGAGGACATCTTGAAAGCAAATCAGGTGTCTAAAGCTCAAATCCGCTCGGTTTTGAATGTTGCCAATAAAAAGGGACAAGAGCTGGTTCGAGAAGGACAAAAGGTCAAATTGTTGCTTGTCGACATGACTGGAGATAATCAAGCCAGCACTTTGGCGCGTGTTTCGGTCTATTCGGATGAAACACTCGAGTCCACTCTGGCGATTAGCGACACAGGCGATTTTCTCCCGGTTAAAATAGCACCACCAATGAAAAAACCATCCCCGGCAGTCGCAACTGGTGACCCAACCGATGACGAGGAAACTGACACAGGCGGCATGCGGCTCTACAATGCGCTTTACGAAACCGCACTGAAACAAGAACTGCCTAAAGCTATCGTCGATGATTTGACAGTAATTTTTGCCAACTCAGTGGATTTTCAGCACAGCGTATCAGGAGGAGACTCGTTTGAGGCGCTTTACACCAACAATGACGATACCGACGCCAAAGCCGAGCTGCTTTACGCTTCGATTACGGCACGCAATGAAACCTTCAAATTTTATCGTTACCAGACTCCTGACGATAATTCCGTCGACTATTATGATGAAAAGGGTCAATCAGGTCGTAAATTCCTGATCCGAAAGCCGATCGCGTCCGGCGAGCAGAAGTCTGGTTTCGGCATGCGCCGCCATCCCATTTTCGGCTACATGAAGATGCATACCGGGGTCGATTGGGCAGCACCCACAGGAACAGCCATTTTTGCTGCCGGCAATGGCGTTATTCTCAAGGCCGGCTTCTCGTCCGGCTATGGCCGCCGCGTCGAAATTCAGCATCAGGGCGGCTATGTTAGCACCTACAATCATATGTCGGGTTTTGGGCGCGGTGTCGAAGAGGGGCAGCGCATAAAACAGGGCCAGATTGTCGGCTATGTCGGAACTACCGGCAATGTCACCGGCGCGCATCTTCATTACGAGGTGATCATAAATGGTCGCTTTGTTGACCCGATCGCTATCAAGTTGCCGCGCACCCGCGAACTGGATGGCAAAACATTGGCGACGTTCAAAAATGAGCAAAATCGCATCAATGACATCTTAGGAAAAGCGCCAAACGCCACGCAAACGTTGAGCCAGAAATAGGATGAGTGCCACCAGACTGGCTTCCCGCCTATGAGCGATTTGGTGGCAGTGGTTTTTCCGGTTTTTGGACTTATCGCAATCGGCTATATCGTTGGTTGGGTTCGTTTGCTTCCTGATAGAGGAGGTGACGGATTATCGGATTATGTTTTCACTCTCTGCATACCTGTCCTGATCTTCAAAACCATGGTCAACGCACAGCTTCCTGATGCGCAACCCCTAGGCTACTGGGCCGACTATTTTGGCGGTGTAGGTGTCGTATGGATTAGGAATGTGGATCGGTCGAAAGTACTTTGGACTTAACCATCAACAGAGCGTCGTCACCGGCTTTAGTGCCGGGCGATCCCACACGTGCTGGTTGATATCCCGCTTTTACTGAAAGCCCATGGCGGTCCCGGCGCCATTCCGCTTTGCTTACTGGTGGCGGTGCATTTCTTACTGGTGGCGGTGCGTTTGCCGGTGACCATGACAACGGCGACGCTGCTTTTTGAAGGCATGCGCCTGCTTTGAGTAAGCTTCGCGGCGGCTTTGAACCTCGCAATTCTTCTCTTAAATTGAGCTTTTCGAGCGCCAAAGTGAATCATGGCAAAATCACGGCTGAAGGGTTGCGTCGCCAATGCCCTTGTGTTAGGCAACGCCAAGAGCGGGAAGCAGGCTGCCTCGGCGGTTGCACTTTCGAAATTTCACTGTAGCGCATTTGAAAATTCCTTACTGCGAATGCGTATGGGAATGTTGAGCTAAAACTTTTGGAAGGCGTTTCGTGACTGCGGAAACGATTATATCAGGAATGGCCGGGCGCTATGCAACGGCCTTGTTTGCGCTGGCAAAAGAGCAGGACGTGGCTGCCAAGGTTTCAACGGATCTGAAAAGCTTTGTTGCAATGGTTTCATCAAACGACGACCTTGCCGCAATGGTGCGCAGCCCGGTGATTTCGGTTGAGAGCCAGGCACGTGCGCTGGCGTCCATTCTCGATAAAGCTGACATCAAAGGTGTTGCGGCGAATTTTATCCAGCTGGTTACCGCCAAACGTCGGCTCTTTGCCATTAGCGGCATGATCGCTGGTTTCCAAAAGCTTCTTGATACAGACAACGGCGTGGTTCATGCCGAAGTTACCACTGCGCACCCGCTCGATGCGGCGCAGGCCGAAGCGCTGGCTGCGGCACTCTCACAAGTTTCCGGCGGCAAAACTGTCGACGTGAATAGCAAAGTAGATCCGTCCATCATCGGCGGCTTGGTTGTAAAACTCGGCTCACGTATGTTGGATGCTTCACTGAAGACCAAACTCAACTCAATTCGCTCCCTTATGAAAGAGGTCGGCTGATGGACATCCGCGCCGCAGAAATTTCCGCAATTCTTAAAAGCCAAATCGCAAATTTTGGTTCAGAAGCTCAGGTTTCCGAAGTTGGACAGGTTTTGTCCGTCGGTGACGGTATCGCCCGCGTTCACGGCCTTGATAATGTTCAGGCCGGCGAAATGGTCGAGTTTGCCAATGGCATTCGCGGCATGGCGCTTAACCTTGAAACCGACAACGTCGGCATCGTTATTTTCGGTTCTGACCGTGATATTAAAGAAGGCCAGACGGTTAAGCGCACCGGTGACATCGTCGACGTTCCCGTCGGCAAGGAACTCCTTGGCCGCGTTGTGGATGCTCTTGGCAATCCTATCGATGGCAAGGGGCCTTTGAACGCCAAATTGCGTTCGCGTGTTGACGTTAAAGCGCCCGGCATCATCCCGCGTAAATCGGTGAACGAACCAATGGCAACCGGCCTTAAGGCTATTGATGCGCTTATCCCTATTGGCCGCGGCCAGCGCGAACTGATCATTGGTGACCGTCAAACCGGCAAAACCGCTGTCGCTCTTGATGCGATATTGAACCAGAAGGCGATCAATGCCGGGGCGGACGAGTCCGCGAAACTCTATTGCGTTTACGTTGCGATCGGCCAGAAGCGTTCAACCGTTGCTCAGTTCGTTAAGGTGCTGGAAGAAAACGGCGCACTCGAATATTCGATCATCGTCGCTGCTACCGCCTCCGATCCGGCTCCAATGCAGTTTCTGGCACCCTTCTCAGGGTGCACGATGGGCGAATATTTCCGTGATAACAAAATGCACGCTTTGATCGTTTATGACGATTTATCGAAGCAGGCCGTTGCTTACCGCCAGATGTCGCTACTGTTGCGCCGCCCGCCGGGCCGCGAAGCTTATCCAGGAGACGTGTTCTACTTGCACAGCCGCTTGCTTGAGCGCGCCGCAAAGTTGAACGAAGCTAATGGTTCGGGTTCGCTTACGGCGTTGCCGGTCATTGAAACTCAGGCAAACGACGTGTCTGCCTACATTCCAACCAATGTGATTTCTATCACTGATGGCCAGATATTCTTGGAAACAGACCTGTTCTATCAGGGCATTCGTCCCGCAGTGAACGTTGGCCTGTCTGTGTCGCGCGTTGGATCTGCCGCACAAACCAAGGCAATGAAAAAGGTTGCCGGCAAGATTAAAGGTGAGTTGGCCCAATATCGTGAAATGGCTGCCTTCGCGCAGTTCGGCTCCGATCTTGACGCATCCACCCAACAATTGCTGGCACGCGGCTCACGCCTTACTGAATTATTGAAGCAGGCTCAGTTTGCTCCGCTCAAGATGGAAGAGCAGGTTTGCTCAATCTATTGCGGTGTTAACGGCTACCTCGACAAACTGCCTTTGAACCGCATTAAGGCGTTTGAGGATGGTTTGCTCAGCCTGCTGCGCACAAAGCATGCGGAACTTCTTGGCACGATTGCATCGTCCAAGGATTTCTCGGATGCCAGCGCCGCATCGTTGAAGGGCATTGTTGAAGCCTTCCTCAAGTCTTTTTCCTAACGGGCGCTCGCCTGATACGCTTGGATTAAAATATGCCTTCGTTAAAGGACTTAAGAAACCGTATCGCTTCAGTGAAAGCGACGCAGAAGATCACCAAAGCCATGCAGATGGTTGCGGCGGCCAAGCTGCGTCGCGCCCAAGGCGCGGCAGAAGCTGCTCGTCCCTACGCGGAGCGGATGGACTTGGTTTTGGCCAATGTGGCCGGCGGCGTGGCTGGAAACGGCCCGCGTCTCCTCACCGGAACCGGTGCAAATCAAACGCACCTGCTGGTGGTTTGTACCGCAGAGCGCGGTTTGTGCGGCGCTTTCAATTCTTCTATCGCTCGCTTAGCTCGTGAAAAAATCGCGGAACTTCTGGCGCAAGGCAAGACTGTCAAAATTATTTGCGTCGGCAAAAAAGGCAACGACATCCTGCGTCGTCTTTACGAAAAGAATATTATTGAGTTCATTGACCTGCGCGCGTTTAAACAGCTTGGTTACGAAAACGCAGATACAATTGCAAAAAACGTCATCGCCCGTTTTGAAAATGGTGAATTTGACGTTTGCACATTGTTCTATTCGCGCTTCCGCTCAGTCATTCAGCAAATTCCAACGGCTTTAAAGCTTATCCCAGCTGAAGTCCCCGCGGCAACAACTGCGGCTGGCCCGTCCGCAACATATGAATATGAGCCAGAGCAGGATGAAATCCTGTCGTCACTTCTGCCGCGCAACATTTCGGTTCAAATTTTGCGCGCACTGCTGGAGAACACAGCGTCTTTCTATGGTTCACAAATGAGTGCCATGGACAGCGCCACCCGCAACGCCGGTGAAATGATCAAGAAGCAGACGCAGAAATATAACCGCTCGCGTCAGGCCATGATCACCAAGGAACTGATCGAAATTATCTCGGGCGCCGAAGCGCTCTGACCCGTTTAAAAGTGAGGATATCCCATGGCAGAAGCCGCCGCTAACACCGCAATACCCCAAGTTTCCGGCGCAATTGTCGGTCATATTTCGCAGGTCATCGGCGCTGTCGTTGACGTGAAATTCGATTGCGAGTTGCCGGAAATTCTCAATGCGCTTGAAACCATGAACGGTGGCAACCGCCTCATCCTTGAAGTTGCTCAGCATTTGGGTGAATCATCGGTGCGCTGCATCGCGATGGACACTTCGGAAGGCCTGGTTCGCGGCCAGATCGTAACCGACACCGGCGGTCCCATCATGGTTCCAGTCGGCGCGGGCACTCTTGGTCGTATCATGAACGTTATCGGCCAGCCGATCGACGAAGCCGGTCCGATTATTAACGAAGGCATGCGTCCAATTCATGCACCGGCTCCAACCTACGCTGAACAATCCTCTGAAGGCCAGATCCTGGTCACAGGTATTAAGGTGGTCGACTTGCTGGCACCCTACGCTAAGGGCGGAAAGATTGGTCTGTTTGGCGGCGCAGGCGTCGGCAAAACCGTTCTCATTCAAGAATTGATTAACAACGTCGCTAAAACCCACGGTGGTTATTCCGTGTTCGCCGGTGTTGGTGAGCGCACCCGCGAAGGCAACGATCTCTATCACGAATTCATCGAATCTAAGGTCAACGCTGACCCGCACAATCCTGATCCATCGGTTAAGTCGAAATGCGCGCTCGTGTTCGGGCAGATGAACGAGCCGCCGGGCGCCCGCATGCGCGTTGCGCTCTCGGGGTTGACCGTTGCGGAACATTTCCGCGATCAGGGACAGGACGTTTTGTTCTTCGTTGATAACATCTTCCGCTTTACGCAAGCTGGTTCCGAAGTGTCCGCACTTTTGGGTCGTATTCCGTCTGCAGTGGGTTATCAGCCAACCTTAGCAACTGACATGGGCTTGCTGCAGGAACGCATCACCACCACCCAAAAGGGCTCCATCACCTCGGTTCAGGCCATTTATGTGCCAGCCGACGATTTGACAGATCCGGCTCCGGCAACCTCATTCGCCCACTTGGACGCGACCACCGTGTTGTCGCGCTCGATTGCGGAAAAAGGCATCTACCCGGCTGTGGATCCGCTCGACTCAACTTCGCGCATGCTCACGCCGTTGGTTGTGGGCGAGGAACATTACCAGGTTGCGCGTCAGGTTCAGCAGGTATTGCAGCGCTATAAGGCTTTGCAGGATATTATCGCCATTCTTGGTATGGATGAATTGTCCGAAGAAGATAAGCTGGCCGTGGCTCGTGCCCGCAAGATTGAGCGTTTCTTGAGCCAGCCCTTCGACGTGGCCGCTGTGTTCACCGGGTCGCCTGGCGTTCAGGTACCGATTGAGGATACCATCAAGGGCTTTAAGGGTCTGGTCGAAGGCAAGTATGATCATCTGCCGGAAGCTGCATTCTACATGGTTGGCGCTATTGAGCAGGCCGTTGAAAAAGCCGCTAAAATGGCTGCTGCAGTCAAGTAATTGGTCAGTTGGATCGGATTTAATACATGACCACTTTTCACTTTGAACTGGTATCTCCTGAAAAGCTGCTCTATTCGGGCGAAGTTGAACAGGTTGTCGTACCGGGCGCGGAGGGTGAATTCACCGTTCTCGCCGGTCACGCTCCCTTTATGTCGAGCTTGAAAGCCGGTGTGGTTTTCTTTCAGGAAAAGGTTGGCCAAGGTCGCCGCATGCTGGTTTTGGGTGGTTTTGCCGATGTGAGTGCAAAAGGGCTGACCATATTGGCAGAACGCGCCACGGCTGTCGAAGACGTCACCACGGCGCAACTGGATCAGGAAATTCTACATGCCCAGACTTTGCGTGAGACTATAACCGACAATACCCTGCGTGATGCAGCGGATTCAAAAATCGCCCAGATGCAAGAGCTGCGTGACGTGCTTGCCAAATAATCCTTGCCAGACAATCCTTGCCAAGTGATCCTTGCCAAGTGATCCTTGCGAAGTAGCCTCTTTTAAAAGCCCGCATAATGCGGGGTTTTTTTTCAAATCACACATTCAGCTCGCGCGTCCGGCGTGCAACATAGTCTTCCAGCGCCTCACGTTTCGACAAATTTAGCGGGGGCAGCTGGAATCCAGCCAGCGCTTTTTTCCAAACATCTTGCGCCCGCGCGGTTGCATTCCGCGCACCCGCTTCAGTCCAACTTTCGAAATTACTCCAATCCGACAGAATGGGCCGGTAAAATGCAGTTTCATAGCGGGCAACAGTGTGTGGGGACCCGAAAAAATGCCCGCCGGGAGCAATTTCGCCGATGGCAGCCAAGCCTATATCATCGTCGCTGAACTCTATCGGCTTAAGCATATTTGCCCACCCGCGCAGCATCTCGGCGTCCACGATTGTCTTTTCATAGGAATTGACCAATCCGCCTTCCAGCCATCCCGCCGCATGTGTGATAAGATTACTGTGGCTCATGATGGCCGCCCATAGCGAAAATCCGGTTTCATAAGTCGATTGCGCATCTACAGCAGGCGAAGCCGTCACCGCAGATGAGCGATAGGGCAAACCAAGCCGCCGCGCGATTTGAGCGCCACCTAGCGTGGCGTGAACGTTTTCAGGCGTTCCAAAGGCGGGTGAGCCGGTGCGCATATCCACGTTCGACGTAAAGCCCCCCATCACGCAGGGGGCGCCGGGACGTATCATCTGACATAAAACGATTATCGCCAGAGCTTCTGCCGTTTGCTGAGTAAGCGCACCGGCCAGCGTAACCGGGGCCATCGCACCCATCAATGTGAATGGCGTGATGCATACCGCTTGGCCATGCTCAGCCATCAGCATAATGCCATCGAGTATTTCCTCATCGACACGGCGCGGTGAATTGACATTGGTGATGATCATCAGAGTCGGCTCACGCGCCAAATCTTCCACCGAAACACCATGCTCGATAGCCGACATAAACAGCGAGTCTTGGACTGGAATTGCTCCAACGCCGCGCGCTTGCCAAACTTGGTCAGAATTGAAGATATGCGATAGATTCATCGCCAGATGCCGCACCGGCACCGGCACATCAACAGGTTCGCACACCACACCGCCCTGCCAATGTACAACACCCAAGGCTTGGTTGATTTTTATAATTTCATCGAATGATTCAAGGTCGCCGTATCGGCGCCCGCGCGTAAGATCTGCCACATTCGGCGCGCCGCCCACCGGACCAAAATTCAGAACATTGCCCCCGACTTGCAAATCCCGATCACGATTTCGCGCCTTTAGAACAAAACTCTGCGGAGCAAATTCCCGAAAATGCGTGACAACCTCTTTGGGCAATCGCACCATCCGGGTCTCATAATCGACCAATGCACCATGCTTGGCAAAAATATCCAGTGCCGGTTTGCTGCGAATTTCCATGCCGAAACTCGACAGCAGTTCATGCGCAGCGCCAATCAAGCGCTGCAGCTGCTCTTCACTGAAAATTTCAACCGGCTTCCATGGATTGACCAAACGCCGCAATGGCGCATGAACAGTATCGCCGCCTCTGGCACCGCGCACAGATGTGCGGCGGCGAACATGAACTGGCGCTTCGCTCATGAGCGAAGCCTCATTCCTTGCGGGTCATAAAGCGGTTGGGGGGCGAGAACAGCCGGACAGTCCACACCTAAAATGTCAATCGTGAATTCCGCGCCGTCTTTGGCCAAGCCCTCAGCAATATACCCCATCGCTATGCTGGATTTGACAGAATGGCCGTAACCGCCGGAGGTCACATGACCGACCACTCTGCCGCCTTTCATAATGCTTTCATATCCGGTGACGTCAGCGTGCGGCGCATCAACCTTCAAAGTGACGAACGCCTTTTTCGCACCATATTCGCGCTCGCCTAAGGTCACTTCGCGGCCGGTAAAGCCGGGTTTGGAAAAGTCCACAAATCTGTCCAAACCGGTCTCGCGCGCCGTATAGTCGGGGCGGAAATCCTTGTTGAACGAGCCATAATTTTTCTCAAGCCGTAGCGACGAAAGCGCCCGTCCACCAAAGAGAGAGAGGCCGAAATCCGTGCCCGCCGCGCGCAAATCCTCGTAAAGGGCGCAAATGTAGTCCGGGGTCACCCACATTTCATAACCCAGCTCGCCGGTAAAACTGGACCTTGAGACAATCGCCGGAACCGATCCCACTGAAAGCTCCCGCACATCAAAAAACTTAAATGCCGCATGCGAAAGATCGGCCCGTACCAGCTTCTGCAAAACATCACGCGCATGTGGGCCGGTGAGAGAGAAGCCATTGAGCGTTGAAGCACAAGAGCGGACATGCACATCGCCAGGTGGATCTTGACTGGCAAACCAGCGCATATGATAACCCTCTGCAAAGCCCGACCCAACCAGCATGAACCGGTCTTCCGCCAAACACCCCACTGACAGATCACCGACAATTTTCCCCCGGGGGTTTAACATCGGCGCAATAGCCATCCGCCCCGCTTTCGGAATTTTGCACGCCAAAAGCTTGTCAAGCCAGCCGCGAGCGCCCTTACCCGCAACTTCGTATTTGCCATAATTCGATGTTTCATAGAGCCCTACGCGCGTGCGCACGGCCAGACACTCCTCGCGCACATGCGCGAAAGCCTCCGAGCGGCGATAAGTTGGAGTCTCAATCTTCAAAACGCCTTTTGGCGCAAACCAAAGCGCGTGCTCAAGACCGAAATTCGCGCCGAACACAGCGCCTTCCGTCTCTAATTTCGGGTAGAGCGCCGTCTGCCGCGCCGGGCGCGCCGCGTTAAGTTCCTCATTCGGGAAAGCCAGCCGGAAGCGGCGGCGGTAATTTTCGATCACGCGCTTTTGTGTGTAGGCGGGCGTGGCGTAGCTGCCAAATCGCGAAACGTCCATCGCCATCACGTCTGCACCGGGATCCTTGTCCCTCATCCATTGCGACAACACCAGCCCGATGCCTCCGCCTTGGGAAAACCCGGCCATAACCGCGCAGGCCACCCAGAAATTCGGCAGGCCCTTAACGGGTCCAATCAGCGGATTGCCATCGGGCGCAAAAGTAAACGGCCCGTTGATTGCCTTTTTAATCCCGGCGCGGCCAACAGCGGGAAAATGCTGAAAGCCCACTTCCAATTCGGGGGCCAGCCGATCAAAATCGTCCGGCAGGAGCTGCATTGAAAAATCATCGGGCGTTTTCACCGGTGCCCAAGGCACACAAGCCTGCTCGTAGGTGCCGAGCAGAGCTCCCTTGCCTTCCTGCCGAACGTAAATCTCGCCGGAAAAGTCCGTGGTGTTGATGATTTCATGTTCGAGATTCGCCAGTTCGGGAATAGCCTCGGTAACGATGTAGTGATGCTCCATCGCTAAAACAGGCAATTCGATGCCAACCATATGGCCGATCTCGCGCGCCCAAAGCCCCGCCGCATTAATCACATGCTCGGCATGGATCGTGCCCTTGTCGGTTTCCACGTCCCACGAATGATCCGGCCTCTGCTTAAGCGAAAGCACCCGGGTGAAGCGGTTTATCTCAGCGCCGTGTAACCGCGCGCCCTTTGCCAACGCCTGTGTCGTGCTGGCGGGATCACAATGGCCGCCATCGGCGCGCCAAATCGCCCCCGTGAAGAACCGCTCCTCGAGCAGACAATTCCGGCGCTTTGCTTCGGCAATAGGTAACATCTCAGTTTCCATGCCAAGATATTTCGCCCGGGAGGCCATAAGTTTGAGGAAATCCATTTCGCCTTCGTTGGCCGCCAGCATCAGGCCGCCGTTGGCATGCAAGCCGCAGCTCTGGCCGGTGAAGGTCTCAAGCTCGCGGTAAAGATCCAACGTGTATTTCTGCAACCGCGACACATTCGCGTCACCGTTAAAAGTGTGTGTGCCGCCCGCCGCGTGCCATGTTGAACCGGAGGTGAGTTCGGATTTTTCAAGCAAAACCACATCAGCCCACCCCATTTTGGCCAAATGATATAAAATTGAGCAGCCGACAACTCCGCCGCCTATGACCACCGCTCTTGACTCTGTCCGCATCAATTCCGTCCCTTTGGTATTTTCAGAGTCTTACCGCAACGCTTGCCGCGTCAAGCGGCGTGGTCTATGAAAGCTTCAACAAAAAAAGCATCACCACGCGGGAAATCCTCATGACCAGCTATGCACACACTAAATCCACGCTTGAAATCATGGCCAAAGCGCCGATTATTCCGGTTATGACTGTTCAAAGTGTTGAGGATGGCTTGGCACAGGCCCGGGCGCTTGTGGCAGGCGGCCTCGTAGTGCTGGAAATCACCTTGCGAACTGCAGCGGCCATGGATGCGATAAAGGCCATTGTTAAAGAGGTCAAAGGTGCGATTGTCGGTGTCGGCACCATTACCAAGGCGTCAGAAATTGAAGCTGCAGCCAAAGTCGGGGCTCAATTTCTGGT
>JAYTYD010000242.1:0-2783 GCA_043742625.1 Methylovirgula sp. | reverse complement strand
ATTGAAGATTTTTTGCGTGAATATTCCTTGTCCACCAAAGAAGGCTTAGCGCTTATGGTGTTAGCGGAAGCTTTGTTGCGGGTGCCTGACGGTGCGACCGCCGACCGTTTGATAGAGGATAAGCTTTCGCAGGCCGACTGGTCGAAACACGAAGCGCGCTCGGATGCCCTGTTGGTAATGGCTTCCAGCTGGGCGCTGGGCATTACGGCGCGTGTTATCCAGCCGGGTGAAACTCCAGAAGGCATTATCGGATCACTGGCGAAGCGGCTGGGTCTGCCGGCGGTGCGTGGCGCGACCCGGCAGGCGATGAAGTTGATGGGTTCGCATTTCGTGTTAGGCGAAAATATCAACGCGGCCCTGAAACGCTCAACCAGCGGCGCCGGAAAACTCTACCGTTATTCATTTGACATGTTGGGTGAAGGCGCCAGGACACAGAAAGATGCGGAACGCTATTTTCTGTCGTATTCGTCTGCAATTGAGGCAATTGGTAAAAGTGCAGGGACAGGTAAGTTACCCGACCGTCCGGGAATTTCAGTCAAGCTTTCGGCCCTGCACCCGCGATATGAGGCGGTGAGCCACGCCAGAGTGATGAAGGAATTGGTGCCGCAGGTTCTTGCGCTGGCGCAATTGGCGAAGAGATATGATCTGAAATTTACCGTAGATGCGGAAGAGGCGGACAGACTCGAACTTTCGCTTGATGTGATCACGGCGGTGGCCGAGGACGAAAGCCTCGCGGGGTGGGAGGGATTCGGCCTCGCGATTCAAGCGTACCAAAAGCGCGCCGAAGCCGTTATTGAGTATGTTGCCGACTTGGCCAAGCGGCTAAACCGTCGCTTTATGGTTCGATTGGTCAAGGGCGCTTACTGGGACACAGAGGTTAAGCGGGCGCAAGAACGCGGGCTGGCCGACTATCCGGTGTTTACGCGCAAAGCGATGACGGATCTGAACTATTTGGCTTGTGCCCGTAAAATGCTGGTGGCACGTCCGCATATTTATCCGCAATTTGCCACGCATAACGCCTTGTCAGTGGCAACCATTCTCGAAATGGGCGGAGGAGTGAACGGTTTTGAGTTTCAACGGCTGCACGGCATGGGCGAGGAGCTTTACCGCGCGCTCTTGGTCAATGAACCCGGCATTGCTTGCAGAACCTATGCGCCTGTAGGCGAACATGAGGATTTGCTGGCGTATTTGGTCAGGCGTTTGTTGGAAAACGGGGCGAATTCGAGTTTTGTTTCGATCGCAGCTGATCCGAATGTGCCTATTTCCGAACTGCTTAAGCGGCCTCAGGCGCAAATCGGCTCTCCGGCACAAGCGCGCAACCGGCATATTCCTTTGCCGAAAGATTTATATGCTCCACAGCGCGCGAATTCCCAAGGTGTTGAGTTTGGTCATGCGGATTCCTTACGCGCATTGCAGGCTCAAGTGACGAAAAGCGCAGTGCGCAGTTTTGCGGCAAGCGTCATCAATGGCATCGCGGTTGAGGGTAAAAATCGCAATTTGGCCTCGCCCATTGATGGTTCTGTTTTTGGTCAAGTCAGCGAAGCTACAGCGCAAATTGCCGCAGATGCGATGAGTGCGGCGAAGGCCGGGTTCAAAGACTGGGCTATGTTGGCGGTTGAAACGCGTGCGGGTGCCTTGGACAAAGCAGCAGATGGTTTAGAGGCAAATCTTGGGGGGTTAATAAAGCTTCTGCAAGTGGAAGCTGGAAAAACGCTCGATGATTGTGTTTCTGAAGTCCGCGAAGCGGTTGATTTTTGCAGATTTTATGCCGCAGACGCGCGGCGCACGCTTGGTCCGGGTGAGGCACTTCCGGGGCCGACCGGCGAAGACAATCGGCTGTCGTATCGCGGGCGCGGCGTCTTCGTCTGTGTAAGTCCTTGGAACTTCCCGCTGGCGATTTTCATAGGCCAGGTGGCCGCCGCGCTTGTTGCCGGGAACAGCGTGGTGGCGAAACCGGCTGAACAGACACCGTTGATCGCCAGGATGGCTGTTGAGATTTTGCATGATTCAGGCGTGCCGAAAACCGCGCTGCACTTGGTTCTAGGCGGACCAGATGCCGGTGGAGCTTTAATGGAACATGCCGCAGTGTCCGGTGTGGCCTTTACCGGCTCAACAGCAACGGCATGGCGCATCAACCGCGCATTGGCGGCCAAGAATGGTGCGATTGTGCCACTCATTGCAGAGACTGGTGGCATTAATGCGATGATTGTAGACGCTACGGCCTTGCCTGAGCAGGTGGCGGATGATGTGGTGATGTCTGCTTTTCGCTCAGCCGGGCAGCGCTGTTCGGCGTTGCGACTGCTCTGCATTCAAGAGGATGTGGCAGATAAAATGCTGACGATGATTGCGGGCGCCGCGCGCGAATTAAAAATTGGTGATCCGCGCGACATTTCCACGCATATCGGGCCTGTAATTGACGCGGCGGCGTTGGCAAGACTTGAGGCCCATGTGGCCACCATGCGGGCGAATGCCAAGGAAATTAGGATCGGGGATCTGCCGAGCTTTAGCGGAACTTTTTTGGGGCCGCATATTTTTGAATTGAAAAAAATCAGCGACTTGAACGTCGAAGTTTTCGGACCGATTTTGCATGTCGTTAGATACAAAGCGGGCCAGCTTGACGCGGTTTGCGATGCCATCGAAGGCACGGGATATGGACTGACACTCGGTATCCACTCGCGCATTGATACCGCTGTCGTACGTGTGACGCAGCGTTCGAGCGCGGGAAATATTTATGTCAACCGCAACATTATTGGAGCGGTGGTAGGGACTCAGCCATTTGGCGG
>JAYTYD010000241.1:0-3484 GCA_043742625.1 Methylovirgula sp. | reverse complement strand
GCGGCCGCATTGCGTTAAGCCATTTGCTGACGTCAACAGGCGGTGTTCGGGCGGAGTTTACGGTGTTTGAAAGCAGCCCCGGCAAGTTTTATTTGGTGTCTGCCGGTGCGCTTGAACGGCACGACCACGACACGTTGAAAAAACTGCTACCAACGGATGGCTCGGTTATCTTTACTCAGTGCACGCAGGCTTACGGCGTTTTGGTTTTGGCCGGGCCGCAGTCGCGCGCGGTTTTACAAAAGCTGACCGACACCGATTTGTCGAATGCCGCGTTTCCGTGGTTGACCGGCAAAAGCATCAGCGTCGGTAGCGCTTCGGCACAATGTTTGCGCGTCAACTTCATTGGCGAACTTGGTTTTGAATTGCATCACCCCATTGAGATGCAAAACAAAATTTTCGATCTGTTGATGGACGCGGGCAAAGAATTCGCCATAAAGCCATTCGGTATCCGGGCTATGATGGCAATGGCGCTTGAAAAGTCCTATCGCCTCGTTGGCCGCGAAATGTCGATCGAATATTCGGCGTATGAGTCGGGGTTAGAGCGCTTTGTGCGCCCGGATAAGGGCGCATTTCTGGGTCGTGACGCGCTGCTAAAACGCCATGCCGCCGGAGATTCGTGGCGCTTCGTTACAATGGAATTGTATGGCATCAAGGATGTGGACAGTCGTGGCTCCGAACCTATTCATCACAATGGCGCTCTTGTCGGCCGTTGCACCTCAGGTGGATTTGGCTGGCGCGTCAACAAGTCTCTGGCTCTGGGAATGGTAAAGCCGGAATTTGGGGATTTGGATCGGGAGTTGGACGTGACTCTTTTGGGAGAGGTCTACAAAGCGACCATTATCGGCGAAGCGGCGTTCGATCCAAATAATGATATTCTTCGGAGTTGATATAAGGATTTACTTATATCCTTATTGAATTTATTAGAGTGGTCTGCTAAGTATGTAAAATGCACTTCATCGGAAAACGCGATGACAGCATCGGCAATATGCGCACGAAACTTCCGGTTGGGATGTTACACTAATCGGGAAATTTTAAATCAAGGAGCTTGAATCGATGGCCGACGACGAATTAGACCTCAACTCCTTATCCGACGATGACCTTGTCGCGCAGATGCACGATGATCTTTATGACGGTCTCAAAGAAGAAATTGAAGACGCGGTTCACATTCTGATCAAACGCAAATGGACGCCGTATGACATACTCACCAAGGCTTTGGTTGAAGGAATGCGCATAGTCGGCATCGATTTTCGCGACGGCATTTTGTTTGTGCCGGAAGTGTTGATGTCTGCCAATGCCATGAAGGCGGGCATGTTTATATTGCGTCCTCTGCTTGTGGAAACCGGCGCGCCCAAAATCGGCAAAATGGTTATCGGCACGGTAAAAGGCGACATTCACGACATTGGCAAGAACCTCGTTTGTATGATGATGGAGGGTGCTGGCTTCGAGGTTGTGGATCTTGGTATCAACAACCCGGTTGAAAAATATCTGGCTGCGATAGAAGAGCACAATCCGGAAATCGTTGGCATGTCGGCGCTCCTCACCACCACCATGCCCTATATGAAGGTTGTGATTGATACGATGAAGGAGAAGGGTATTCGCTCTGACCATATCGTATTGGTTGGCGGTGCGCCGCTCAACGAGAGTTTTGCCAATGCGGTGGGCGCGGACGCGTATTGCCGGGACGCCGCTGTAACTGTGGAAATGGCAAAATCGCTGATCGCCAAGCGGCAGGGTTCGCTTCACGCCAAAGCGTGAATGGCCTGAGTGGGGTGAAGCGTTTCGTTTTTGTTTCTACCCGTATCGCCAAGGTGCGTTTTCGGCTGTGTGCATTTTAACAGGGGAGGGCATTGATTGATGAATGAAATGCTCCCCGGCCTCGATGATACGGCTGATTTTGGCGCGATCGGTAAGCCTGAAACCCTGGTTATTGCCTGCGGTGCGCTGGCGCGGGAGCTGATGGACATTATCAAGCTCAACTGCTTCAGCCATATGGCAGTGACATGTCTCCCGGCTATTTGGCACAATACACCAGACAAAATCACCGAGGGTGTGCGCGGCAAAATCATCGCCAACCGCGACAAATACAGTAAAATTCTTTGCCTTTACGGCGATTGCGGGACAGGTGGCAAACTTGATCTGATGCTTGAGGAAGAGGGTGTTGAGCGCATAGACGGCACACATTGCTATGCTTTTTATGCCGGACTGCCAGAGTTTGACGCGTTGATGGAAGAGGAACTCGGCTCGTTCTTCTTGACAGATTATCTGGCCCGTTTTTTCGACCGGCTGATCATTCAGGGTTTCAAGCTTGATAAGCATCCCGAGTTGCGGGACATGATTTTTGGCCATTACAAGCGTTTGGTTTTCCTCACCCAGGTGCCGGACGCAGCGCTGTTGGCCAAAGCCGAAGCAGCTGCAACCTATCTTGGTCTGGATCTCGTCATCCGCCCGGTGGGCTATGGCATCATTCCTGAATTTCTGAAAAAGGCGCACTGATGGCAAATCTCACAATTCTCTATTGGCGCGATATTCCGGCTCAAGTGGTGGTAAAGGCCGGGCGCACCAGCGCCAAGCGTGAACTTTCTCCGCGCTTTCAAGAGGCTATAGACATGGCGGCCATGCGCGGTGGCGCGGCACAGACCGACGATTACCTGGCAGAATGGAGGCGCGGAGAGCCAATGCCCTGCGGCGATGATCTCGACGCGGAGGCCTCTGCTGCTGCTGAAGGGCTGGAAGCAGACTATCCAAAAGAGCGTCTTGTGACATTGGCCAAGGCTGGAGGCAAAGAAGCCTGATGCGCACGCCAGCCGCCTTTGAGCCTGCCGGAAAGCCACCAAAGCGCCGCGGCAGTTTTGCTCTTAGATTTTGGTCAATTCGTCACGCAGATTTGATGGAACGCGCCTATGTGCGGCTGGAAAAAACACTGATATCGCTGGCACCAACCTTTTCGAAAATTGGTTTTGACCGGCTTGAGCGCCCTGTTGCTGCGCTGGAAAGCGTCATCAAAGGCGCGTTGTTTGATTGCCGCATGTGTGGACAATGCGCCTTGTCCAGCACAGGAATGTCGTGCCCGATGAACTGTCCGAAAGGATTGCGCAACGGGCCTTGCGGCGGCGTCCGCGCCGACGGCACTTGCGAAGTCTATGCCGAAATGCCCTGCGTTTGGGTCAAAGCGTTTGAAGGCAGCAAATTGATGCAAAAAGGCAACGCCATCGAGCAGAATTTGCCGCCCATGGACCATCGTTTGAAAGGCCGCTCAACCTGGCTGGAGGTGGCACGGGCATCCCTACCAAATAGGGCCGACGCCAAATGAACCTGATCCATCCCGATGACATCGGCCATGATCCGTCTGCGCCGCTGAAAGCCTTGCCTGGCCACACCTCTTTCGGGCGGCTTGAACGCGTTCTGCGCCGGGGCGAATTCGCCGTAACGGCGGAATTGAACCCGCCGGATTCCGCCAATCCTGAAGACGTGCTGAACCGCGTTG
>JAYTYD010000240.1:0-5418 GCA_043742625.1 Methylovirgula sp. | reverse complement strand
TTAACCCCTCTATCAGTACTTTATTGGCAAATCCAAACGACCCGGCAGGCTGGATGCTGACCTCACGCTCAGCCCAGAATATTACCGAAACCAAAGATGAGAGCGAGAAATATCGCCTGCAAGAAATGGCTGTGACCGCTGCTTACGGGGCTTTTGAACGCAGTAAAACACCCGCTGCAAAGTCTGCCGCGCTCGCCTTGCTCGGATCTGCAAATCGAAATCGCGAAAGCTGGCGCGCCAGTTTGAATGCCTACAAAGCCAGCCTTGATTTGACCGACAATGCGATTACCCGCGCGGTTTATGACGATTTACGCGATAAATACGGTTTTAAAGTCAATGACTATAAGGTCGATTCGGATTCAGCTTCGCCCAAAGTGTGCTTCCAATTTTCGGAACCACTTTCACGCAGTAAAACTGATTTTTCCTCCTTTGTTGCGGTGACTTCGAATCAGGGTGGCACATCGGTTTCAACCGAGGACAGTCAGCTCTGTGTGAACGGGCTTAAACACGGCGAGCGATACGGCGTCGTCCTGCGTCAAGGCTTGCCGTCAGACGTCGATGAGGCGCTGGTGAAAAATGCCGATTACGACATTTATGTGCGGGATCGTTCCGCTGAGGTGCGTTTCACCGGCAAGAATTATGTGCTGCCAAAAACCGGACAGCAGGGCATTCCGCTGGTTAGCGTCAACGCGTCCAATGTCGATCTGGAAATCTACCGCATCGGTGATCGAAGCCTGCTACCCACGATCCATTCGGAAGACTTTCTTGAACAGGTTTCCAGTTCAAGCGCCACAACCATTGCACAGGAAAAAGGCCAAAAGATTTGGACGGGTTCTATTTCGGTCAAAACTGATCTTAATCAAGACGTCATCACGGCGTTCCCGGTGAATGAAGCTGTTAAGGCTATGAAACCCGGCGTTTACGTGATGTTTGCGCGCGTCTCCGGAACCAAACCCGCGGACGACTCGCAGGACAGCAGCAGCCGCGCCACGCAGTGGTTTGTTGTTTCGGACATTGGTCTCACAACGTTCACGGGCGATGATGGCGTACACGTGCTGGTCCGGTCTTTGGCAAGCGCCGCTCCGATGGCCGGCGTAGAAATCAAACTTATTGCGCGCAACAACGAATTACTGGACACCAAAACCACCGATGCCGAGGGCTATATCCATTTTGATGCCGGCTTGGCGCGCGGTAAAGATGGCGACGCTCCAGCGCTTATCAACGCTGCTGACACGCAGGGTGACTACGGTTTTCTTGACCTGACACAAACCGCGTTTGATTTGACGGATCGCGGAATTAAGGGCCGCACCGCACCCGGCCCGCTCGATGTTTTTGGCTATACTGAACGCGGTGTTTATCGCTCCGGAGAGACGGTTTATGTGACCGGCTTGCTGCGGGACGCTGTCGGCTCAGCAGTGAGCGGTCTGCCGCTCACATTTGCGGTCATGCGTCCGGACGGGGTCGAATTTAAAAAATCGATCGTCCAAGACCAAGGACTGGGGGGGCATGTTCTTTCGGCCCAATTGCTTGCCAATTCTCCCACGGGAACTTGGCGCGTAGATATTTTTGCCGACCCGAAGCGCCCCGCAATCGGGTCGACCACATTTCTGGTGGAGGACTATGTTCCAGAGCAGCTTGATTTAGCTGTGAAGTCATCGTCGGATTTTATCCGCATTGGCGAGCCTGCGACGATCAACGTCGCTGCAAAATATTTGTATGGCGCTGTGGGCGCCAACTTGGATGTGGCGGGAGATTTCCGGATTTCAGCGGCTGACGAAATTGCGGTTCCGGCATTAAAAGGCTTTTCTGTTGGTCTCACCGATGAAGATTTTACACCGCTGACCGGCGACGTGAATGCCACCATCACGGACGCGAAAGGCAATGCGGAATTGGTCGTCGCACTGCCGTCCAGCGATGCCTTGCGCCCGCTCAAGGCGGACATCAACGTGCGCGTCTCAGAAAGCGGTGGTCGCGCAATTTCAAGACAAGTATCGGTGCCGATTGTTCCAAAAGGGACGCTGATTGGCGTTAAACCGCTGTTCGAACAAAGTGCGCTCACCCAAGGCGGCATTGCGGATTTTGCTGTGGTGTTAGTTGATCCGGCCGGTAAGCGCATTTCGCGCCCGGGAATCAGATGGACACTCAACAAGGTCAACAGACATTACCAATGGTTTTTCAAGGACGGACATTGGAACTATGAGGGAGTGAAGACCAACCGGGCCGTAGCCAACGGAACATTGGATATCAGCGCAACTGAGATCGGTAAAATTTCTTCTGCTGTTGAGCTGGGAGCCTACCGCCTCGACGTTGTCGCAGATGGTCTGGCTGGCGCACAAACCGATGTCGGATTTTCAGTTGGTTGGGATGGGGATCGTACAGCAAACACCCCGGACGTCCTCGATATGCGCTTGGACAAGGCATCCTACGGTGTCGGAGAGACAATCACAGTGAAGCTCGACCCGCACTTTGCAGTCAATGCCACACTGGTTGTCGTTTCAGATAAACTCCAACAAATCGAACGGGTTAACGTCGCTGCGGTCGGCGGAAGCGCCAGCATAACGGTGAAACCCGAATGGGGAGCCGGTGCCTATATCGTGGCTTTGGCGCACCGCGCTTTGGACACGGCAGCGCAGCGCGCTCCTGGTCGTTCAATCGGCGTGGCTTGGTTTGCAATTGAGAACTCCGCGCACACGCTCAAAGTGGCGCTTGATCCGCCGAAGTCCATGTTGCCGCGCGGCAAACTGGAAATTCCCGTTAAGCTAACCGGTATTTCCGCGGGGGAGTCGGCCTTTGTCACGGTTTCAGTTGTAGATTTGGGCATATTAAATTTGACGCACTACCAAACACCGGATGCCAGCGGCTTTTTCTATGGCCAGCGTCAAATGGGGCTCGAACTGCGCGATCTGTACGGCTATCTGATTGACGGCATGCAGGGCACTTTGGGTGCCATACGCTCTGGCGGCGATGCCAAACTTGATCAGGCAAATAGCCCGCCACCGATTTTCGAGCCGCTGGCCCGCTTTTCCGGAATTGTGAAAGTGGGAGAGGACGGCACTGCGAAAGTAAGCTTCGATATTCCGGCATTTAACGGCACTGTGCGCGTGGCAGCAGTGGCGTGGAGCAAAGGACGTGTCGGCCAAGCCGAAACTGACGTTACAATTCGTGATCCTATTGTGCTTGCCGGAACCCTGCCGCGCTTTTTGAACTTGGCGGATCAGTCGCGGTTTCACGTTGCAATCGACAATGTTGCCGCCGCTGAGGGCGATTATGTTCTTGATCTGGACGTTCATGGTCCGGTATCCGTGCCGGTCGAGGCGCTGCATCGCACCCTCCATTTAAGCGCGGGACAAAAATCGGCGCTCATTATTCCGGTAACAGCTGCAGGGCTTGGAACGGCAACTTTTGATTTGCGGATAACCGGTAAAAATATTGACCTTACGCAAAACTTGCGTGTGCAGGTGAAACCTTCAACCCGGGCCTTTGTAAGCCGGTCCGTGCAGACCCTGCTGCCGGGTGCCAGCCTAACGCTCTCAAACGCACTTACGAAAGATCTGTTGCCCGGTTCGGGAGATGTCGCACTCTCGGTTGCTCCAGCCGCCGCAATTGATGTGCCGACGCTCCTTCAAGCACTCGACCGGTATCCTTATGGTTGCACGGAACAAACTGTCAGTCGGGCCATGCCGCTGCTCTATGTCAATCGTCTCGCGGCACAAGAAACATTCGGGCTGGATATGCAGGCTGATGATCGTGTCCGCGACGCGTTGGATCGGGTGATGGCGCGCGAAAGCTCGAACGGCACCTTTGGCCTTTGGGGCGTGGGGGGGGAGGACGTTTGGCTTGATGCTTTTGCCATGGACTTCCTGACGCGGGCACGTGAGAAAAATTTTGCGGTTGCGCAGAAAGGTTTTGACCTCGGTCTGGATCATTTACGCAACGCTCTGGTAAACGCATCTTCGGTCACACCCGAAACGGCCTCCGGACTTGCATATGCGGCCTATGTTCTGGCGCGCAATGGCCGCCCTGTCATGGGCGATATCCGGTATCTTGCCGAAACCAAACTGGCAGATTTTGCTTCGCCCCTTGCAAAAGGCCAGTTGGCCGGCGCTTTAGCGCTCTTGGGTGACAAAACCCGCGCCACAACCACATTCGCAACAGCGCTAAGCGCTCTCGATGCCGCGCGCGATGATGGATATTCGCGCCCCGACTATGGCTCTAAGTTGCGCGACTCGGTGGCATTATTGGCTCTTCTCGTAGAAAGTAACGCGCCGCGCGCCGACATCGTGCGTGTGAGTGCGGTTGTGGAGAAAGCGCAGGACGCGACCCGTTATACCTCGACTCAAGAACAAAGCTGGATGGTTCTTGCCGCACAAGCCCTTAGCAAAGATGTTGATGCGACGATGCTTGACGTCGACGGAACCGCTAAGAAAGGCGGCTTCGCCCGCATTCTAAGCGCTGAAAATCTTGATGAAAAATCAACCGTAATTACCAATAAGGGTGCCAATCCGCTCCGCGTCATTGTGAGTACAACTGGCATCCCGCTCACGCCGGAGGCCGCAGCTGAACAAGGCTTCAAGGTAGAGCGCACGTATTATTCCACACAGGGGCAGGTGCTGGATCCGCTGAAAATAAAACAAAATGATCGATTTATCGTCTCGTTGAAAATTTCTGAAAAAGAGCCGCGTTTTGGCCGCCTGCTTCTGGTTGATCCGCTCCCTGCCGGTCTTGAAATTGATAACCCCAACCTTGTCGAGGGCACACTGCTGCCCGATGCGGAGTGGTTAAAACGTGAGGTTGAGCCGGTAAACTCCGAATATAGAGATGATCGATTCGTAGCCGCATTTGAACGTCAGGCAGATAAAATCGTTGTTTATTCGGTGGCATATGTTGTTAGAGCCGTCAGTCCCGGCAAATATGTGCAGCCTGGAGCTTTGATTGAGGACATGTACCGGCCGGATAGGTTTGGCCGATCAGGCTTTGGTATCA
Source organism: Methylovirgula sp. (assembly GCA_043742625.1). GTDB lineage: Bacteria > Pseudomonadota > Alphaproteobacteria > Rhizobiales > Beijerinckiaceae > JANXSV01. The sequence continues at coordinate 435 of JAYTYD010000240.1, read as the reverse complement.
TCGAAATTTCCACAGCGAGGTGACATACCGCATGACGCACCGCCTGCAGCGATGGGCAACAGTGCTGGTAAAGACGCTGCTCGCCGGGGCAGTTGCAAGTGCGCTCGGTCTGTTGGTTTTTGCTGTTTATGTGGTGACATTACCGGCATTGGACCTGCGCGCGGCAAACGAGCGTTCGGCGGTGGTTTTAGACAAAAACGGGCAATTGCTGCGCCCGTTTACGACGCCCGACGGACGTTGGCGCCTACCTGTTGAAGTTTCAGACATCGACGCGAACTATCTGAAAATGTTGCTGGGCTTTGAAGACCACCGGTTTTATTCGCACTCGGGCGTAGATATTTTCGCATTTGTGCGAGCGGGAGGTCAGTTTGCGCGGCACGGCAGGGTACTCTCAGGCGGTTCCACGCTGACGATGCAGGTTGCAAGGTTGTTAGA
>JAYTYD010000239.1:0-5738 GCA_043742625.1 Methylovirgula sp. | reverse complement strand
CGCATTTTACAAGGATATGTTTCCTATATAGGCAAATATGCCGCTATGCAAGCTTGATTTTTAAGCTATTTTTGAGGCTTGCCTGATACGCCGCATCTGGTTAGTTTTGCCGCGAAATGGAGCAAAAATGACCATCGTTTACAAAATCTGCCCTGCGGCCCTGTGGACTGAAGCTATCATAAAGGGCGTCTTCACGGGCGCGCCTGTTGATCATGCCGACGGTTATATTCACTTTTCCAATGCGGAACAGGCACGCGAAACGGCGGCGAAGTATTTTCACGGTCGGGCGGATTTGGTGCTCGTTGCGCTGGAGGATTCGCTGTTTGGCGACACCATGAAGTGGGAAGCTTCACGCGGCGGCGCATTATTTCCACATCTTTACGGCACATTTACCCCCGCTGACGCGCTTTGGGTTATGCCGCTATATATGAATGCCGATGGCAGCCATATGTTTCCGGAGTGATGAAAGTGTTCAAAGCGCTCGCTCCTATTCTGCAATCCGCGCTGCTCTCGCTACCGCCCGAGCGGGCGCACCGCGCTGCGATCAACGGCCTGAAGCTTATGACGGCCCTACCCGCCACGCCGCGCAAGGATAACTCCCGGCTGGCGATAGATGCTTTCGGGTTAAAGTTCGCCAATCCGGTGGGCATGGCGGCCGGGTTTGATAAAAATGCCGAAGTGCCGGACGCTTTGTTGGCGTTAGGTTTCGGCTTTACCGAAATTGGAACGGTAACCCCCCTCGCTCAACACGGAAATCCGCAGCCGCGAATGTTCCGGCTGCCCGAAGAGATGGGCGTTATAAACCGTCTCGGCTTCAACAATGCCGGACACGAAGCTGCATTTGCGCGTCTCTCAAAGCGGGGCGGCAACGGAATTGTCGGAGTTAACCTCGGTGCGAACAAAGATGCGTCAGACCGCGTTGCTGATTACGTGTCCGGCGTGCGTAAATTTGGCGGTGTTGCCAGCTATTTTACGATAAATGTCTCATCGCCAAATACACCCGGCTTGCGCGATCTTCAGGGCGCGGAAGCACTCGAAGCGCTTTTAACCCGGGTATTGGAGGCGCGCAACAGCAGCGGAAACGTGCCGGTTTTGCTCAAAATAGCGCCGGATTTAACGCTGGAAAATCTCGATAATATTGTGAAGATTGCCCGTTCGTGCCGGATTGACGGCATGATCGTCTCCAATACCACAGTTTCCCGCCCGCAAGGGTTGCGAGGCCCGCAGAATGAAGCCGGGGGCCTTTCCGGCAAACCCCTGTTTACGCTCGCCACCAAAATGCTGGCGGAAGTATACCTGCGTGTGGAAAGACAATTTCCACTGATTGGAGTTGGAGGAATTCACGATTCCGCCACGGCCTATGGCAAAATCACAGCCGGAGCCGACTTGCTCCAGCTGTATTCAGCATTTGTTTTTAAAGGCTTAGGACTACTCGACGAAATCAAAGCCGGACTGGTGTCCGGCCTTGAAAAGGATGGCTTCCCATCGCTTCGTGATGCGGTGGGTACTAACGCCCGCCAAATTTCAGCAGGCGGCTGAGGAACCAAACCGGAATGACTATGGCCGCGCCTGCCAAGACATATTGGCCAACCTCCCGCACAGCGTCAAAGCCCATGTCCCACAAGCGCTGCGCAAAGCGCTGCAGAATATTCAAGATTTGGTAGGGATGAATATCCAGCCAGACAAGAAAAAACCCGACAATCAGCGATGCCACCGCAAGGCGCACAAAAACCGCGCCCGGTGATCCACCTAGAAAACTTTGGAACCCGCTCGATTGAAACGCATCGTGATCCGGAGCAGGGCGACGCCCCGAAACGTGGTTTGGCGTCAAGGAAATGTTCTCCGGCTTGTACTGATCTGTGTTGGACATGTTATCCTCGAATTTAAAACCAAAGATCTTGACGCATGAACACTTTAGCGCATCAACATCTTGACGAACTGCGCTTAGGCCTCGCGCATCCCTATCACACATGGCGGGTAAAAGCGGCAAAATGACGACGCATGCTTACCGATTAGAGGGCTATCTATTAAAAGTGCCGCCTTGGTCAAGTTCGATCTTCGATGCTAAAATCACAGCCTGAGTGCGGCTTTCAACTCCAAGCTTGGTCAGAATAGCAGAAACATGAGCCTTAACGGTCGCCTCGGAGACGGTCAGCTCATAGGCAATTTGCTTGTTCAAAAGCCCCTCGGACAACATCATCAAAACCCTGACCTGCTGAGGTGTTAGACTGGCCATGCGGCGGATAATATCTGAAGTGTCTTTGTCCATCGGTGACGTTAGATCGACATCAGCAGGCGTCCAAGTTCCGCCCTCAAGCACGATCGAAATTGCTTTGCGCATGGACTCGACATCAAGAGTTTTTGGAATAAAGCCGGCTGCTCCAAAATCAACGCACCGCCGAATGACACTGCGCTCTTCCGAGCCTGACACAACCATCACCGGGATTGATGAAAACTGCGCCCGCAGATAAATCAATCCGGAAAATCCATGCACTCCAGGCATGTTCAAATCCAGCAAGATCAGATCAATTTCGGGATGAGCGACCAAATGTGCCGCCGCAGTATTCAAATCACCGGCTTCAAAAACTTCCGCCGGATTTATACCTACGCTCAATGTCTGACGCAGCGCGCCTCGAAACAACGGATGATCATCCGCAATAAGGATGCGAGTCGGGTTTTGCGGCATTGTTTTTGGCCTCCCTCAAAATTTTATGCGCGCACATCGGGATTTCACACTATCATTGCGCAATTTCCGCCGGCGCCGAAAACGGTATTGATATCGTATTGGCTTATCCCCTATAGCATGAAATTTTTCTGAAAATTACAAGAAGGTAAAATGCTTCTTCGCCCGCATGCTCTGCTTTTCTGTCTCGCGTTGGCGTTTGTGCTGCTCGGCGGCCTTATTATGTCGCATTTTGCCCTTCCTGAGCGCAGCATCGTCGCGGTGTTGACCCCGGCCATTCTCCTGATTCCCCTCGTGGCAGGTTTGCGCACCGCAAATTCCAGCCTGCTGCCTTTTTTCACCGACGCACACGGCGCTAGTTCCGCACAGAACAGTTATGCCTTAGGGGCAATTGTTATCGCCCTTGGCCTCATACTTTACACATCCACCGGTTTCGGCGGTCCGTTCGCGGTGGTTGCTGCTGGCAGTATGATCGGTCTTTGCTTGAACGCCTACGTCTTTGCTCCGGCAACGCGGCGGAGCGAGGCTTTTTCTGTATTGCAATGGCTGAACCTGCATTTTGACCATAGCCTGTTGCGTTTGATTTTGCGTGCGGCATTGTTGGCAACAGCCACTTTGGTTGTGCTGGCCGGCATGGAATCGACAACCCAAATTGTTGTGAATGCTTTTGGATTGTCACGCTTGATGGCGTTGGCGGTCGCCGCAGTCGTGACTGGCGTTCTCACCATTTCGGGGGGTGTGGCAACTGTATTGGCGGTGCTCGGCAGCACATGGATTATCGTTCTATCTGCGGTGGCGTTACCACTCATCCTGCAAGGCTATGAAATTCCCGCTGAGTTGACCAGTGGCGCGGTTTCGAGTGGTTTTTGGCGCGGACAAAATTGGCATTACGGCGTTGTTGCCGCGCTTGGAATTGCAAGCTTGCCGGTTATGCTGGTTCCCGCCATCGCGTCCGCCGGTCCTCGTCAGGCGCGCCAAAGCACTGCGATCCTGCTTCTAAGCCTTGTTGCGGTGAGTATTATCATTATGATGACGCTGGACGCTCCGGTAACATCCGGGCGAGTTGACCCCGCAGCAGAATTGCGTTTGTTCGGCGGATTTCTTGGGCCTATTTCCGCCTTGCAGCCAGTGTCTGAAAGTCTTGCAGCTGCGGCATCGCTGTTGTTAAGACTCGGATTCACAATGGTGGCGCTGCATGTTTTGGCTTCAAACCTGACCGAGGATACACCGCGACACAAACCGGATTTTGAGCCCGTCAGTGGAACGCGGCTGGCGCGGATGCGACTTTATGTGGTTGTCGCCCTCGGCGTTACGGGCGCGGTGTTGGTGAAATACGAATTTGATGCAGGCCTTTTGCTGCAGTGGGCGCAGGGTATTGCCGCGGTTTGCCTCGCCCCGGCGATGATTGTTGCCAGCGCAACGCGTGCCCGCCCGTCATTTGCCTTGGCAGGGTCCTATGTGGCCGCGTTATGCGCAATTGCTATCTATTGGATATCGGATCATGGTTTTGCATCACCGCGATTGGGTGTTGGAATGTTTTGTGTTGGCGCATTGGCGGCGACAAGCGTCGGCATCATTCTCGTTTGGAAAAGTGATCGTGCCGCGAAGGGCTAACTCCGGTACGATCACCTTACATCCGGTTTTTAGGTTAAGCCCTGAACCGGGAGTGTTTCAAAGTATCAATTGCAAACTCGAACGCGGCGATAACCGACAAAGTCACCATATTCATTGAGAATTGCACGGCGCTCGCGATGACACTCATAAGCAGGCGCATCATCATAGCCTCCCTGCGCATTGGCTCCAGAGATGATGGAGCCCAGCACCAAGCCACCCAAAATGCCGCCTGCCAAAGGCGCGTTCCAGTGGTGGTTCCATCCGCCAGCGGCGGCGGGAGAAATTGAGGCAGATGCAGCGCCACCAACAACCAAGGCTGCGAGGGTAATAGAAGTGATTTTTTTGGCGAAAGTGTTCATGTCCGTATCCTTTATGTGTTCGGCTGGTGTGTTCCAACCATGAAAACACCTTAGAATGGCGCGCAAGCTGCGAATGTGCGGCGGCGCACATCCGGCAAAGGCCCCTTGACGCCCGGACATTCCGGCCCCACACCGACCCATGGTTGAGAACTATACCTACGCGTCCGGCAATATCACGGCAGACCGCCGCTATGATTACGCTAACGCTTTGTTCCAGGAAGGTGCCTTCGCTGAGGCTGCCGACTTACATGCGCAGGTTTTGGAGCTGGTGCCGGAATGGGCGGCGGGATGGTTTGCATACGCCGAGGCACTCGAGCTTTGCGGCGAAACAATCCGCGCCGGTGCCGCGTTTAAGCGAACGCTTAGCCTGGACCCGTCAGATCCGTTTGGTGCCGGTTTGCATCTCATGCGCTTAGAGCAAGCTTCACCGGAGATTAACAGCACCACGCATAACACCTATATCGCCACTTTGTTTGATCAATATGCCGCGCGCTTTGAAACGCATCTGGTCAGCGCTTTGCACTATCGCGGCCCCGAAATTATGAGAGCGGCGCTTGGCGAGCTGGCGCCGCCGCCCCGTGTTTTTTCGCATTTTATCGATTTGGGCTGCGGCACGGGCTTGATGGCAAAAGCGCTCCAAAGCCGATTTGAGCGCGCCAGCGGCGTTGATCTCTCGCCACTGATGATCAAACAAGCCGGAAACTGCGATCTCTACACAGACCTCGAAGCGGGAGACCTGTTGACCTATTTGAAACGCCAGGAACAACACAGCGCCGATTTGATTTTGGCTGCAGACGTGTTCGTCTATATCGGTGCTTTGGATGATATTTTTGCGCAGGTCCGACGGGTTTTGCGCGGTGATGGAGTGTTCGGATTCAGTGTCCAGTTACTCGTCGGCGCGGAACCCGAAAGCACAGAAATGGAAAATAAGACCTTCGCCCTAGGCGAGGATTTAAGGTTTGCCCATTCAAAATCTTACTTGCGGCGGCTGGCTGCAAGCTATGATCTTCAAGTAAAAACCTTGCGGACCGTTTCGACAAGGCAAGATAGAGGCCGGGATGTGCCCGGCCTTATAATGTTTG
>JAYTYD010000238.1:0-2847 GCA_043742625.1 Methylovirgula sp. | reverse complement strand
CCAACCAGTTCAGCCTTCAGCTTGGTGCCATCGGTGAGAATAACGGTGATGTCGTTTGCGTCAGCTATCACATGGTTATTGGTGATGACGATACCGGCGGCATCAATGATGAAGCCGGATCCTAAAGATGTGCTTTTGCGTTGTAATGGCGAACTCTTTGGCTTGCCACTTTCAGGCTTGCCGTTGTCGGACTTGCCGTTGTCGGACTTGCTTTCCGGCTTGGACTTGTCGCCGCGCTGACCGTTAAACTTTTTAAACAACTCGTCAAACATGTCCTCGGGGGAACCGCCCTCCGGCCTCGCAACATCTTTTTCAGGAATATTCTGTGATGCTGAGATATTCACCACCGCGTCCGTCACGCTTTGGGCCAAATCCGCAAGGCTGTCGGGCCCTTTTGCGAAGGCTGGCGCGGCGCTAAGGGCAAGGCCCGTGGCCAAGCCAGTGGTGAGGCCAAGGTGCAAGGTGCAGGCCAAAACCACGCCGCCAAATGTCAAACGCGGCTTTTTGAAAACTTTAAGAACTGTTGTCATAAATCGATTGCTCCGTCAGCCGTCTTTGAGAGTGCCGCGGCAAAAATACGTGCCGCGCATCTAATGGTTTCATCATCAATCAAATTGGGGCGCACATGAGGCAAATGTGCGCGCCGAAATCAATTCTTCGGCACCTCAACGTTACTTTTACCGTTAGGATCGCCAAAATATTTGAAGAAGTCGGAATTCGGCGAAATCACCATTTTGGTCGTGCCGGACTTCAATCCTGCTTCATAGGCCTGCATCGAACGATAAAACGCAAAGAAGTCCTTATCTTTGGAATAGCTCTCGGCAAAAATACGGTTACGTTCAGCGTCGCCCTCACCGCGCCTTGTATCGGCATCCTGCTGGGCTTTACCCACCAAAACCGTCACGTCGCGATCCGCGCGCGAGGTGATGGCCGCCGCCTCTTCATTACCGCGCGCACGGTTATCCGCCGCCTCACGCTGGCGTTCAGACTGCATACGGCTGAACACCTTCTCCGAGATTTCCTTCGGCAAATCCGCGCGCCGGATTCGTACGTCGATCGCAGCAACGCCAAGCCTTTCGGCCTCGGTGTTAGTGAGGTCGCGAATTTTGACCATTAGTTCTGCGCGGTGGTCGCGGATAATATCGGTGTTGGTCACTTCGCCCAGCACGCGGCGCACCGATGAATTGAGAATTGAACTCAACTGGTTGTCGGCAATCGCACCGGTGCCGACCGACTGATAAAACTTCAGCGGGTCAATAATACGATAGCGCAAAAACGCATCCACTTCGAGGCGCTGATTATCGCTGGCGAGAACCTCTTGTTGCGGGCTTTCCAAATCGAGGACGCGGTTATCAAGATGCACGACGCTCTCGATAAATGGGATTTTGAAATGCAAACCCGGCGCGGTTACAATGCCGCGTCCCGGCACCGGCTCGCCAAAGCGCAGCACAAGCGCCTGCTCCGTTTGGTGCACGGTGAACATCGCACTCATCACAACCATGATGAGCGCCACAATTATGGCAATAGGAACAATGGTTATATTGCGGTTCATTTTGCCGCTCCCTTGCCCAAGTCGCCCAAGGGCAGGTAGGGCAAGACGCCGCTGCCGGATTTGTCCAGCAATATCTTGTCCGAATTGCCCAAAACACGCTCCATGGTTTCCAGATAAAGCCGCTGACGGGTCACTTCCGGCGCTTTCTTATATTGCTCATACACCTGGTTGAAGCGTGACACTTGACCTGTGGCCTCCGCAACCGTTTGCAGCTTGTAGCCTTCAGCCTCCTGCACGATTCGCGAAGCCTTGCCACGCGCTTCCGGCACAACCTTTTTGGCATAGGCGTCCGCCTCGTTTGAGGCGCGCTGGCGATCTTGCTGAGACGCTGTCACGTCTTTGAAGGCCGCGATAACAGGTGGCGGCGGGTCAACCTGCAGCAACTGCACCTGAAGTATCTGCACACCGATCTTATATGTGTTCAGCACCCGCTGAATTTGTTCCTGCGCCGCTGGCTCAATATTTTTACGTTCCGCGGTGATGATTTTTTGGAAATCCGTCCGCCCGACCAGTTCGCGCATGACGCTTTCAGCCACCGCCTTCACGCTTTCAGCCGGATTACGTAAATTGAAGGCATAGTCTTCCGGTCTGGCCGGGTCTATCTGCCAAATTACCCGAAACTTTAGGTCGACAATATTTTCGTCGCCGGTCAGCATCAGGCTTTCTTCAGACTGCAAGCCGATGTCGATGCTTTTGCGGTCCGTCACGGTTGGCTTTATCACCGAACCAATTGGGTAGGGCAGATTATAGTTTAAACCGCTCTGGGTTTTACCGGTATAGCGGCCAAAAATCATATTAAGGCCGACCTCGTTGGTCTGCACCGTGTAAAAACCCGTGAGCAGCCACAAAATCAAGCCGATAATCACAATCGCTAAAATGCTCTTACCGCCAACTGGCCCGCCACGAAACAGGCCATTGAAAAAGTCACCGAATTTCTTGACCATATCTTGTGAATTATTGCCACCGCTCGGGCCTTGGCCCCAAGGGCTCGGCAAATTCGGCCCTTTTGGCCCGCTACCATTCTGATTTGACCAGGGCATCAAAAAACCTCATCTCATCCAAGCTGCAAAAAGCAAATCTTGGGCTTCAAGTCGAACTTATATAGGGGAGCGATACCGCGCTTGCAATGCGTCAGATTTGTCGGGCAGGCCCTACACCCGAACATAGTCAATATAAGCAAAGGCGGCTTCGTCATTGAGGCTGGCGGGATGATCTTCGCGCTGTAGGATCTTCCATCCAGACCCGAGCTTGGGAAAATGTGTGTCGCCTTCGGGGGCAAGCGCAACTTCGGTCAA
>JAYTYD010000237.1:0-5824 GCA_043742625.1 Methylovirgula sp. | reverse complement strand
AAATTAATTGGCTATTAGAGCAATTCAACCTTTGACGGACGCAAATTGCTCTTCTATCTCGTTGATAACGCATATCCTTTTCACAAAACCGCTACACACTTTTGCGTGATATGCTCTAGCTGTCCGCGTAAATTCAATCTATAGACACGAACCCCTGACTCCATTAAGCGCGCTAGGACAACGCCGTTCATAAATTTTGTTTATGTCATTTTCAAAGTATGAAAACTGCGTGGCACTTGATTGACCTTTATTGAGCGCAACAAAGTGGTCTTGGCTGACTTCATGTGATTGCGGCAGGCGTTCAAGGCCGCATTTTTGTCCTCAGCCTTGAGGGCTCGGATAATTTCCAGATGTTCCAGAGTGGCTGCGTGGTTTCGGTCGCGCTCTCCAACTTTGTTCCACAAATAGTGATAATGAAACACCAGCGAAATAAGCTCTTGAATTTGGTCCATGAAGCGGTTTTTAGCTGCCGAGGCCAGCTCACGATGGAACGTGGCATCCAATTCCGAAAATTCGAGAAAATCAGTTTCGATGCGTGCCAGCAGGTGCAAGTGTCGCCGCTCCATGTCATCGAGTACGCGACTGCGGGCTGCATTCATGGTGCCGAGAAAACTTTCGACAGCGTGTAACTCAAAAAGCTCGCGGATTTCCGAAAGCTCGAGCGCAAAATCCTCGGTAAACCCGCGAAAAGTCCAACTGGTGTTTGGCTTACGCTCCACCAAGCCAAAGCGCTCAAAACGGTTTAGGTAGTCTCGCAACGCCGCAACCGAAATGCCAAGTTCGCGCGCCAGGCCCAGCCCGTTAATGGTATCGCCAGGCTGAAAACCACCTCTTGACACGTGCGACAAAAACCGATGGGCCACAGCGTCCGAAACGCTTTCGGTCTCGCTGTCGGCAAAATAATCCGAGGTCTCAGGCGCGCGCAACGTCAGCCGCTGACGCCCGAAAATTTTAATGAGGCCACGGCCTTCCGCCTCGACCAGTGCACTGCGCACTGTCGTGCGGGACACACGCAGAATTTTTGACAGTTCCGGCTCTGAACCGAGCTTTGCGCCAACGGGAAGAGAACGGATTTCATTGAGTAGCAAGTTAAAACAGCGCTTTAAAACCGCTTTTGTACGCATTTCGCCAAGCCCTATTGAGACGTTAAAAAGCATATTATCTATAAAAAACATTTTGACGAGCGCTTTGTAACGATAAAAGATATGAGCAATTCAAACCTGTTGTTTCCCGGTTGGCGGAACGGTTTTTCGCCAAAAACACGGAAAAAACCAAGGGTGAGAAGGAAAGCTTCATTAAGCTGACAAACGTGTAACAGAGCATGTTTGCCGCAATAAACCGGCCTAAAATGGCCATTTACGGGAGAGAAACATGAAAAAGACTATTCTTGCGGCTGTTCTTGCCGCATTCGCAACCATGGGCGCCCCTGCGGCCTATGCCGAAAACCCGACAATTCCGATCATCGTGAAAGACACGACCTCGTTCTATTGGCAGATTGTGCTGGCAGGTGCCCGCAAGGCCGGTAAGGACTTGAATGTCAATGTTCCGGAACTCGGCGCACAGTCCGAATCCGACATTAACGGCCAGATTTCCATCCTCGAAAATGCCGTTGCGGGCAAAGCAGCCGCCGTTGTGATTTCTCCTACTCAGTTTGCCGCCTTAGGTAAGCCGATTGATGAAGCCGCCAAGAAAACAAAGATTATAGGCATCGACTCAGGCGCAGACTCAAAGGCCTTCACGTCATTCCTGACCACAGACAATGTGCAGGGAGGCCGCGTTGCTGCCGATGGTTTGGCTGCTGCCATCACGGCAAAATACGGCAAGGCTGAAGGCGACGTTGCGCTCATCACCTCAATTCCGGGTGTCGGTTCGCTTGATCAGCGCGCCAAAGGCTTCAAGGAGCAGTTGGCTGCCAAATATCCCGGCCTGAAGCTTGTTGCAGACAAGGTTGCCGACGGACAGGCGACAACCGGTTTAAATATTATGACCGATCTTCTCACAGCCAACCCCAAGCTGGTGGGCGTATTCGCGTCCAACTTGATTATGGCGCAGGGCGCAGGCCAGGCGATTGCTGAAAACAAGGCCGCCGACAAGGTCAAGCTCATCGGCTTTGACTCGGACGACAAGCTGGTAAAGTTCCTCACAGACGGCACCATTGCTGCCCTTGTTGTGCAGGATCCGTTCCGCATGGGCTATGACGGCATTAAAACCGCGCTGGCTGCGTCTAAAGGCGAAAAAGTTGAGGCCAATGTTGATACTGGCGCAAACTTGATCACCAAAGAGACCATGACCGGCGCTCGCGCTCAGGAATTGTTGAACCCGAACGTCAAGTAAACTCTAAGATGTTGCGTGCCGGAGCGATTTGGTTTGCTCCGGCGCGATGCGCAACAAACGTCACATGACCTAGAGACAGGTTCGATGCCCATATCATCTAATACTGCTGGCGTTGGTCAGCAAGGGTCGACGCGGGCGGAACAGGGCGCGATGTCCCAGAGCAGCGCACCTCTTCTTTTGCTAAAAAACCTCGATAAGCGCTTTGGCGCCACCCATGCGCTCAAAAGCGTAACGTTGGACTTTTTGCCCGGGGAAACCCATGCGATTGTCGGCGAAAACGGAGCAGGAAAATCGACACTTATCAAACTGCTCACCGGTGTGCATGTGCGCTCCGGCGGCGACATTTTTTGGCAGGGAGATCCTGTTGCGTTGAATACGCCGCATGCTGCGATGGAGCTCGGCATCAATGCCGTTCATCAAGAAGTGGTGTTGTGCCGCCATCTGAGTGTCGCGGCGAATTTGTTTCTTGGCGATGAGACCACCAGGTTCGGCCTGCTGCAAAGCGGGGCCATGGTGCGCGCGGCCCAAAAAATCCTCGACGATATCGGCTTTTCGCTACCTGCAAGTGCGATGCTTTCAGATTTGACGATTGGTCAGCAGCAGCTGGTGGCAACCGCACGCGCTGCAAATCGCGGGACGAAGTTTCTGATTTTTGACGAGCCAACTGCCTATCTGACACGGCAGGAAACGGCGCAGCTCTTCGCTTTGATCCGGCGTTTGAAGGCAGCGGGCGTTACCATCGTGTATATTTCGCACCGATTGGAAGAGGTATTTGAACTGGCAGACCGCGTTTCTATCTTGCGCGACGGCGGTCTGGTTTCAACCGATAAAATCGCTGACACCAGTGAGGCAAAACTGATCCGCGGCATGATAAACCGCTCAATTGATCAATTGCACTACAAAGACCAGATCGCACATGGTGCCGAAATTTTGCGCAGCGAGAAGCTCAGCGGTCAGGGTTTCAATGACGTTTCGCTCAGCGTGCATGAAGGCGAGGTTGTTGGACTTTACGGTCTGATCGGCGCTGGCCGCAGTGAATTTGTGCAAAGCTTGTTTGGCAGATTTCCAAAGACTTCAGGCCAAATTTTCTGGAATGGCGCGCCGGTCGATATTCGTCGTGAAAAAGACGCCATTGGTATGGGCATCGCATTGGTGCCCGAAAGCCGCCGAGACCAAGGCCTGTGCCTTAATCTTTCGGTGGGGCTGAACCTCAATCTTCCTGTTTATGAACGGCTTTCTAAAGGCCTGTTGATAAGCCCCGGCCTTGAGCGCGCGGCGGCGGACAAGCAGATGAAAGACATGCAAATAAAGGCCGCATCGCGCAATGCGCCCGCCTCCAGCCTCTCAGGCGGCAATCAGCAAAAAATCGTTGTCGGGAAGTGGCTCAATCACGGAGCCAAACTGTTTATTTTTGACGAACCGACGGTGGGTGTCGATGTCGGCACCAAAGTGGAAATCTACAAGCTGTTTGCCAATCTGCTCAAAAGCGGTGCCGGAATCATTCTCATTTCGTCCTATCTGCCGGAAGTCTATGACCTGAGTGACACTTTGCATGTCTTCCGCTCCGGCAAGCTGGTCGCGAGCCATATTGGCATCAAAGCTTTGCATGAAACAATTCTCACCGAAGCTATTGGCATTTAAGAGGGCAACACCATGACAAGTTCAACGTCTGACTCTTCAAAGGCGATGCCAAAATCGTCGACCAGCATCGGGATTTTACTCAGCCTTACCCTGCTGGGCCTGTTGTTGCTGATGTGGATCGCGCTGTCGTTCAGCACTACAACGTTTATGACCTCAAACAATATGACAAATCTTGCCCGTCAAGGTGCGATGACCGCGATTATCGCTATCGGACAAACATTCGTTATCATCACAGCGGGTATCGACTTGTCCGTCGGGGCAGTGGTGGGGTTTACCAGCGTTATCGTTGCATGGCTGCTGACCCATGATTATTCGATCACATCTTCGGTTATCCTAACCTTGCTGGTTGGCGCATCCATCGGGATGTTTCACGGTTTCGGCATTGTCCGGCTGGGTTTGCCGCCATTTATCATGACCCTCGCCACCATGACGGCGCTACGCGGCATCGGCCTTCTGATGACCAACGGGGCGACCATTTCCATCACGAATGAGACATTCACCAGCGTTTCCCGGTCCGATTTCTTAGGCATTCCCATGCTGTTCTGGGCTGTTATTATCGTCGCCGCGCCTTCTTACATCTTTTTATCGCACACGCGGTGGGGCCGTTATCTTTATGCCATCGGATCCAACCGCGAAGCGACGCGCCTTTCCGGCGTCAACATCAACCGCATGATCTACGTTGCATATACGTTATGTGCTGTGCTTGGCTCTTTTGTAGGCATTCTGCTGGCTATGCGCATCGGCATTGGTAATGCAACGCAGGGACAGAGCTGGGAACTCGATGCCATCGCTTCCTCGGTGATTGGTGGTTCCAGTTTGTTTGGTGCCGTGGGCAGCGTGCAAGGGCCGCTACTCGGCTCTTTTTTGCTGACAACGATCAAAAATGGCGCGAATCTGCTGAATGTAAACCCGTTCTGGCAGCTGATCATCACGGGCGGGCTAATTATCGGCATCGTCTATTTTGATGGTCTGCGCCGCAAAAGATCCTGAAAATCATACGCGCCGCAAAGGCAGTTCAATGAAAACGCTAGTTTGCCTATCGCCCGGAAATTTGGTTATTGAAAACCGAGCTGCCCCGCTGCCACCTGCTGCAGGGTGGGTGACGGTTGAGGTCAAGGCGGTTGGCATTTGCGGCACGGATTATCATATTTTTGAAGGCAAACATCCGTTTTTGAACTATCCGCGCGTGATGGGGCATGAACTTTCCGGCGTGGTGAGCGCGGTGGGTTCAGGCGTCGATCTGGCAATTGGCACAAGGGTCATTGTCAATCCCTACATTTCGTGCGGAACATGTCATGCGTGTCGAAAATCCAAACAGAATTGTTGCATGGCGATTGAAGTGCTGGGCGTGCACCGCGATGGCGGCATGTGCGAGGGTATTAATGTGCCGGCGGAAAACCTGTATCCTGCTGGAAATCTCTCGTTTCGGGATGCGGCCATGGTGGAATTTCTGGCAATAGGCGCGCATGCCGTGCGCAGAGCCAAGGCAGGGCGAGGCGACCGCGCTTTGGTGGTTGGCATCGGCCCGATCGGTCTCGGTGCCGCTGTTTTTGCCAGACTTGCAGGGCTGGATGTAACCCTATTGGACTCAAGCCCCGAGCGGCTCGCTTTCGCGCGGGACGAATTGGGCTTCGCGGTTACAGCGCCGCTGAGCGCCCGCTCTGCCAGCGAACTTCTTAGTGTGACTGAGGGCAATGGTTTCGACACAGTATTTGATGCAACAGGCAATGTGAAAGCGATTGAGGCAGGGTTTTCACTCGTTGCCCATGGCGGAAATTATGTTTTGATCAGTGTGGTCAAAGATGAAATTCGTTTCGCCGACCCCGAATTCCATAAGCGCGAGATGACC
>JAYTYD010000236.1:0-3406 GCA_043742625.1 Methylovirgula sp. | reverse complement strand
GCCCGCTTGATTTTGAAGGGGGCGGATCCTTGGCCGCCAAGCTTAACGAATGGCCATTGATCCATACCATCAAGTGTCTCTGCTTTTATCATCCCGACGATCCGGCAGAATTGCGGTCGCGCCAAGACCGTGAGTTGCTGCGCCTAACCGATGCAGCCCGGTCGGGCGGTCGTGAGTTGCTAGTAGAAATCATCGCCGGCAAACACGGGCCGGTGAATGACACGACGATCTCCCGCGTTATCGCTCATCTTTACAGCCTTGGAATCAAGCCGGATTGGTGGAAGCTGGAGACGCAAGTCACTCAGACCGCATGGGCCAATATTGCTGACGTTATCAAAATCAATGATAGTTACTGCCGGGGCATTGTCATGCTCGGCCTTGAAGCGCCTGAAAATGAACTTATCGAAGCTTTTAAAATGGCAGCCACCTGTGCCAGTGTGAAGGGTTTTGCTGTAGGCCGCACAATTTTTGCGGAACCGGCCCGGCATTGGCTTGCGGGTAAAATAACTGACGCACGAGCAGTCACGCTTATGGCAGAAAACTTTGACATTCTTGTCCAAGCTTGGTTGACCGCAAAAAACATTCGGAGCTGATTTGATGAAAACCATTCGTTTAACCGCCGCGCAGGCGATGACGCGCTTTTTAAGTGTCCAAATGGCCGAGATTGACGGCGTAGAAACGCCGATTTTCGCCGGAGTTTGGGCGATTTTTGGCCATGGAAATGTCGCTGGTCTCGGGGAGGCCCTTTACGCCACAAAGGATGTCTTACCAACCTACCGCGCCCACAATGAGCAAGGCATGGCCCATGCGGCCGTTGCTTTTGCCAAAGCAAGTCGCCGCCGACGTATGATGGCATGTACCACCTCTATCGGACCGGGCGCTGTTAATATG
Source organism: Methylovirgula sp. (assembly GCA_043742625.1). GTDB lineage: Bacteria > Pseudomonadota > Alphaproteobacteria > Rhizobiales > Beijerinckiaceae > JANXSV01. The sequence goes on along the minus strand of JAYTYD010000236.1, from coordinate 2,515 downwards.
GTGACGGCCGCAGCTGTTGCCCACGTCAACCGCCTGCCGCTGCTGCTCATCCCGGGGGACGTATTTGCGAGCAGAATTCCTGATCCCGTGCTGCAACAGGTCGAAGATTTCGGCGACGGCACAGTGTCTGCCAACGATTGTTTCAAGCCCGTCTCGCGTTATTTTGATCGCATTACGCGCCCGGAGCAAATCATCCCGGCGCTGCGCCGCGCCATGAGTGTTTTGACAGACCCGGCCGAATGTGGGCCAGTTACGTTGGCGTTTTGCCAGGATATTCAGGCAGAAGCCTTTGATTACCCTGTAAGTTTCTTCGACAAAAAGGTCTATCGTCCGCGTCGACAAGCCCCGGACATGCACGAATTGGCCGACGCGGTTGCCGCGCTGCAAGCAGCCAAAAAGCCGTTTATCGTTGCCGGCGGCGGAGTGCTATACTCCGAAGCTGAATCCCAATTACAGGCGTTTGCCGAGCGGTTCGGCATCCCGGTGGGGGAGACTCAAGGTGGCAAGTCATCAATCGGACAATATTCGCCGATGGCACTTGGCGCTTTAGGTGTCACCGGCACCGCAGCAGCAAATGCTTATGCCGGTGAAGCCGATGTTATTTTGGCTGTTGGCACGCGGCTGGCAGATTTTACCACAGGTTCGTGGGGACTTTTCAAAAACCCGGATCACGAAATTATCGGCCTGAATGTGCAGGCTTTCGATGCCAACAAGCACAATGCGCTGCCGCTTATTGCAGACGTGCGTGTCGGCCTTGCCGCGCTCAATTCAGCCTTGGCCGCGTGGAGTGCACCCGCCGCTTGGTCCAAAAGCGCCGCAGAAGACAAGACAAATTGGCTGCAAAACGTGGCCAGTTATACAAATGCTCATGGCGCGCACACCAATGCAGATTTGCCGTCGGATTCGCAGGTCATTGGCGCGATAGCCCGCAATGCGCTGCCCACCGACGTGGTTGTTGGTGCGGCAGGCGGGTTACCGGGCGAAATGCACAAGCTGTGGCAACCCGGCGCGCCGGGCGGCTACCATTTCGAATATGGCTTTTCCTGTATGGGCTACGAGATTGCAGGTGCTCTGGGCGTTAAAATGGCAGATCCTTCTCGCGAAGTCATCTGTATGGTTGGGGACGGTTCCTACATGATGATGAACTCCGAGCTTGCCACGGCGGTTATGATGAATATGAAAATCATCGTCATTCTGCCGGACAATCGCGGCTATGGCTGCATTAACCGTCTTCAACATGCCACCGGCGGCGCGGCATTTAACAATCTGTTGCAGGATTCATATCACGTAACCCTGCCCGACATCAACTTTGCCGCTCATGCACGCAGTTTGGGTGCGGATGCGGTCAAGGTGGCCAACATTGCCGATCTGGAAGCGGCCTTCGTCGCCGCACGCGCTGCAACAAACAGTCAGGTTATCGTCATTGATACCGATGCCCGCCATTCAACCGACGCCGGTGGTCATTGGTGGGACGTTTCGGTGCCGGAAGTTTCAAATCGCGACACGGTCATAAAAGCCCGCAAGAGCTACGACCTTGCGCGCAAAAAACAACATATTGGAGATTAGTATGATCCGAATTGGCGCAAACCCGATTATTTGGTCAAATGATGATTTGAAGGAAATTGGTGGCGACATTACCCTCGAAACCTGCCTGCGCAATGCCAAGCAAGCGGGCGTTGAAGGCATGGAGCTCGGTAAAAAGTTTCCACGCGAGATCAGTACCTTAAGCGCCACGCTCGCGCCATATGGCCTCGCCTGCATTGGCGGCTGGCACTCGATCAAGCTGCTGGAGCGCCCTGCCGCCGAGGAATTCGAAGGCTCGCTCAAGCACCGCACCTTGCTCAAGGGCATGGGAACAGACGTGTTTATTGTGGCGGAAGTCTCAAACACCATTCAAGGTGACCGGGCTATGCCACAGTCCAAACGGCCGCATATGAAGGCGGATGAGTGGGTCACTTATGGCAAAAAGATGACCGATTTTGCCAATATGTTGGCAGCGGAGGGCTTCAAATTGTGCTACCATCACCACATGGGCGGCATCGTTGAGAGCCGTGCCGACATTGGTAATTTTATGGATCATACAGGCGCCAGCGTGAATTTGTTGTTTGATACCGGACACTTAACTTGGGCAGGCTGCGACCCTGTCGAAGTGGCGCGCACCTATAAAACGCGGATCAGCCATATTCACTGCAAAGATGTGCGGTTGGATATTATGGCAAAATCCAAGGCCGGTGATTGGAGCTTTCTCGATTCGATCGTTGGCATGGGTGATGAGATCGGCATTTTTACAATTCCGGGTAGGGGCAGCGTTGATTATGTCAATGTTTTCAAGGAATTGGCCGGCTACTCAGGCTGGGTGGTTCTGGAAGCTGAACAAGACCCGAAAAAGGCCGATCCGCTGGAAAACGCCATCCATGGCGTTGCCAATCTCAAGCGCTTTTTAACTGAAGCCGGACTGAAATAGGACCAACCCCGTGGCAAAATCCCCGCTTCTGCGCCGCGCCTCCGTTCCGAA
>JAYTYD010000235.1:0-1528 GCA_043742625.1 Methylovirgula sp. | reverse complement strand
AATACATAGCGGGGCGCTGGTTTGAGCCGGGCATGTCAACGGGAGGCGTTATGGCGATGTTCATTTAAATGTCTCCGGCAAAGGTGGCTTCGGCCTGTTTGCCCAAATCCAAGCGCATCGTGGGGCCAAGCGTGCGGATTTTCTCGCGGTAGTGGATCGGCTCGGGGTGGCCATCGGCGGAGATAGCAATATCCACCAAATAGACGTCAATTACCCGGTTGTTGGCGAAATCGACCATACCACGCGCCAACAAAGCCGCAGCTTCCGCCTCGGTCGCGGCGACGTAAGCGCGGCGATGGTCGCGGCTCCAATCATCCTTTTGCAGAAACATCACATCTCCGGTGATAAGATCGGAGCAGGTAAGAATTTGCGGGTATTTAAACTTTGCCATCAGGCAACCTCGTTTGTGGACGGTTGAAGCGTGTTTAACGCCTTGGCAATTACAACTCCAGCGATAATCTCAAGCGGAACCTCAGCAGCGCGAAAGCGCGCGTGTTCCACGGCGGCGGCACCCGCCAAGGGTACATCTCCGGCTTTCAGCCAAACGACAAGCGCGCCGCCGGCAGCGTCAGCAACGATGCGCTCGAACAGCTCATCGTTCAGCGCATCTGCAATCAGCCGAGTGGATTCGCGCCGCGCTAATTCCAAGATTTGCGCAGAAACAGCCGCATCATGCAGAACCAAATCAGCCTGATGCAACACTTTTCTTCCCTTGAGCGTCATGAGCTCGGCATCACCGGGGCCTGCGCCAATGAAAACCATGCGGCCCTGACGCTTTTCATGGCCCGCTGCTTGGCTTTGCAAAAAGTGCGCCTCAAGTTCCGTTTCAGAATCTACGGCGCGAAGGCCTTCCTCGGAAAAAAACCGCTCCCACAAAGTGCGGCGGGTGCGCGAGGGCAAATCATTAGACACCCGCGCGCGCAGTTTTGCTGCCGCAGCCACCAATGTGCCAAGCTTAGGAGAAAGCCGCTCTTCGAGCTCGGCCTTTATACGGCGGGCCAAAACCGGTGCCGCACCCTCCGTACCGATGGCAATCACCAGCGGATCTCTGTCCACCAGCGATGCGGTAATCGCGGTGCAATTGTCTGGATCATCAACCACATTAACGATTTTGCCCGCTTGGCGTGCCAGCCAAGACAACAAATGGTCGGCCACCGGTGACCCTGTGGACACGATAACAATCCGCTTATTCACAAAATCCGCCTTGTGGAAGGCACGGCGATATAGCGCAATTTTGCCTTCCTTCGCAAAGTTTACGATGTCAGTGTCAACCTCCAGCGCTACAACGCTCAATTTGCCTTGAGTTTTCAGCCAGAGTCGCAGCTTGGACAAGACACCGTCGGTGCCGCCAACAAACAGAATTTCAGCGTCTTTCGTATCGATGAACAGCGGAAAATAGCGCATTAAACCTCCCGCATATGATGCAGAATCCAGAATGCGCCTGCCGACATTGTCCGAGCGGCGCGCATGAGAAAACTGTAACGCGAAAGGGTTGACTGTACCATGGTCTTCACATGATGCCGCCGAT